>JBAZFK010000001.1:0-138656 GCA_041653395.1 Candidatus Nanoarchaeia archaeon
GCATTAACAGTATTATTGATTGCTTCAAGCCCGCTATTAACTCCGAAATCAACAACATCAGTTATTTGCAGCACTATTCCAATAACTATCACTGCTATTAATATGATTATTAAGTATTGCAAGGGCAGCCCTTCAACGCTTTTATTATTCATAATTCAAAAAGAAAAACTTGAGATATTATTAATGTTGCGGTAAATGTCAAAAATGCAATAATCAAGGACTTAGAGAGCTCAAATTCGGATTCCACTGAATCCTTTCCGTATTTTAAAAAAGAATAAAAATCTGATAATATAAAAACAAGAACAAGCAAATAGCAAGAAATTAGCAGTCCAAGCATTTCAACATCAAGGCTGGAAAATGAAAAAAACATCATTGAATTATTTGAGCCTAAAAATGAATTAATAACTGCAGAAATAGTAATTATTAATGCGCAAACAATTGGAGAGAAAAAACTCATAGTCATTTTAATCATGTCAGTGTTCTTGCTTAATGAATTGTCCATATCAAACTCAACGCTTTTTATTTTCCTGTAATAATCACACATCTCAATCATTGCCTCTCCAGCGCTTAATGAGTGCTTTTTGACAGTATAGCATAGCAAATCAATCATGCTCTTAATTCTTTTTGAGAATATTTTAGCAGAAACTATTGAAAAATCAAAAGCCTGCCTTAAATCAATTCCCAGTCTTGAAATTCTGCTGTAAACTTTTGAAAAAAACTCTCTCAACTCCTCGCTAGAATTATCCAAAGAGTACTTAATGCTTGATTCAATGCTGTGGCCCTCATTAATTCTAGTGCCAATAACCATGAAAGAATCAATCAAAGAATCTTCAACCCTTTGCACAGCTCGCTTCTCCTTAACCAAAACATTGTTTTTTAAAAAATAATTAATGCTTAAGACAACTGAAGCGCTGGCATAAAAGAAGAAAGGGGAATATTCTCTCAAAAAAAAGTTTACCCTAAAATTTAATATTTTTTCAAAAAAAAGAATAACTGAAGGAGTTGAAAAAGCAGCAATAATCAGAATAAGAAAAACCTGATTAATGCCCTTAATTTTTGAATTAAAGCTTATTTGGCTAAATTTTGAAGGGCTTTTCTTTTTTAAATCATTAACTATGAAGCTCACTATAAAAACGCTTAATATGAGGAAAAAAAACAAGGAATACGAGCTTATGAACCTTCCGTTAATCAGCCCTATCAAAGGAAAAATGCTCACAAGAATTAATGGAATAATTGTCCCAATACCAAAAATCATCAAAACTGAAGTGTATATTTTTCTTGAAAACAATTCAGCATTGTTTTTCATGAATCCGAGCAATTGATTCAAAGAATCAGAGAACAAAATATTCCTTTTAACGCTGCTCTTTACAGACATGGCAGAGATTATCGAATTAACGCACAAGTTAATCTTGGAGTCATTGAAAACTTTGAATTCTCTGCTGAACTCTTCCTTAGTATTGATGTCAACTCCGCTGTTAATTTTTTTCATTATTCTTTTTGATATTGCAGAGCTCATGCCATAATCAAAACTGCTTGAATTAATCAACGCGCTTTCTAAATTAGGATTAATCTTAAGATTAGTTATTAAAAGACTGAAAAAATCAGGCAAGTAGCCAAAATCTTTTATTTTTTCTATATAATACTTGTTTTTATAATGCTCGCTATAAAAATGGTTTATAATTATTGGAATCAAAAGAAAAAAAATATTTCTAAAAATGATGAACAGAGCTAATGAAGGAATACTTGAAATTAAAGTAATGACCACTGTTGCTTTCATAACCTCTTGGGCAAAGCCTTTTTTTAAGCCCAAATAATTGCAAGAATTCACTAATTCTTTGCTAGGCTTATTTTTTGATTTGAAAACCAAATCATTCGCCTTTGAGAATAATGAAACGCTTTCATCATACATGATTATTAGAGTAATTTATTCGTTTTAAACAATTATTCCACATTAATGAGTGGTGAAAATCTGCTCATTCTATGCTTAGCACTATTTTTTTCCCAATTTTTTGCTCAAAATATTCGATTAATTCTTTTATGTAATCAAGCGCATCCGAATTATTAACCATTTTTTTTTCGCATATTACTCCTTTCTCTTCAGATTCTATTAATTTTGAATCCTTTGAATAAAAAATGATTTTTTTAAAATCAAACTCGCAGTTAAGCATTTTAAGAACTGCTAATTTTGACAAAAAGCTGAACGCAATGAAAGCATTGTCAACAAAGAACAAGCAGTCCTTTGAATTATCAAAATAATAAATGAAGTAATCAGGCTTAAAATCCATTATTTTAGCTACTGATTTATTGTCCCCAATTCTTTTAAAAAAACCAATATAATTTCCCGGCACTATTTGCTTTACTTCATTTTTTTCTTTTAATTTTTTTAAAATCCCTTCTTTTTCCATCATCAGTACCTTCTTTTAATTTGTTTGAAATATTATACACCAAAAAAGCAAGCAGGATTAATATGAGTTCAATAATCCACACATTCAGATTAAATGTGAGCAATAATATTCCAAAAAGGTTCACAGCAATGTGCAAACCCATTGCCAAACCCAACAATTTCTTATTCTTAAGCGATTTTAGCACGATTATTGTGAATGCCAAATGAAGGATTGTTGCGCTGAACCTTTCAATTAAACCCGGCAAAGCATCAACAAAAGACACTTGCTGGTTAAAGCTCAAAAAATAAACAATATTAAAGCAATAAATTATTAATATTTCAGCAAAGCTCCATCCTATAGCAAATAAGAAGAAGTTTCTTTTCGCATGAGGAGCAAATCTTAATGATAGATACCTGACACCTTCCTCAAACAACCCTGAAAGCAATGACGGCAGCAGCATAATCACCCAAAAATTAGCAGTCAATGAAACCTGATTTAACAAAGGAATCCTCAACACAAAAGCTGCTAACCAACCTATAATTCCAAATATGAAAACAAGATATTTTTTGTAATCCAATCTTGAAAAATAAAAAAGCATTATTAAAAAAGGAATTATTGCAACCAAGATCGCTAATATTGCAGAATCATCTTTTTTTGGAATATTAATCTCTTCACTGCAAGTTTCATTAGTTTTAATAAATTGCCCATTATCATAAACTCCGCAGCATTCAAGGTTTGAAATAAAAACAATATCCTCTTCGCTTAATAAAGTTGCATTGTAATTCCATAAAAAATAAAGCTCATCTGTTAAAATATTCTTCCAATCAGCTGAATCATTCAATGATTGAACAATTATTGAATCATTTGAAACCTTTAATTTGACACCAGAGTCATTCAACGAATTGTACAAGAAAGAGTTATTGCTAAAACTGTTAAATCTTTGCTCAAGCAAAAGCATTGCATAAGTGTTCTCAAGGCTGTTGACTGAATTAATGGTAATTGAATTATTGTAGCAAGAAAAACCAATAGGCAATATCAATAAAATGGCCAACAATAACGCTTTTTTCATTGTTTAAAAAACACTTCAAGCTTTTATAAAAATTATTGAATTGCAGCCAACCCTTTGCTTCGCAAAGCATTGCAATGAAAATTAATAAATTTTTATGCACACGAAAATCCGAGATTTTCGTTGTGGCAAAAACTCAACTAAGAACTTACACTTTGCAGCTGCTTTGGAAAAATTGTTATTTTTCCAATAGCATGCAAATTATAAATTTGCAGCTGCCGGGAATTGAACCCGGGTCCCAAGCTTGGCAAGCTTGAATTCTACCACTATACCACAACTGCAACTAATTTAAATATTAAAATTTAGGTTTTTTAAAGTTTAAGATTGAAGCATTTTAAGCACTTCTTTTTTTAAGTCGCTAAAATTTTTCAGCAAAACCGCCTTAATTCCTAAATCTTTAGCGCCTAATACATTCCTTTGCATATCATCGATTAAAAGCAGCTCTTCCGGCTTAATTTTGTAATCCTTGAGTATTTTTTTGAAAAATTCAGGGCTTGGCTTTCTATAGCCTAACTCTGAGGAGATGTAAATCTTGTCAATAAATTCAGTGCTAAAATTGTTGTTAATCCACTGCCTAATCAGGGGCACATTATTAGTTGCTATGACTAACTTAATGTTCTTGTCAATTTTTTTTATTTCTTCAAAAATGCGAAGATTTTTCGGAGAGTAAGAATTATTAATAATCTTTAAGGACTTGATTAATTCCTTTGAGCCTTCAATGTCACTGTTAAATTTTGTGTCTTTAACCAAGACTCCAACCAAATCAAAAGCAATAACTTTAATCATTGTTCCTTAATTGTTTTTAATATTTTATAAAATATTTGGACTTGCTGGGATTCGCAACCTTAAGGGCAACCTACGGTTTCCCTTAAAGGTCAACCCTTCCCTTAATTATTTTTTGGACTTGCTGGGATTCGAACCCAGGATCTTTTCGTTGCGAACGAAACGCTCTACTGCTAAGCTACAAGCCCAATAAAAAATAATAGGCTATTTTATCTTTAAAAATAATACTAATTAAATACTAACCTTTATAAAAACAGTATTTTTTGAAAAATCTTATGATTGACAGCGCAGGAATTATGGACACAGAATTTGGCCCTTTGGAATTCTCAATTAATGGCAATGCGTCAATTTTCAAATCAAAAGAGATGGATTTGGCAGTTTGGATTGATTAGTCCAAAATGGAGTTATGGTTGGAAAATATGATATTCCCCTTCATAAAAGGTTTTACTATTTATCTTCTCTTGATGAGTATGGAGTTACAGTTAATAAGCTTGAGAAAATAAAAACACATATTCCTGAAAATTTTTACAGATTCATTCTTGATTGCGAAATAAATAGGTATTAGCAGAGATTTGGAACAAAATTCAAAGCAGATTCTGATACTAATTGATAATTAATTTAAATCACCAGCTACTTTTATTAAGCATATGATATTAAGTGTTAAAGCAAGGGAAGTATTGGATTCTAGGGGAAACCCAACAGTTGAATGTGAATTAAAGACAAAAAAGGGAGTATTCAAGGCAATGGTCCCTAGCGGAGCAAGCAAAGGACGATACGAGGCAGTTGAATTAAGGGATAATGACTTGTCAAGATTTAACGGAAAAGGAGTGCTCAAAGCAGTAAACAATGTAACTACTATTATTAATAAAAAAATTGCAGGCATGAATGAATCAGACCAGGAAGGCATTGACAAAGCAATGATTGAGCTTGACAGCACATCAAATAAGAGCATCTTAGGCGCGAATGCAATACTTTCAGTTAGCATGGCTGCGAGCAGGGCAGCAGCTGCTTATAATAATCAGGAATTATTCGAATACATTAAAGAATTATCAAAGAGCAAAAAAAAAATTTTGCCTATCCCTTCGCTTAATATTATTAACGGCGGAAAGCACGCAGGCAACGAGTTAGGGATTCAGGAATTCATGATTTTTCCGAAAAAAGCAGAAAGCTTTAAGGAAGCAATGAGGTGCTCATGCGAAGTCTACCAAGAATTAAAATCCAAATTGGTCAGAAAATACGGCTTAAGCGCAATAAATGTGGGGGATGAAGGAGGATTCGCTCCGCAACTAAGCACTGCTGAGCAAGCATTAAACCTTATAAGCGAATCAATCAATGGAAAAAATTATGAGCAAATATTTGACATAAACCTAGACTGTGCAGCAACTGAAATGAAAGAAGGAGAAAAATATAACCTTAACTTTAAATCAAAAAAACCATTAATGCTCACAAATGAGGAATTGATGAACTATTACAATGAACTAATAAGCAAGCATTCCATTTTTTCAATAGAAGACCCTTACTCTGAAGATGACTGGAAATCATTTTCATTGATTACAAAAAAATTAGGCAAAGCTCATCAAATAGTTGGAGATGATTTACTTGTAACTAACACTGAAAGAATAAAAAAATCAATTCAAATGCATGCATGCAATTGTTTGCTTTTAAAGATCAATCAAATAGGAACAATAACTGAATCAATCAAGTCAGCAAAGCTAGCAATGGCTAATGGAATGAATGTAATGGTTAGCCATAGAAGCGGCGAAACAGAGGATGAATACATTGCTGACTATGCAGTAGGAATAGGTGCTAGCCAGATTAAGTCAGGAGCTCCTTGCAGAAGCGAAAGACTAAGCAAGTATAACAGGCTAATGAGAATTGAGGAAAACACTGGCTTTAAAATGGCAACATTATGAAAACAATTTTAATAATCAGGGATGGATGGGGTTACAGGGCTTCAAAGATAAAGAATGCAATATTTTCTGCAACTCCAAAATTTCACAACTATTTGCTGAAAAATTACCCTAATACTTTAATAAATGCCAGCGGAGAAGCTGTAGGCTTGCCTAAAGGATTCCAAGGAAACAGCGAAGTGGGGCATATGGCTATTGGGAGTGGGAGAATAATATTGCAGTCAATGGAAAAGATAAACAGGGCAATAAAAACAGGAGAATTTTACAGAAACGATGAATTAATAAAGGCAATAATTAATGCAAAAAGAAATAATTCAGCGCTGCACATCATGGGCTTGTTTCAAACCCAAGGGGTTCACAGCCATTTGGACCATTTAAAGGCTTTAATAAAATTAGCCAAAAACAATGGTGTGAAAAAATTATTAATACACTGCTTCACTGACGGAAGGGATGCTCCAGTAAACAATGGAATAATTTATTTAAAAGAAATTGTTAAGCTACTAAAAAAAAACAAATTAGGAAGCATTGCAACAATTACTGGAAGATATTATGCAATGGACAGGGATCATAGATGGGACAGGACAAAAAAAGCTTATGACAACATAATGCTTGGGCAAGGCAAAGAATTTTATAATCCCCTCCTTGCTTTAAAGGAGGACTATAAGCTGAAAGAAACTGACGAGTTTATCAAGCCAATGAAAATGAAAGGCTATGAGGGAGTGAAAGACAATGATTCAATAATATTTTTTAATTACAGGACTGACAGGCCTAGGCAGTTAACCCAGGCAATAATTGAGCCAGAGTTTAAGGAATTCAGCAGGATTAAGAAAAATGTTTACTTTGTTGCAATGACCCAATATTACAAGTCAAAATATCTAAACTATGCTTATAATGAAATTGCTCCTAAAAATATTTTAGGCCAAGTAATTTCAGAAAACGGACTAAGCCAATTAAGGATTAGCGAAACAGAAAAATACGCCCATGTTACTTATTTCTTTAATGGGCAAATTGAAAAAGCTTTCAAAGGAGAAGACAGGATTTTAATACCAAGCCCTAAAGTTGCAACTTATGACTTAAAGCCTGAAATGAGCGCGTCATTAATAGCTGCTGAATTAGTCAAAAACATTAATGAAAAAAATTATGATTTCATAGCAGTTAATTTAGTTAACTGTGATATGGTGGGGCATACTGGAATAACTCATGCAATAATCAAGGCTGTCAAAGCAGTTGATGAAGCCTCAAATGAAATAATAACTGCAGGCTTAAAAAAGAACTACGCAATACTTGTTATTGCTGACCATGGCAACGCTGAAGACCAGACAAAGAAGTGGAGAACCAGCCACACAATTAATCCAGTGCCATGCATACTTGTAAGCAATTGCTACAAAAATGTTAAATTAAAAAAAGGCAAAGGCCTAAGCGACGTCGCACCAACAATACTAAAGCTCATGGGCTTGCCTAAACCTCAGGAAATGACAGGGGAGCCATTAATATAAAACTTTAAAAATAAGGGTTTTTATTCTGATTAATCATGGGTGTCGGGACTCACAGGGAATTATGCGAATACCTTCTTATGACCTCTTACCCTGAAGGTTTGACTTATAAAGGGATTCTGTTTACTCTTAAGGAAAAAGGCTGGAGCTATGATGCTAAGCCGGAATTCGGCCATGACAAAAACTGGATTAAAGAGAATGTCCTGATTTTTTGTGACCTCATAAAAAGTGATACAAGAATGCTGCGCGATTCCAAAAAAGAGGAAGGGTTCAGCGGCTCGCTTGAAAACTTTGTTGAATATTTTAATCAGAAAAAAAACTTAGACTGCGGAAGCATTTATTTTAACCTTAAAAATGACAAAAAGTTCAAGTTTTATCCCGGAATAAAGGATACTCCTTTCAGCTGGAACTACCTGCTTGAGCTTGGCTATTGCGCAACTGATTTGAGCGACCAGGAAAACTGGATGCTGTCAGATAAGAAGCAGGGCTTAAGAAACAGGATTAATTTTGATTTAATGGTTGCAGAATTTTACTGCACAAAATTCAACATGGATTTTTACCAGGTATGCTACAGTTTTTATGAAAAAAACAAGAAAGAGGGCTTGAATGTCAAGCCCCCGAGCAAGAAATTAAGGGAATTGACTCCTGAATTTTTGAAGAGCCTAAATTTAATTTTTTAAAAAATGTCAGTCCTTATGATTAAGTTGTTCACTTCAGCGAATCCGAAAATATTATGGTAACTGTTTGAAGGAAGGCTTATTATGTGGTCGCTGTAAAAAATATTGTCTGATTCTGTTTCATCAGATAATGGAGTTACACAGAACTCAAACCTTTTCTTGTCAAAGATGATATTGCAAAGGTTTGGCCTGATGAAGCGCATTGAGTTGTAAAGCTCAGCTGAAATGAAAGCTGTAGGGATTAAGGGATTACTGAAAGGCTCGTAAAGTGTGGCTTTGCACACTGCAAAATATTTGCTTATTAGCATAATTTATAATAAGCACTGCTTTATTTTATAACTTATGGACAAGAAGCTTTATGAGAAAAAAAGGTACAAAATGGCTGGAGAGCATAGCGCTGTAAAACTTTGCGCATGGACAAGGCATTCACTAAGAGGGGAAGGAGTATGCTATAAGGAAAAATTTTATAACATCAAGTCTCACAGGTGCCTGCAAATGACTCCTGCTGTTGCGTGGTGCCAGCATTATTGCCTGTTTTGCTGGAGACCAACAGAGTTCACGCAAGGAAACTCAATGAATAATGTGGCAATTGATGAGCCTAAAAAAATAGTTGATGAAGCAATCAAAGCCCAAAGAAAATTATTAATAGGCTTTAAAGGAAACAGCAAGATTGACAAAAGTAAGCTAAAAGAGGCTTTGAACCCTAACCAAGCAGCAATAAGCTTAGCAGGCGAGCCAACACTTTATCCAAGAATTGGAGAGCTAATCCAGGAGTTTCATATTAGGGGATTTACCACTTTCTTGGTAACTAATGGGATTAACACTGAAGTTATTAAGAATTTGAAGCCTTTGCCAACGCAATTATACATCACTTTAGTTGCTTCCAACCCTAAGGATTATTTAAGACTAACAAAAAGCTCGCTTAAAAAGAAAGGCTTTGACAATTTGCTTGAAACTATCAGGCTAACTAAGAAGCTAAGCACCAGGAAAGTCATCAGATTAACATTAGTCAAGGAGTATAACATGGCAAGCCCTAAAGAGTATGCAGATATAATAAAGCAAGGAGATATTCACTTTGTTGAAGCTAAATCCTACATGCATGTAGGCTCAAGCATTGAAAGATTAAGCAAGGAAAACATGCCTAATTTTGAAGAAATCAAGGAGTTCAGCACAGAATTAGCAAAAGAGCTGAATTGGAAAATAATTGACTGTCATGAGCCTTCAAGAGTTTGCTTACTAGCAAAGCAAGATTATTCTTGGAGAAAACTTTAATTATTTTGGGCTTGCCCGGATTTGAACCGGGGACATTCGCCACGTCAAGGCGACGTCATAACCACTAGACCACAAGCCCGTTATTTAATCTTGAACAAGTCTGTGCTTAAGTATTTCTCTCCCCTATCTGGGAATATTACTACAATGTTTCCTTTATTAATCTTTTCTGAAAGCTTGATTGCAGCAAGCATTGCTGCGCCGCTACTCATTCCGACAAATATTCCCTCTTCCTTCACAATCCTTCTTGAGATTTCAAAAGCTTCTTCGCTTTCAATCATGACAGTCTCATCAATAAGTGATTCATCATATAATGAAGGAACCAATGCTTCTTTCATGTTCTTAAGTCCCTGAATATAGTGCCCTTTAATTGGGTGCGCGCTGACAACCTTAATCTTCGGATTCTTTTCTTTTAAATACTTGGCTGAGCCCATTATTGTTCCGCTAGTCCCTAGCGCGCAAACAATGTAGTCAATTTTTCCATCCAAATCATTCCAAATCTCTTTAGCAGTGCCCATATAATGAGCTAAAGTATTTCCTTTATTTGAAAATTGGTCAGTTGTATAATATTTATCAGGGAATTCATTCATTAATTCTTTTACTTTTTTTATTGCCCCATCAGTGCCTAATTCTTTAGGTGTTAAAATTATTTTTGCTCCAAAAGCTTGAATCATTTTCTGCCTTTCAATGCTTACTGCTGCGCTCATCACTATTTCAACACCGTAGCCTTTTACTGCTCCAATCATTGCCAAGGCTATTCCAGTGTTCCCGCTGGTAGCTTCAATAATAGTTTTATTATTAGTTAATTTTCCTTCAGATTCAGCTTTCTCAATCATTTTAAGTGCTATTCTGTCTTTTATGCTTCCAGTTGGATTAGTGCCCTCAAATTTGGCATAAATATTAATTCCTTTTTTTTTAACAAGATTATTTATTCTTATTAATGGAGTGTTTCCAATAGTGTCTAAGATATTGTTAAATATTTTCATAATATTTTGACTTTTTCAAGTTCAATGCTTCTGATTGGGAAGATTTTGTGAATATCTTTTTTGATATTTGCCTGAATTGAATTGCTAATAAGATTTGAAATTATTGCATCCTTTCGTGATTCTTTTATAATCTTAGACAAATATTGTGTCAATTGTTTTCTTATCTCTTTTTTTGCTGTTGAAATGCAATGCCCATTAGTTATTGCGCAAAGCCTTACATCTATTTTGAAGCCGTCGCTAGTTTGCCCGACTGATTTTGCAGTCACTTTGCTGTTTTTTCTTGATTTTCTTAGCAAAAATGAAGGATTAACCTCTAAAGCTTTAATATCAGTATGGGCAACGCTTGTTTTAACTGAAGTTATGACTAATTTAAGATTAATATGCTTTTTTGAAGGGGCATTAATGGCATCTCCTAAAGAAAAAGTCATAGTTTTTTTGATTAAATCCTCAGGGGTTTCAGCGAATCCTTGGGAAAAAACCTCTCCTTTCAAGCTTAGGGGCAAAGCTATGTCAAACCATTTCTTCTTCTTTCCAATTTTAACCTTCTTTTTAACTACCATATCTATTCAAAAATCAAGCAAGTTTTTTTAAAGATTTCTATTTTTAAAAACTTTAATTTCCTTAATTAATTCCTCCAAATAAAGGGTTTATTCAACAAGCAATTTTGCCTTCTTAATATTGTATGTCCATGAAGGGTCAAGAACTTTCTTTGATTTGTAATATTTAACAAGCCTTTTTATTTTGCTTTCAATTAGCCTGAATCCGTGGTCTCCGCTAACATCTTTCTTGTTTTTGTCCAAATGCTTTCTCGTATTTACCGCTCTTTTTATAAGATTAAACAAGTCTTCAGGCAATTCCTGCTTTTGAGTAGTGACTAAAATTTTGTTTAATTTTTTTTTAGTCAAATCCTTAACACTTGGAATCCCATAAGAATCCCTTAAAATCATGCCCACTTTTGAGCTTCTGGCTCCAGTGCGTCCAACTTTTTCAACTAATTTCTCAATTTCATCAGGCTTATAACTAACCCACTGCTTGCTATTTGACAAAACAGGCTTTACGCTCTTGCTTTTACCTTTTGCTCTTGAGTGCATTCTTGCCATATTAAAAATACGAACAATTATTCATTTAAAAAGCTTATTGTTTCAAAATTTGAAAAAATTATTGATAATCTTTTTATTCAATGATAATTTAGTTAAAACAATGATTGAGCTTTATCCTAAAATCTTTGTCATTAAGGGGTTATGCAATTCTTATTACATTGATGACAAAGTTAAGGTGTTGATTGATGCTGGAAATGATTTTAAAAATCCTGTTGATTTGTTAATTTTAACGCATATTCATCCTGACCATACTTTTTTTGCAGCAAAAATACAGGCAAGAACTAAATGCAAAATAATGATAGGCAAAGGGGATGAAAACTTGGCAGCATTATTCAGCCATTTTTCAAGATGGCAAGGGAAAAAAATTGAAGAGTTCAAGATTGACAAAGCATTAAATCAGCATGATAAGATAAACACAGGGCAATATTGCTTTGAAACATTGGAGCTTGCTGGCCATACTTTAGGAAGCATAGGATTATATGAAAAAACTCATGAAATTTTATTTTGCGGAGACACTATTTTTGAAAACGGCTTTGTTGGAAGGACTGACTTATTTTACAGCAGCGAAAAATTAATGCAAAAAACTTTAAAAAAACTAAAAAAATTAAGCATTAAGCATTTGTTTAGCGGGCATAATTATTAAGCTTTCTTTCTTCCTCTTTTTTCAACGCTTTTTAATTTCTCCAAAACATGCAAGTTTTTGTAATTATTAATGATACTATTAAAGCATTCCTTCCAAGAGCTGTTGTGCTTCGCGATTAATGCCTGCTTTATCAAGTGCAAATCAACTGCTTTGTCCTCTAATTTATTGCTTAAAGCTCCTAAGCTGAAATCAATAAAATAAACATTGCCATCAACTATTATCATGTTGCTTGTTGTCAAATCTCCATGAACAATGTCAGATTCATGCATTAAGTTAATCTGCTTTCCAATAGTTTCAAATAATTTTTTCTTGTCAAGGCAATCAGGAAGGTAATCCCGCACCAATTTTCCCTTTAAATATTGCATCTTGAATGAGAATTCTTCCAAATCCCACACTTTAGGCACAAATATTCCTTTTTGCAGGGCTTTTTTCATAAGGTTGAATTCAATCTTAGTCCTTGATCTTCTTAATTTTTCGTCAATTTCCTTAATTCTGTACTTCTTCTTAACCCTGTCTTTGATTAATTCATCTTCGCCTGCTTGCCTAATCAATGCTTCAGCTCCTGCAAAAATTATTTTCTCCAAAAAATCTCAACCTCTTCAGTCCTTGTTTTCTGGCTGACTATAGCCTCTTTTATTAAGTCAGCTCCATGGCTTTTAAATTTTAATAGCCCAGCCCATGCAATCATTGCCGCGTTATCAACGCTGTATTTAATAGGTATTCTTTTGAACACTGCACCCCTATCTAGGCACATTGTTTCGCACATCTCATTCAGTCTTTTGTTTGCTCCAACCCCTCCTGTTAAAACAAGCTCTTTTTTTTGGCAATGGGCCAATGCTCTTTCAGAGATTTCAACAAGCATTGAAAAAACTGTCTCCTGCAGGCTATAGCATAAGTCATTAATGCTGTAATCCTTGCTTTCAATCTTTCTAACAAGATTTGAATAAATACCTCCAAAATTAATATCCATTCCTTTCACTTTGTAAGGAAGCTCTATGAATTTTTTGCCCTTTAAGGCTAGCTCTTCAATTTTTTTCCCAGCAGGAAAGCCCATACCTAAGAGTCTTCCAACATGGTCAATGAAGTTTCCAACTCCCATATCAAGAGTTTCTCCAAATACCCTGTATTTTCCCTCGCTGTAGGCTATTATTTGGGTGTTTGCTCCGCTAGTGTAAAGCATTACAGGGTCATTAAGTCCAGTTAGCATTCTTGCAATCTCTAAGTGGGCAATGCAGTGATTCACTCCAACTAAAGGTATTTTATTTTTTAAAGACAATCCCCTAGCAATAACTGCACCTATCTGCAAAGCTCCTCCGATTCCAGGGCTTTGGCTGAAAGAGATTAAGTCAATCTGGGATATTTTTTTATGGGCATTAATCAATGCATCATTTATTATTTTAGGGCCGTTAAGTAAATGGTGCTCTATGATTTCCCTAGGAATAAGTCCTCCTGATTTTGTTGTCAAAGTCTTGCCCTCTAATGAAAGCACTTTATTTTCATCCATAATGCTGGCGCTGAAAGTGTGAGCAGTTGATTCAATTCCAAGGACTATCATTATTAATTAAACTTAATGGTTATTAAAAAAACTTTCATTAAAAAAAGTTATTCCAAATAGCTTAATCCAAAATATTTTTCTATTGATTTAATGCACCCTTTTAAGCTATCCTCATAGAATATTTCTTTATCTAAACCCTTAGGTAATGATTCATTTTTTCCTATTATGAATAATGGAGCAGGATTGCTTTTAATGTTAAAGACAATATTCTCATCAAGAGTTTTTTCTTCAACTATCAATGCTCTCGCTCCTTTTTTTAAATAAGAGTATTTTTCAAGGTAAAAGCCAGTCATGTTCCAAAGAGACAATCTGTTATTAACGCTGTAAATTACAGGTATGAAAGAGAACGTTATTTGGGGTTTTTTTAAAGCGCTCTCAATAGTTTCATTGCTTCCATAATACAAGACTTTCAGAGTCTCTTTCATTTTTTTTCATTCCTCTTTCCTTAATTTTTCATCAACTTCATCAATGAAGCCATAAACTGCGCTCTCAATAGTTTCATTACTATTCAACAGGCAAGTTTTGATGCTCAGGGTTTTTGCAAGCTCTTCCAAGGCATTATTTCTATTTTCAAGAATAACCACATAACTTCCATTTAGGTAATTCTTTATTGCTTTATTATTATTGTACTCTAAAGCTGTGTCAAGATAAATCAAATGAATATTATAAGTTATGCTGCCTTTCTTAACAGAATTAATCTCTTTTTTGTTCCCGAAAAATTCTCTGTAATTAAAACCTGAATTTTCGCAGCTATTATTATTCCCGTTGTAATAAGCAATTTTTATATTAATAATTTTTTCAGAAAGCTCTATCATAAAATATTAAATTAAATGATTTTGTTTAAAAACTTATTCTTTTTTCTTGAACAATGTGTAGCCGCAGCTTCCGCAATGATACCTGTCTTTATGCTCAGCCATGTAAACTCCTTGACCGCATTTGACGCATATCTTTTTAGTTCTTACTATTTTTCCATCTTCAACTTTGTAAGCATTGTATTTCTTGCTAGGGGTTGATTTGGTGTGCTTTGTTTTTCCTTTAATCTTTACATTCTTTTTCTTACCCATCTTATTCCTTCACTTCCTCTTTTGGTGTTTCTTCAGCTTTTGCTGGTTCTTCCTTAAAAGTAACCCTTTTTATTAAATATTTTGGCTCGTTTTTCTCCAAATCCTGCCTGTTTTTATAAGCATGAATTATTACTTTTGAAAAATTTTTTCCATAAATATTGATTATTTTCTTAATAACCATTAAGTTTTTTTCAACCCTTAACTCTTTGCTGGCTAATTCCAATACAGTCTTTCTGTCAGGGGTTTTTTGTCCCTTGTAATCCAATTCAAGTTCATAAACTATTTTTTTTGTCAATTTGTCTTCTTTTTTGTTTGCTAATTTCATAATTTATCTCACCCTTAATGCGTAAGTGCCGTTTGATTCAATTTTTAATTTTTTTGCAATATTGCTTTTTGTGCTGTTTAATATTACTGCAATACCTTTCCAGTTCTTGCTTGCCTGGGCTCCCTGGCATAAAGAGCAGCTTTTTGTGCTGATTATTCTGTTGCATTTCTTGCATGCGTATTCAGTAGTCATTTCTTTTCCACCTTTGCCTCTTTTACAGGCTCGCTAATCCATTCAAGTTTTCCGAGTCCTGCCTGTCTCATAGTTAATCCTATTTTTGCGTCCTTTAAATTTTTCATGCTTACTGCAATAACTCTTGCTCTAACATAATCCCCTATATTAAGCGTTTTTTTGCTCTCCTTTCCAAGCAAGCTTTTTGTTTTCGAAAAGCTTACAAAATCATCCATTACTTGGCTCATGTGTATGAATCCTTCAATTGGGCCAATTCTTACAAATGCTCCGTATTCAGTTATCTCCGTTACTTCCCCTTCAACAACCTCTTTTATTACTGGCTCATAAACAAGAATCTTGAATGTTGTTTCATAATAAACTGCGCCGTCTCCAGGAATAATCAATCCTTCGCCAACGCTTATTATGTCAATTAAGCATAATAAAAACTTGTTATCCTCCAGCTTGTTCTCATAATTTTTCATTATTTCAATCTTAATGCTCTCTTTAATATCATCCTTGAAATTAACAGGGTCAACCCTTACTCTGTCCATAACTGTTAGTACTTTATACAATTCAAATCACCATTGTTCTCTTTTTACTTTTATTGTAACCAATTATTTTTAATCCTTTGCTTTTGGCTTTTTCTATGAGTCCTTTATCAATTGTTGCTATAAAAGCGTTTTGCTCCAAAGCTGCCCAAATAATCTTGTCATCAACATCTTTTGGGCCATCTATATCTAAAATCTTAATTTCTTGCTTTAAAATGTTTTCTACTGCCAACTTGGCATCCTTTATTCCTTTTTTTTCGAGCTTTTTAAGCTCATCTAGGCTTTCTTTTATGATGAAAAACTCTTTAATTCCTTCAAGTTCATGCTTTATTTCAAAGATTATGTCAACCTTTTCCCTTAGAGGAATAAACAAAAAATTAGTGTCAAATATGATTTTTATAGTATTTCTCCCCATCCGCTAAGTTTCCACCTGTTTCCTGTTTTTCTTGAGATAGATATTCTTTCATTTTTCATGGAAGCTATTGGCAATGCCAAAATCAATGACGCAACATCTTTTTTTATGCCTTTAACAATGCCTGTTGTTTTTGCAGTCCAATTGTTCAGCAGCAATACTTCATTAGTTTTAAGTATTGAATCATCAAGTATTTTAAATTTCAGCTCAAGACTATTATAGACAGTTATTGGCTTATCTTTTAGGCACACAACGCTTCCCGATAATTTGTCATTTTTTCCATAATAAGTGTCAATTGAGGTTGAAAGCCCGAAGCTTCCTCCAGGAGTCACGTTGTCAACGAACAAGTTTGAATAATTAAGCGATTCAATTTTTGCATAAAGAGGCTCCCATTTATCCTTTACTTTAATGCCAGGAAGTATTGTAATCTCATCTCCTTTTTTTAGTATACCCTGCTTTAATGCGCCTCCAAGTATTGTCCCAATTAAATCTTTGACTTCTTTTCCTGGCTTATTTACATCAAAGCTTCTTGCAACAAGCATTATTGGAGCATCTTCCTTGTTTATTTTTGGGCTTGGAATATATTCCTCAATAGCATTAAGCAAAGCATCAACGTTTGCCCCTGATTGCCCACTTAATGGAATTATGGGAGCAGACTCTGCAACGCTTCCTTTGATGAATTTTTTGATTTCTTCATAATTTTTCTTAAGTTCGGCATCATTAACTAAGTCCGCTTTGTTTTGTACAACTATAATATTCTTAATTCCAGTTATTTCCAGCGCTTTCAAATGGTCAGCTGTCTGCTGCTGTGGGCAAGGCTCATTTGCAGCAATTACAAGTATTGCTCCATGAATCATGCTTGCGCCGCTTAGCATTGTAGCCATCAATGCTTCATGGCCAGGAGCGTCAACAAAGCTAACAGTCCTTGAAACAATATTGTCAGACATGTGGCTCATGCATTTTTTTGAAATAGAGTAGCATGAAGGGCCAGAGCATTTGCTGCATTTGTAAATAGTGCAGCTGGCATAGCCTAATTTTATTGTAATTCCCCTTTTCATCTCCTCGCTGTGAGTGTCAGCCCATTTCCCAGTAAGCTTTTGCAAAAGCGTGGTTTTTCCATGGTCAATGTGGCCAACCATTCCAATAGTAACCTCAGGTATTAATTCATTGCTTGCCATATATTAATAGTAAAATATCTGATATCTTTTAAAAAATCTTTGATTATAAGCCAAGAAATTAATTTAAATAAAAAATAAAAAATTAGAATTATTTTTTCTCTTCCTTTTTCAAAACTTCATCAAGCTTTGCAGTTCCCATCTTTGTGATTACTGTATTAATTTGCGCAGTTTCTTCGCTTACAGTGTTTCCCCTAACGCTTTTCTTTTGCCTGAAGCCTTTTTCACTATCCCTTAATCCAACGCCTTTGGTTAAAAGAAGTTTTTTTCTCTTAGGCCCTTTCAAATCGCTTCTCATTGGAAATCCTGCAGTGTCGCTTCCGCCAGTAATCTTAAACTGGTAGCCTTGCAAATCAATCAATTCGCCGTTAACTGTGTCGCCAAGCTTTTTGTGATAAAAGCTAGCTTCAGTGTTTTTGTCAATCTCTTTTTGGTAACTTTTGCCCGTTTTTGGGTCGCTTATTACTATTTTCATCTTTTTTTCACCTCACCGAGGCTAATAATTGCCTCAGCATAAAAACTATTAAGCATTAATTATTTTAAAAAACTATTGATTAACAATGCTAGGTTCTATGTTGGATTCTATCCCGAATTTGAACATGTTAAGGTTAATCTCATTCAATAACTCTATGAATTTTTTCGGATTAGGGCTGCTAAAAATGTTGCTAGCGCACCTCATTGAGCCAGTAAGCTGGGGGTTTTTGTACATTTTAACGCTGACCAAATCCATGCCATAATCATTTGCTAACATATTTTTCAGATCAACAGAGGCTTCGTTTATGAAAACTGTTTCATTCATATTATTTTTGGAGACGCTTAAGCAATTTGCAGGATAATAATTGTAGCTAATGCGCTTTTCTTCATTAAAAAAAACAACATCAATGCCTCTGTCTTTTATTTTTTTAAAGGATTCTTTGGAGCTGCTTTGGTAAAAGTTTTGGTCAACAAAGAGGGTTTCATGCTCTCCGCTGTAAAAGCATGTCAAATCAACATGCTTTAATCTCTTACCATTTTCTTTCCTACCCATTTCTATGTTGAAAATATTCACTCCCGGCAATTGCTCTCTTGAAATCATTGCGTGATTGCCAAGCAAATACTCGCTTAAAAATATGTTATTGCTGTCAACTGGGCTGCTGACACTATAGCCTCCTTCCCCAACATGGAATTCATTAGAAGGGTCCTTTATTATAATATTTTTGTCTTTAAAATACAAAAACAAATCCCTTGGCCAAAAATAAATATTTGACAAATACACTGAAAAATTGTTGGCATCTGTCTTGCTGCATAACGAGTTTTGATACCTTAGCATCTCCGAGTTAGGCATGAATTCATAGCAACTAAATCCGTTATTTCTTATGATTTTTATCAAATTATCCCTTTCCTGAAGTGCAATAGATGCCTTGCTTCCAGGGATTTTGCCAACTAAAATTTCCATAATTTTTTGTATTAAATATTTTTGTTTAAAAAACTATTCATTTTGATTTTATAAATGCGCTGAGTTCTTTTGGCTTTTTTTTCAAATTAGACTCCAAATACTGCTTTATTACTTCCTCTACATTGCCATAATAAATCATTCCAGGAGAGATTATTACAAATTTGTTATTAGGCACTGAATTGATCGCCTCAAAGTTGAACTGCGAGACGCATATTGCAGGAACTATGTGCTTTAAATCATCAAGGTTTTTTGGAGCAGGTGCTTTAGAGTTGCTAATCTTTATCAAAGGGTCTAAAGGGTCATTCAATAAAATGCTTTTTCTTAAAGCTTTATTATTATTGAGTGATTCGCAGGAGTCAATTACTTTTTCAATATCTGCAATTGTTTTTTCTTTATCTCTTTTAAAGCTCGTGCTGTTATTTCTTTCAAATTCATACAAATGATTCTCTAATAGTGTTATATTGCTGTATTTTTTGTCAGTGCTCATCAGCAAAATATCAGATTTAAGAAAATTTGTTCTTTTATGCCTTTTTGCAAGAGCTTCATCAAATAAGCTTAAGTTCTTTTTTATAAAATCAAAAGAGAAACTATTTTTTGGATTATTTAAATTTTTAATGAATGAATCAATTATGAATTCTTCATAGATTGTTCCAAAAAGCGCTCCGAATGTCTTCTTTAACTTCTTATTTTTGTCAAGTATCTTATAATTAAGTGATGCTAATATGTTGTCTTCAATGGAAAAATCTACAGCAGAAAAATTGCCTCCAAATAAATCCTGTTTAGAATATATTAAAGGGTTTATTAGCTCAAAGCAGCAGTCATTAAAACTTTTTTTCTCAAGCTTCTCTTTTGATATTGTCAAAATATCCATCCAATTGTTCTTAAAATTCATCTTATCAATATATGATTGAAGTTCATTAAACATGTATCTTAAAAAATTCTTGTTTTTTTCATCAGGGTACACTTTTATTTTTTTGTTAAGGAATTTGTAGATTTGGTCAAGCTCTAGTACTCCTTTTACTCCACCAATTTTTTTAAAGCACTGGTCATACAATTTAGTGAAATTATCAACAGCATTTTTTCTTTTTGGATTTTTCAAGTTTTTAAGGAAAAAATCCGCATAAAATTCTGAAAGTATGACATCTTCAAGTTGCTGGATTCTTTTTTTGTCATTTTCATTAAATAATCTATTTTCAGGGGAGAATGGCTGCATTTTCTTGTGAAGTTCAAGAGCCATTTCTTTTCTTTCGTTTTCAAGCTTTCTATTTTTATAAAAATAAGGGGAGCAGTAATTTATAAGCTCCTCAATGAACTTTATCTTATTGACACTTATATTCATTAATTTTTTTATAAATTTTTCAGTCGTCAAGTTTTTGCTTATAGTTTCAAGCGTCTCTTTGCCATATAGGGTATTTGTATCTAGCATAAAATATTGATAATCTAAACATTTTTTTTTATTAAATGGGTCTTTTTCATTTTTTAGGGAAGTTAGCCAGTCAATAAACTGTGTTGGCATTCTTTGTGTGTGATAGAGAGATTTTGAGTTTTTCTTGCTTTCATTAATATATTCTTCAAAATCCTTTGTTTGGATATTAGTGTTAATGAGCACTGAATAGACATTGTTAATCCACTCATCCTTGAATCCTGCATATGTTGGGCCTTTTGATTTAATCAATCCGAGCACATTTTCAAGGCATTTGTCATTTTTTATCACGAATTCTTGCTCTGAAGGGTTAAGCGAAAAATTTCTGTTAACCTGAAGTTTTGAATGCATCATTATTACGGGCTCTTTTGACTTAGGGTTATCTTTTCCTGGAAAAGTAATGACTAGTTCGTTGCCATTAACCAGATTCAAAGTTAAACAATAGCTTTTTTCAGGCTTGACATAGTTTTGAGTAAGTTTATTATAAATTTTACTTAAGTATATATTAATTTCATCAACTGAAATGTTTGAATTTATTAACTCTAATTCTGTATAAAAAATGCTGCAGAACCTGTCAGGAGTATACATTTTATGGGAGTTATAATTACAGGGTATTTTGGAGATTTTGGCTAATTCAACATGCTTAAGGTTATGTTTTGGGTTTTTTCCCATAATTTAGACTTAAATAATACTCTTTAAATATCTGTTTATTTGCTTAAAATGTAAAATAATTCATTAGGTATACTAAAAGACTTAACTAAGTAACCTAGCCTTTTAGACATCACTTCAAACCAAATCCTTCTCTTTTTTGTCATTGGCGCGCCGCTTAGCGTT
Source organism: Candidatus Nanoarchaeia archaeon (assembly GCA_041653395.1). Taxonomy (GTDB): domain Archaea; phylum Nanobdellota; class Nanobdellia; order Tiddalikarchaeales; family Tiddalikarchaeaceae; genus JAQTTT01. Next base: position 21,254 of record JBAZFK010000001.1, read on the forward strand.
CTAGTGCTAAAGCTTGCAACAATGACTTTTGCAGGCACTAATTTTATAATGTCTTCAGTGAGCCTGTGGCTTTTGGTTCTTTCAAGTATTTCGAAAACTTTGAAAGCGAAGCAGCAATCAAAAACTTCATTAAACGCGTAATTTTTCAGGTTTGTTGCATCAAATACTTTCGCTTCACCACTCATTCCTTTCTGCTTGAAGTACTCCCTGATTATTTTTAAGTCATTTTCATTAATATCCAAAGCCAAATACTTTTTTGGCTTAACTTTCATGAACTCAATACTTAAAGGATTAAACCCGCATCCAAGGTCTATTATGCTTATAGGCTCATTAAAATCTTTGAATATTTTCAAGTAAACTTCATTGTAATAAGGCAGCCTTTCCCTGCTGCTTTGATGGCTAAGCATTAAACCAGAGTAATCCTTTTTTTTGACAAGCCCTTCCCTGTCAATATTTGCATTATTGAAAGCTCCAAACTGCCTCCTAAGCTGAGCCCTTACTTTTTTTACAAACTCCTTGAACTCCTTGGATTTATACCTTTCATCTTTGATTAATTTAGCAACCTTTGAATTTAAATTTCTGTTAATCTCCTTTAATGCAATGCTTTTGTCTATTCCGTTCAATTCTTTTTTTTTAAGCACTAAATCAATCACTTCTTCCATATCAATATTTAATCACAACTTATTTAAAATAATTCTTTTATTTATATTAATTATCATGAAATCAAAATCTTACCCCTTAATCAAGCCCTATAAGGAAAAAAAAGACAAAAGCGCTGAGCTCTTAGTATCAATGCTTAAACAAAACAAGCAAGTTAGCTTTATCTCTTTGTCAAACAAGCTGGGAAAAGATTTTGAAGAGATAAAAGATTTGCTTGCATTAATTGACAAAGATAAGTTGATAAAGATTGTTCACCCAGTTATCGGAGCGCCGTACATTACTTTATAGTGAAAACATATTTAAATAAATGATTAGTAATAAACTATCATGAGCGATTTTTTAAAAGGAAACTTAAAATTGCTTGTCTTGACTTTATTATCAAAGCATTCGTTTCATGGCTATGCACTGTTCAAAGAGCTTGAAAAAGTTTACAACTGGAAGCCTTCATGCGGAACCTTATACCCTGTTTTGTCAGGCTTAGAGGAAGAAGGATGCATTGACAGCGCTTCAACAATTGAATGCGGACGTTTTAAAAAAATCTATTCAATAAATAAGAAAGGCTCAGAGAAGCTTTCCGAATTAATCATGGATTTTAAGGAATCACTGCAAGTGCTGAAGCTCAATGAAATATGATTAATTAATACTAAGATTCATTCTTTATTGTTCAGCTGAAACTTTTTTTGCTTTGGATTTATCAAGCGATTTTTTTATTTTTTCCTGGATATTTGCCTTGCTTATCTCCTTAAGCTCCCTTCTTTGAAGCTTTCTTCTTACCCTATGAATCCTTTTATTGAAGACTTTCTTAGCCATAGCTATAAATAGTGAATTGATGCTTTTAAAAATTTATCCCTTAAATGATTATTTATGCAGCTAAAGTTGTTTTATAAAGAAGAATTCTTAAAAGCTTGGCAAGAATAGAATTTGATATGGCAACACCTGAGGAGCAAATAGCTGAGATTGAGAAAGAGATTGCAAAAACCCAGAAAAATAAGGCAACAGACCATCATATCGGAAGCTTGTATGGCAAGATTGCAAAGCTTAAGGAGCTGGCTGAAAAGAAAAAAAGCCAAGGGGCTATGGGAAAAGGGTATTTTATAAAAAAATCAGGCAATGCAACAATAGTTTTAGTGGGTTTTCCAAGCGTTGGAAAAAGCACTTTAATCAATAAGATTACCAATGTGAAATCAGAAGTTGCTGCCTATGAATTCACAACATTGACTGCCATTCCAGGAATGATGAAATACAAGGATGCATATCTTCAAATCATTGACTTGCCAGGGATAATTGATGATGCAAGCAAGGGAAAAGGCAAAGGAACTGAAGTGCTAGGAGCTTCAAGGAATGCTGACCTAATAGTTATAATTTTGGATGCTAAAAAAACTGAAAAATTAGACATAATCAAAAAAGAGCTATACCTTGCAGGAATAAGGCTTGATGCCAAGCCACCTAAAGTTATCTTTAAAAAAATGCCGAAAGGAGGAATAAACATCCAATCCACTTATGAGCTGACAAAGATTAGCGAAGAAATAATACAGGAAATAATGAGGCAGTATGGAATGGTTAATGCGGAGGTAATAATAAGGGAAGATGTGAGCATAAATGATTTCATAGATGCATTGCTTGAAAACAGGCACTATGTCTCTTCATTAATTGTCATCAACAAGTGTGATGAATTAACTAAGCAAGAACTGATCGAGCTAAAAAAAAGGTTTCCAAAAGCAATAATGATAAGCGCTGAAAAAGATTTAGGCATTGAAAAATTAAAAGAGGAAATTTTTGAAAAAACAAGGATTATCAGGATTTTTTTAAAGCCAAGAGGAAAAGAGCCTGACATGAAAAACGCTTTGATTATGCACAAAGGAGACACAGTGTATGACCTGGCTTTAAAGATTCACAAAGATTTCATCCAATATTTCAAGTATGCCCAAGTGTGGGGCAAAAGCGCGAAATTTCCAGGGCAAAAACTAGGCTTAAAGCATGAGCTGCTTGACAATGACATAGTCACAATAGCAATATAAATAAATAACCAAGCCCTTTTTTTAAGCAATGGAAATAATACAAGTTTTGGGTGTAAGGAAATCTTTCAAAAAATACTCAAGAGAGCAGGGATTATTGAATGCCATAAAAAGCCTTTTTCACAGGGAATATGAAAACGTTGATGCAATAAAAAACATAAGCTTTAATGTGGAAAAAGGTGAAATAATAGGTTATTTGGGCCCTAATGGCGCAGGAAAATCTACAGTTATCAAGATGCTTACAGGAATACTTTACCCTGATGCCGGAACAATCAAGGTTTTAGGTTACACTCCTTTTAATGACAGGGAAAAATATGTTGGGCATATAGGGGTTGTCATGGGGCAAAAAAGCACGCTTCAATGGAACCTGCCTGCAGTTGACAGCTTTTATTTAAGCCAAGCAATTTACCAGATTCCAAAAAAAGAATTTGAAAAAACTCTGAATGAACTGACTGAAATTTTGGAAGTAAAAGAGATAAGCAAAACATTAGTCAGAAACTTATCCTTAGGCGAAAGAATGAAATGCGAGTTCATAAACTGCATACTTCACAACCCCAAAATAATTTTTCTGGATGAGCCAACAATAGGGTTAGACATTGTTGCCAAGGAAAAAATAAGGAATTTTATAAAAAAAATAAATGAAGAAAGAGGCACTACAGTCATCCTCACAACCCATGACATTGATGATGTTGAAGCCTTATGTCATAGGATAATAATAATTGACAAAGGATTGCATGTCTATGAAGGAAGCATTGAGAACCTGAAAAAAAAATTCATAAGCTACAAGGACTTAACCTTAGAATTTGAAAGAAAAATAGGCGAGATTAAAATAAAGAATTGTGAAGTTATGGTCCATAAGGGTTATAAAGTAAAATTAAGGGTTGATACAACAAAGTCTAACCCTACAGCAGTTATAAAAAAAATGATTGAGAAATATCCAGTCATTGATATCAATGTTGACGATGAAAGCGTTGAAAGCATTATTAAAAAAATTTACCTGAGCAAAAATGACAAATAAATATGTTGAATTCTTCAAAATGGAGATAAAGGAAGATTTGGCAGACAGGTCAAGATTTATAATTTGGATTATATCAAAGCCAATATTCATGATTATTAATGTGATGATATGGACTGCAATTTTTTCAAACTCCCAAAATTCAACAATAGGAGGCTTTAGTGTTGAGCAAACAATCAATTATTTCCTTTTTCAGGCAATTTTTTCAGGAATAGTTTTTAATAATTTAAGCGAAAGAATGGGTAATCAAATCTATTCAGGCGAGCTGTCAATCAATTTAGTAAAGCCCTTTAACTTAAGCTTAAAATTAGTTTCTAAAGCATTAGGCGGCAGAGTTTTTTCTTTAATGTACGAGTCAATTCCAACGCTAATAATAGGCTTTCTTTTTTTTAACTTCAAAATCTACAGCTTTCCAATGCTAATAATCTCAATAATCAGCCTTTTTTTAGGATTATTAATGAACTGCTTCTTTTCTTTATGCTGGTCTTTAATGTATTTTAAAATGCTTAACCACTGGCCTTTTGAAAGAATCAAAAGATTCGTAGTCTCATTCATTTCAGGATTTTACATACCTTTAAATTTTCTTCCGCTAGTTTTGCAGAACATTCTGAAATACCTGCCTTTCAATTATTTTTCATTTGAAGCAACAAGGATTTTTTTAAACATTTACAGTTACAGCCAAATTTTTAAGATATTCTTGGTTCAAATATTTTGGATAATAATATTGTATGCGATTTTTAATTTTTTATTCAAAAAAGCGATTAAAAAATTTGAAGGGGTTGGCTCATGAACAAATACGCGGATGTATTGATAAAGACTGTTTCAATGGATTTCAGCTACTTTTTTTCCCACAAGCAAGCCACTTTTTTCCAGTTCTTTGCAGACTTTTTTGAATTCTTCCTGCAGCCGCTGATTCTTTTTTTTATCTATGAAATCAGCAGCGGATTTCCAGGATGGAGCATCAATGAAATGTTTTTTCTAATAGCCACTGCCAAGATTTCCTTGAGCTTGGCAGGCTCAAGTGTTTTAGGAATAATATTCTCAAACTCATGGAAAATAGAGTCAGGCAATTTTCACCAGACATTACTCAAGCCTTTCAACACCATTGTTTACATGATAATAACTTCAGTCAATGCCCATTGGATAATGGATATAACTGTCGGATTAATACTTTTGATTTATTCAATAATAAAGCTAAACATTGCATTAACAATTATAGGGGTATTGTCTTATTTTTATCTAATATTTGTCTCTATTCTCTGTTATTATGGGATAGCTGGAGTGGTGATGAATTTCTTGTTCAAAAACCCAAGATCAAGCAACATAATTGATCTGTTCTTTACAGCCACCAGGTTTTCAAACTATCCCCTCAACATTTTTCCAACTATGCTGAAATTCATTTTAACATTTATTTTGCCAATTGCTTTGTCAAGCTATTATCCTGCAAATTATTTTTTAGGAAAAACAAATGATTATAATTCATTGATTATTTTTTCATTAATAGGGTTTTGCTTCGCAGTTATTGGGACAATTGCCTTAAAGAATGGGATAAAAAACCATGTGAGTTTTGGTGGATGAAAAATGGCTTCAAAAGTAACAGAATACGCATTAATGCTTTTTTTTGCATTTGTATCAATGGTTGTATTATACTTAATCTATTTAGGGCTAATTAACTCCCAAAAAATGGTTCAAAACCAGGTTAATGAAGAGGAATACAAGTCAGAGTGCAATTGCTTCCAAGTTGCAGGACTTACAGATAAAGAGATAGTAATACGGAATGTTATGTGCGATTATGTGAGCTATCTGACAATTTCATGGCCTGATTATGAGATTTTTTACAATGAAACAATCTTTAAAGGTGATGTGATAATCTTGCCCCATAATTCAACTCATAAAGAAGAATACATTCTTTATTATAATGACTGCAAATAAAAACTTTTTAAAGACTTAAATATAATTCAATAGCTATGGCTGACGAGTTTGATGAGGAATTTAACGAGGAATTTGAACAAAATGAGCAGCAAAGCCCTGATTCCCAAAATCCTGATGAAATAATGAGGGTAAGAACTCCAAGAGGAAGAGAAGTGCTAGGAGTGGTTGAGCAATTATTAGGGCTTAGAAAAATGTATGTAAGATGCATTGACGGTCAAACCAGGCTATGCAGAGTTCCAGGAAGATTAAGAAGAAGCATGTGGGTTAAAAATGGCGATGCAGTGATTGTTGAGCCATGGGAATATGACCTAGATAAAGGGGATATCATCTTCACTTACAGGAAAAGCCAGGTTGAATGGCTAAGGAAAAAAGGCTTCTTGAAAGACTTGGAAGAGTTTTAAAAACAGCAATTGTTTTTCTTTATTCGAAAGGTTTAAAATTAAAATAATTTAAGAAAACTATGAAATGCTTGAATTTTATTTGCTGAATATAACAAAAAACAACAGCCCTTTTTTTATCTACCATAAAGAGGGATTGGTTCCAAGCAATAAAGTTGATTTTATGCAATGCGAATTTGAAGGGATTAACTGTGTGATTAATTCAATAACTGGCTCAAGCTTTAATTCAATAATTCTTGAAAATGGCTATTTGGTTCAGAAAAAAAGGAATTACTTGAACAAAGGCAATGTTTACGAATTATCCTTCATTGAGGGTTATTTTTCAAAAAACACTAACTTAAATGAGCTGAGCATTGCAAAAAGAAAATTAAGCATTCATATGAAAAAATTTGATGAACTCTTTAAGGAGTCAATTTTTGAGCTATTAGCACCTAATGAAAAATTCAAGGAATTTGGGCAGTATTTATTAGGGCAGTAAAACTTTATTTTTCAAAAGATTTAGGTTTTCATGTTGCACTTGATTCAAATGCCACACGTGTAAGCGAAGAATAGCTGATTCTTTAAGCGGCAAGCTAGTTTATTTTGAGTCCACAATAGATGGAACCCCTGAGACATATAACTGGGTTAAGGGAAGACATGAGGAGATTATTAAAGGCATAAAAAAGATTACAGAAAGAAAAATTCCCCTTTATTTGGCAATGGTTCTTTTGGGAAACTCCTTGGAGAAATATTTTAAAAGAATCAGTGGAACATCTGTGGAAAAATTATCCTTATAAAATTAATCATATAAACAAATACACGGGCAGTACCATGAACTTATTGCAGCACTAAATGTTTTTATTAATGCCTATTGTTAAATTAATCATATGACTAAGGAGATTTACAAGGTTTACAATGAAGTGTTTGATGCAAGAACTCTCAAAGTTCTTGAAAAGATGAGAAATGAGAACTATGAGGAGCTAGAGGCTTGCATTAGCACTGGAAAAGAGGCAAATGTATTCAGGGCAACCACTAAGAATGGGTTTGTTGCAATCAAGATTTTTAGGACTTACACTTCAAGCTTTGACAAAATGAGCCCATACATTATTGGCGACCCAAGGTTTAGCCATGTTAGCAAGAAAAAGCATGAAATAGTTTATTTGTGGGCAAAAAAAGAGTTCAGAAATCTGTCTAAAGCCTTTGAAGCTGGCGTTCGCGTGCCAAAACCTTTGGCATGCGTTAAAAATGTATTAATAATGGAATTCATTGGAGAAAACGGCTTAGCTTCGCCCCTGCTAAAAGATGCCAATTTAATTAATCCTCAAAAATATTATGATGAAATTATTGACAACATGAAAAAACTGTATAAGGCAAACTTAGTGCATGCTGACCTGTCAGAGTTCAATATTTTAGACTACAAGCATAAGCCAGTATTTATTGACATGGGCCAAAGCGTGCTCAGAGAGCATCCTAATTCCATGATTTTTCTAAAAAAAGATGTGACAAATATTAACAAATTCTTTGAAAGAAAGTGCAAAACTCTTGCTTTTGAAGAATTCATAAAAAAAGCCGAGAAATAACTGCTGATTTTATTATAAAAATAGAGGATTTTTTGTGATAAAACTTTTAAAGCAGCCAAAAATTAATTAATTTTAGTTATGAATAGCACAAAAGATGTAAAGATTCCTGAAGACCGTGTAGGAGTGTTAATTGGAAAGAATGGAAGCGTTAAAAAAGAGATAGAGAAAGCGTTTAAAGCCAAATTAGAAATAGGATCTGACGGATTAGTGTTAATGGAAGGCAAGGATTCGCTAGATTTATACACTTGCGAAAAAGTGGTTAAAGCAATAGGCAGAGGATTTAACCCTGAAGTTGCGCTGCTTTTAAAAAATGAAGAGTATGATTTTGAGTTAATGAATATTAATGATTATGCAAAATCCCAAAATGACTTGGATAGGCTAAGAGGCAGGGTTATAGGGAAAGATGGAGCAAGCAAGGATTTGATTGAGAAAAAAACCCAAACTTATATTATTGTTTATGGAAAAACTGTTGGAATAATAGGAAAACTAGAAATGGTTGAGCTCGCATTTAATGCAGTAGAAATGCTGCTTAAAGGAGCAAGGCATCCAACAGTTTTTGGATATATTGACAAAGAGTTAAGAAAAAAAGTGAAAGGAGTGGTGTTTTAAAAAATGATTCAAAAAACAGTGGCTGATGATTTGGCTAATAAACATAAAAGCATTAGTATTGCGGAGTTCTTTGAAAAGAACAGGCATTTATTAGGATTTGACAGCAAAATTAAAGCAATGCTTACCTGCGTAAAAGAAGCAGTTGATAACAGCTTAGATGCTTGCGAAGAAAACGCAAGCGAGCTAAGGCAGAGAAAAAAACCCTTTGAATTGCCTGATATACTTGTCAGGGTTGATTTAATCCAAGGAGAAGTCTATAAAGTAATCGTTGAAGACAATGGCCCGGGAATTCAGGCAGCAATTATTCCTAGGGTTTTTGCGAAGTTATTATACGGAAGCAAATTCCATAGGTTAAAGCAGGGAAGAGGGCAGCAAGGAATAGGAATAAGCGCTTCAATTCTTTATGGGCAGTTAACAACAGGAAAGCCAGCCAGAATAATAAGCAAAATATCAAAAGAAAAGCCAGCCCAATTAGTTGAGCTATTAATTGATATTAAAAACAATGATGCAAAAATCTTAACAAATGAAGAATATGCTAAGTTTTCAAAAGACACTGGAACAAGAGTTGAGATAACTTTAGAAGGATTATATAGAGGCACTGGGGATAAGAGCATTTTTGAATATTTAAGAAGAACAAGCATAAGCAACCCTCATGCAAAAATCACTTTTATTGACCCTGAAGGCAAAATGACTGTTTTCAAAAGAGCAACAGAATCAATGCCTACTGAGACTAAAGAGATTAAGCCTCATCCATGGGGATTAGAATTAGGAGTTTTAACAAGAATGATTGAAGAAACCAAGAAAACTTCAATCCAATCATTCCTCACTGATGAATTAAGCAAAGTCGGAGCATTGAATGCGAAGCAAATACTTGAAAAAATAAAAATTGACCCAAAAAGAAGGCCTGACACTATTAAAACAGAGGAAGCTGTTGAGCTGATTAAGGCTTTGCAGAAAGCTGATTTGCAAAGGCCACCAACTGATTGCTTAAGCCCGGTTGGCAGGGGAGCTATTGAGAAAAGCCTGAAAGTAGAATATCATCCTGAATACATTGTTGCAACAACCAGGCCTCCAAATGTTTACAGAGGTTATCCTTTCCAGATTGAAGCAGCATTAGCTTATGGAGGAGATATTCCTGAAGGAGGAGCTCAAGTATTAAGGGTTGCAAACAAGGTTCCATTATTATATGAGGGAGGAGCTTGTGCAATAACTATTTCAGTAAGTGAAATGGATTGGAAAAGGTATGGAATTCCAAAAAATAGCGGAAGTGCTGTTCCAAGCGCCCCAATAATAATCTTTGTGCACATGTGCAGTGTGTGGGTGCCTTTCACCTCTGAAAGCAAGGCAGCAATTGCCAATTATCCAATAATTATTAAGGAGATAAAGTTGGCTTTGCAGGAATGCGCAAGGCAGTTAGGAGTTTTCATAAAAAGAAAAATGAAAATAAAAAGGGATGCCCAAAGAATTAACACTTTTATAAAATATGGGGATGTCTTGGCAGGAGCTTTAGCTGTATTAGCACGAAAAGATGAGAAAGACATGAAAAAAATGATGAATGAAGTTTTAGAGAAAAAATACGGAGATGTTATAAAAAAGAAAGAGGAAATAATGAAAGAGGAAGCTAAAGCAATTCCAAAAAAATTAGTTGAAAAAGAAAAAGAGAGTGATGAAGAATGAAAGATAAGGACCAAATTAATTTAAAAATACAAAAAAACAAGGAGTTATCAGAAAAATTGGTGAAGATTGGAAACAATGTGATAGCGCAGCTGAAGGATTTCCAGAACCCGAATGTCAATATTCCAGTAAGAAGCTTAAGCAATGTTTTTTTTGATGAAAAAGCAAGGCTGCTCAGGCTTGGAAACACAACAAGCGAAAGAAGCTACTTTAACTTATCTCAGGCGAAAAGTTTCATGCAAACAATGCTGGTTGCAAGCAAGTTAAGAGAAGTAATTGAAAGAGGAAGCGCAGTAGGTTTAAGGCAGCTGTTCTATTTATCAAAAGGAGGAATACCCGGAACTAAAGAGAACACTTTTGATTTGCAGAAAGAATGCGACCCAATAGTTGAAGATATTGAAGGAGTGCTTAGGTGCTTAAGGGAAGAGATGGGAGTGGAGGCTGAGCGTAAAGGAATACTTGCAGGAGAACTGAAAATATTAGACAGCGGTGATGAGATTGACTGCTCAAAACTTGGAAGCAGCGGCTATGGTATACCCAGCATTGTTGAAAAAGGAACAGTTGACTTCATTGACTGCAAAGCTGAATATATTTTAGTGGTGGAAAAAGGTCAGACTTGGAGCACTTTAAACCATGACAAATTTTGGCAGAAAAACAAATGCTTAGTACTTACAGGAAAAGGCCAGCCGGCAAGAGGGGACAGAAGAATGCTGGCAAGGCTTCATAGGGAACTGGACTTGCCTGTTTACGTTTTCACAGATATGGATATTTGGGGATATTATATCTATTCAGTTTACAAGCAAGGCAGCATTAATTTGGCTCATTTCAGCGAGAATGCTGCAGTGCCGGACGCGAAATTTTTAGGATTCAAAATGAGCGATGTTGAAAAATACAAGATACCAAAAGAGCACCTAATCCCAATGAACAAAGGGGACTATAAAAGAATCACTGAAATTTCAAACTATGACTGGTTCAAGGACAAGAAAGAATGGCAAAAAGAGTTCAAAGATTTGGTGAAGTTCTCAAACAAGATTGAACAGGATGCATTGGTAGGAAAAGGATTGGAATTCATGAGCAAAACTTATTTGCCTGAAAAAATAAAAACAAGGGATTGGATAGAATAAACCAACCCTCTTTTTTATATTTATAACTTTTTGTATTCAACTTTTGCTTTGCTATTATTCAAGTCAAAAAACATTCTACCCTTAAAATAATCCGCATAAAGAGGCACGAAAGTCAGGCAATTGGCGGATTTTACTTGCCTATAATTATTTGATTCAACATTAGTATTTAACTTAACCTCAATAGGTATAGGTAATATGAATTTTAAATCAATCTCCCCTGAGTCAGATTTCAGCTCATTTATATAAGGCACTGAACCACTTATTTTTCCTCCATTATAATTGTTAACTTTTATGATAAAATTAGCAGGGTCCATCATTGAGGTTATATTGTAAGGTATTGAAATAATTGCATCATTATTTTTAACATTCACTGAATAAATCATTGTTTTTCCATTTTTTACTTTATTCTTTGCATAAGCATTTATTTTTATTTTTTTATCTTTGTTCAGCTTAAAATTTATAGTTCCATTTATATTGCTGATGTTTAGGATTATTTTTTCCAAATCACCCAGCTCTTGCTCATCCTGATTAGCATTAAAATTATTATAATTATTATTAGGCTTAGGATTAGCATTATTTTGATTAGGGTTTGCATTATTAGGATTAGGTTTAGGGGAGTTTGTATAACCATTGTTAGAGTTAGGTTGAAAATTAGGATTGCTAGATTGGGAGCTTATTTGGCTGAAATTGTCATAAAAAGGATTATTGGGCACACAAAAATAATCAATGTTATTCGCTGGAGCCCTGTTAATGTGGAGATTGTCATAGCTGCTTCTTTTTTGGTCATCTCTTAAAATATCATACACTAAGGTTATTTTCTTAAACATTTCTTCGCATTTTTCTTGGATATTCTTAGGTTTATCCCTATTGCGGTCAGGATGATACTTCATTGCCAATTTTCTATAGGCAGTTTTGATTTCATTATCTGTGGCTTTTTTACGGATTCCAAAAAGGGAATAGTAATCAATAAAGGTATTCTTCCATACTCCAATTTCTGCCATAAAGTTTTATATAGAGAACAATCTTTTTTTAAACGTTTCCAAGCCGCATTAGCCAGAGTGCTTTTTGCTTAAATAATTGTTAAAACATTTTAAATTTAGCAATAAGGATTTATCCTGATTAAAAACTTATTTAAACAGAATCATTAAACTATTAATCATGGAAGAAAACTTAAAAAATCTTGTAATAAATGATTACTTGAACATGCCAAGTATTAAGCTGGTTCTAATTCAAGTAAGGGATTTGGAGGCAATACTGAAGCCTAATGAAAACGATATAAGCTTAAGGCATTGCGTGAATCACAGATATGTTGTAAAGCAAGAGAATAGATATAAAATAACTGCATATGGCATAGAAGCATTGGGAGTGATTGAAGGATACAACAAAACTAGATGAGCATTATTTAGTAAACTTTAAAAAACAAAAACAATCAAATAAGTATTATCCTGCTCCGATAGCTCAGCAGGTAGAGCGCATGCCTGTTAAGCATGAAGTCGCAGGTTCGAGTCCTGCTCGGAGCGCATTAATAATTTTTTATATTATTAAAATAAGGGATTAGCAGTTAATAGAAACTTTTAAATATATATTTGTTTAATTATTTGATATGAGCGCCAAAGAAACCAGTCCTTCTGGATTAGCAACCATTATTAAGTACGGATACCAATTAGGCATTTTTCCCAGCGGAACTTTTTTGCTTTATGAAAGCAAAATTAACCATAAAGGCAAAAAAGAATACGTCGTTTCTGACAAAAAAGACCCTTTAGACATAATGCCTGAAAATGTGTTCAAAGAGCTTTCAGATGTTTTGATTAACTATATTATCTCTAAAAAATAGCTCTTTTTTTAAAAATATTTATAATCTTTTAATAATTTTTATTTGCTATGAAAAGAAAAGCCCTAAAATTATTAGATTACTTACTAACTTATAGGTGGGCAGGAATAATCATTGCATTAATTGTAGTTGCATTATTCGTGATTGGAGCATGAAACTTGTGCTGACTGCCAGGTTTTTTAAAAAAAATTATAAAAAAGAATTAAAAGCAAAGGGTTTAATCTTTAATTTGATTCATAGTCAGTTCATAGATCTTATATGATCCAAATGAGATGGCTATTCCAGTGCTTACAACAATCATTGTTCCCATGTTAAGTGTAGCTATCTGGTTTGTGAATATTGACACTAGCCACATTGTAAGTATTGAAACAATCATTGTTAATAATGTTATTTTTGCCCCTTCCATAAACAATTCAGAGATATTGTCTGAAAAAAGCACTTTAGTTAACTTATCCTTTCTTGCCATAATAACAAAATAAATACTTATAGCTTATAAACATTTTGAGAAATACTGCTGCCTTATTTTTGAAGTTTAAAAAGCATCAAAAGAGCAATTATGCTTAAATATTAAGGCTTTTGGCATAGCTAAACCCTGAATTTTTGAAAATTAAATAAAAAAAATTAATAGAACTAATTGAATGATTTAATAGTCAATTATTTCTTTTTATTAGCAGGTTTTTTTGCCACTTTTTTTTTAGCAGGTTTTTTAGCAACAGGTTTGCTGCCGCATCCACCGCATAGTCCGCAATTCATAATGATTTATAGTTACTGAAAGGTTATAAACTTTTTTTCTACCAAAAACTATTAAGAAGTAATAAGCTAAAAAAAATAAAAAAATTAAATAAAAAAAAAATTAGTGAATATTGAATTTTGAGATTCAATTATTTCTTTTTCTTTGCTGGTGCTTTTTTTTTTGCTGCTACCTTTTTCTTTGGTGCTGCTTTTTTTTTTGGTGCCATGCGTAAAATAAGTAACTGATATCTTATAAATCTTTTTTTTTCTGGAGCAAAAAAGTTACTTTTTGCAAAAATTTTTTCATTTTTTGCAAAAATTTTTTATTTTTCAGAGAAAAAAATTTATAATTCTTGGATAATTATTTATTTTGCTATGAATAATTTTTTTTTGGTGCCTTTTGTGTTCTTAATTTTTATTTCAGGATGCACATCTGTTGAAAACATCATGAACAATAATGCCACTTCGGGTATGATTGATGAACTGAACAAGACTCTTTCAAATATTTCTGAGCAAATAAGTGATGACTTGAGCAAAGGATTGAATGATTCAATCAACCAATTCGTTTCAGGCATATTAAACATAACCTTTGATGCGTTTGAAAAATCACCAGTTTCAAATTTTAATGATGAAGAGATTATTTTTTTAGGGGTTAACTGCGGCGGAAGCGAGCAAGATATTGCTGAATGCATTAAGGATTGGCAGGTAAGCAATATGACTTATGATGCTTCACAGCCAGACTCATCATATTCTATAAGATGGAACTATGCTTTTCCAGGATTATATCCAAGCAGCGAGATTATAAAAGAAAAAGTGAAAGACGGAAAAATCTATGGAACCTGCTTTGATTTTGCCATTATTTACTGCTCAATAGCCAATTATTATAATTTAACATGCAGGGTTGTTAATTCAATAACTAAACCAAGCGACAATAACCCTAGTTTGCTTGATATGGCTACAGGATTAGGCCCAGAGGAATATGATGATTTAATAATAAAGCTTAATTCAAAAGGCTTAAATTACACTTATGAGCTTGTAAGGCAGATAATGAAAGAGACTCCAGAGCATTACTGGGCAGAGGTTAACCTTAATGGTGAATGGGTTGTTTTTGATGCTACTAATGTTTTAGTTGAAGGCAGCGATACAAAAACTAATTATATTGACATAAATGACTATGAAACCTCTGTTTGGGAAAACAATGAAACCCTAAATATTATAAATAATTATTATTCAAAAGCTGATGATTTAGGCCAAAAGGACAGAGCATGGACTATTGATGATTATTTTGGCTCAAAAGCTAGCGGGCAAGTAATTCCTGTTCCTTATTATGATTCCTGCTCTAGCGTTTGCGCATTCTTTTTAGGAAAAAATCCAACATGTTCAATTTCATGCATAATGGATTCTAGCTTTTTTGCTTGCTATGAATCATGTTCCTCCCATAAGTTTTACAAAATATGTGACTACATCTGCGAAGATGAAGGCTATGAACAATGCTACAATGATTGCAGCGGGGAAGAATTAAATATTGATTGCTTCAATGAGTGCTGAAATCATTTTTTCACAAGCTTTGCTTTCTTAATCAAGTAATCATAATTATCCTTGTCTTTTATTATTTCAGACCTGATTACTTCAATCTTTTTGTCAAATAACGGGCTGTCAAGCACAATGGATTCATACTCTCCTCCTTCTCCAGCAACATTAATCCCAAGCTTATCCCTTAAATCAACCAATTCGCTGACTTCTTTTTGGCTTATTAATTTGCCTAACAATTTTTCATCTAAACCCATTGCAGCAGTTTTTACTAATATAAATTCAAAATTGTTTTGCAGCAGCTCTTTAAGTTCTAATTCTTGGTCTTTATGCCAAAGAGGCGAAAAAATTTTCAGGTTAAGCTCTTCGCACAGCTCAAAAATCCTGCTTCTCTGGTAATTGCTGAATAATGCGCCAGTGATTATTCCATCCAAACAATATTTATCCCTTGCTTTTTTCAGCAGTTTTTTCAAATCTTTCAATTCCTCTTCCTTTATTCCAACAGTTTTTCCGAAAATTACAGGAATATTTAATGCAAGAGACTGAAGCTTAATAATTTTTTTATCAGCTTTCTGAAACATGTAACTGTAATCTATCTTATTAATCATTGTTATCAGGCAAGAGATATCATAATTCTGCCTTTTCATGATAAACATTGCCAAGTTGCTGTCCTTTCCTCCGCTGTACAATGTTCCTAACCTAAGATTCGGAAGTTTTCTTATGGATTTAAGAAAATCGGACTTGCCAAGAAACTCCTTGCTTAAAATCTCAAGAATTTTGTCGCTTTTGCTTCCGTACTGGGCAGCCAATTTTTTCCTGCTATAAATAGTTTCATTAATCCCCAACTTCTCCGCAACTTTTCTAAGAATGATTTTTTTCTCATGCTCATTAATTTTTAATTCAGCAGGCACGCTTAATCCAACATTGATTAAATCATAGTCTAAAAAAGGCAATCTTAATTCAGTATTATAAAACATTGTCAAGCAATCATCCCTGTATAAATCCCTCTCATACAATTGCTTTAGGCCATAAAGGCATTCTTCTTTTATGTTGTTTGATTTTTCAAACCTTTTATACCCTGCGAACACTTCTTCGCTTCCAAGCCCTGAAAATATAACCTTAATATTGTCCTCTTTTGCCAACTGGCAAGCATAAAAAAAAGGAATGCTAACCCCGACTTTTACAGCATTACTTGATTCTATTATTTCGCAAATCTTGGGCAAATCCTTTCTTACATCATTTTCATCAAAGTACTTGATTTTTAATTTGAACCCGTGAAGATTTGCAGAGTTATTTGCAGAGAAAGCGTCCTCGCTTTTCTTGCCCAAAGCTGCTGCAGTATAGCATGTGAACTCAACTCCCAGCATCTTTAATATGTAAGCTATAAGCGTTGAATCAATGCCTCCTGAGAATAGCACCCCTATTTTCACACCTTCAGGTATCCTTTTTTTAACTGATTCAACTAATGCTTTCTTGATGCTTTCTTGCCAGTCATCACTTTTGATCTCTTTGATTTTCAAAAAACCCAAATATTCTAATTTCGTCTTCTTAGTTTTTATGTCATAAATTATAATATTTCTGGGATTAAGCTCAACAGCATAATCAATTCCCTGAGAAACCAATGCTTTTTTTTCGCTTGCAAAGCAAAATTTTTTGTCATAAAACCATATAGGCTTCTCGCCCATCTTATCCCTGAACAAATAAACCTTTTTTTTGCTGATATAGCATGCAGCGTAAACTCCATCAAATTCATCAATCGCTTTCTTGAGACCAATCTTTTTTATGAGCTTAATCATTAAATCAGCGTCGTTCAAAACGCTTAATTTGTATTTTTTTGCCAAGTTTAAATAATTGTAGATTTCGCAGTTGGCAATTAGCATATCATTCTTGTAAAATATTGGCTGCTTTACAAATCCAACTATGGAATGCAGCAAATGCCCAACAGAATACCCCTTATTTGACATTATATTGAACCCGTCAATGCCTCTGTAGCTGATTATTTTTGCAGCATTTTTCACAAACATTTCATGGCCTTTAAAAAAGCATCCGAGTATTCCGCACATAATCATATGATAGGATTAATAATATTTTAAAATAATCGATTCCTAGTTTTTTCTTGCAATGGACAGCGAAATTGAAAAAAGGATGCTTGCAAAGCTTAAAGAGACTTTAAAAAAGCCAAAAGAAGATGCTTTCGGAAACGATGATATTGTTGATAACTTAAGGGATGAATTCGAGCAAGAGGGTTCTATGAACTCTGAGACATCTAATACGTTCAGCAGCGAAGAATTAGGTGAGGATGAATTAGAAGATGAATTAATTGATGATGATTTCAAGAAAAGTGAGGAAGATTTCCTTGAAAGCGAAACAATAAATGATGAATTATCTCACTTAACTGAAGAATATGACAATCATGAGCCAAAGCAGGCAACTGAAGCGCATACGGAAAAAACTGAGCAAAAAACGGGTGCTTCAAAAACAGAGCAGGATTCTTTTTCAGCTGAGCCGTTAAGCAATAGCATTCAAGCGCCTGCAAATGAGCCAATTAAAGCTCCGCTTCCAAACACTGCTGAGCAAAAACCTATAAAAAAAAATTCAAGAGCAGGGTTGTTATTCTTTTTTGTAATATTGGTTATAGTGATGATTGCAGGAGTCTTTTATTTCATGTCATGAACATTTTTTGAAAATATTTTTTTAGAAGCCAAATACCCCAAATCAAAGAGCAAAAGCAGCAAGAATACACTGATATTTGAATAAGCCACTGATAAAATTGCTGCAGTTATCTCTAATAAAGGCCTGATGCTTAAAACTTTCAGCATGAAGCCTTTTATTTTTTTCTTGTCAACAATGTTGTCATTAACCCATTCTTCAGCATAGCATACAACCATGGCCACCATTAGTATTTGCCAATTGCTTATTACTGGCTTAAAGATTAGGCTTGAAAAAATTACAAAGCTAATGATTGCGCTAAAATGCTCTTTTGAATCAATCTTTTTTGCAAAAATTACCCCTAAAAGTATACCTAAGAAAAATTCTGGCAAAAAAATAATCCTTAATAAGTAAGCAAGAAGGGCACCGTAAATTATTGACAATGAATACCTTATATAAGTTTTCAGCTTTAAGCCATGCTCTATTGAGCTGTCGACTATTTTTACAATCAATCCCAAAGCAAATGACAACAAGTACTCAATCATAATTTTTTTTTAAACCTTTACTTTTTAAAAATTGTGCTAAATAAAAATAGTGAATATTGAAAGAATTCCAGCAGTTAATGAGGCGCTTATTGAAGAGTCAAGGTACCATTCTTCTTTAATGTAGCCTAAAAGCAAACCCACAGGGTAAATCAAGAGTGTTCCTATTAAAGCAAGATGAATTGTTGAAAATGTCATTGTGAAAAAATCCATTTTAAGAATAGACCATAGCAATGCCTGGATGGCAATGCTTTTGTTTTTGCTGTTTTTTATTTTCAAAGCTCTTTGAACTATTCCTCTGAAAAAAAATTCAGAACTAATGCTGATTAACACTACTGAACTTATAAGTAAAGCAATATTTGGTGAATAAGAGTTTGTTTTAAGTATGGGCATAAAAAGATTAGTTGTCATTAAGTAATAAAAAAATATTAACACCCCTATCAAAACACCTACATCTTTTTTGATAGGGCTTGTGTTTAGTAATAATGCATAACCGTTGAGCTTTTTCTTTTTGACATAAACCAGAGAAAAAACTATAAAATATGCTGAAAGAATTATTAGGTAATAATTTTCTAAATCAAAAAACAGCTTGTTGACAATGAACAATGAAATATACATCAGCAAATAAAGTATTACTCCCCATTTTAGCATTTTATCAGAATAAATGCTTAAATTCTCATCCCTTTTAATGAATCTTTCCTCGCGCATCTTAAATTTTTCAATTTTTTTTTGCTGCAAAGTCATAAATATCTTTGAGCCTTTGCTCATTGGAACAAACACCCAAATAATCTTATTAATCGCGTAAAGAATCAAGAAAAACACTATTCCTGCAATAAGGGTTATAAAATCCAGGCTTATTTGTGAATAAACAATTATTATTGCAAAATAATTCATAAAATTAACCGGCAAGGTTGAATTGATTATGAAACTTATTCCTTTGGGCACTAAATGAAAGTAATTAATAATTAACTGAATGATGTTGTAAAACATCAGGAAATAAATAAAAAAAGCTTTAGAAGAAAGAAGCAATTCTTTCTGCCAAAGAACTTGCAAAAGATTCAAGCCCACAAATAAAAGTGCAATGTTGTTTCCAAAAGCAGTGTTCCATCCTAGCTGCTCGTTTTTATATCTTCCGAAGTAAAAAAGCATAAGAACTGTTGCTGCTATTAAAGGGGTGATAATCCACAAAAGATTAGGGTGATTGAATGGTGTGAAAAATATTTCAGCCAATCTGGGGATTAAAGAATCAAACATGAAAAGTATTAGCCTTTTAGATAAATCCGCATATGAATCATTGAGAGAGGATAAAATCCAAGAGTAAACCATTAATAATAATTAATGCCAATAATTTAAAAAAACTATTTATTTATTGTTGCACAATTTTTTCAGCTCTTCAAATCTTTCATCAATTTCTTGCTGAATATCTTTAAGCAATTCCTTGTTTTCTGGGCTGAGCAAATGCTTAAATCTGGCTTGGGTTTTCAAGAATTCCTCAATAGGCTTTCTTTTGGCAGATTCATAGTTAAGAGTATATTTTTTGTTGCTGTATTCATAAATTGGCCAAAAATTAGTTTCAACAGCTAACTTAGCTATTTGGATTGACTGGTCAGTCTTTGAACCCCAGCCTAAAGGGCACGGGCTGAGAACTATTAATACGCTAGGGCCTTTTGTGTTGAATGCTTTCTCTGCTTTCATTGCCAAGTCCATGAAATTATTAGGGCTTGCTGTTGCAACATATTCAATGTTGTGAGCTATCATAATTTTTGCCAAATCTTTCCTGAATTCAGGCTTGCCTCCTGGAGTAGTTGTAGTGTAGGCACCTTTTGGGGTTGCGCTGCTTCTTTGGATTCCAGTATTCATGTAAGCCTCATTGTCATAGCAAACGTATAAGAAATCTTCCTTCCTTTCTAGTGCGCCGCTTAATGACTGAAGCCCTATATCATAAGTTCCTCCATCTCCTCCGAACACCACAAACTTAACATCTTCTTTTATTTTGCCACTTTTTTTCATTGCTTTATAAGCCCTGCTTACTCCAGTCATGGTTGCTGAAGCGTTCTCAAAAGCATTATGAATAAAAGGAGTATTCCAGCTGGTGAATGGATATATAGTGCTTGTTACTTCTAAGCATCCTGTTGCAACTCCAACAATCACCGGATTTTTAGTTGCTGCAAGTATTGTCCTTACAATTAAGGGGAATCCGCAGCCAGCGCAGCTTCTGTGCCCGCTTACAAACCTTTCAGGCGCATTGACCAAATCTTTTATTGTAATCATTTTGAATTGACAAACCTCATCTGCTTTTTATTATTAACCATGTTCATGAATAATTCCATAATGTTTTCTTTAAATATTTCCCTTCCCCCAAGCCCATAAACTGCGCTTTCAACCCTCTTATTTTTTATAGTGCAAAGTATTTCTGAATAAAGTGGTGCATTGGCTCCGAAGCTTTCGCTTCTGTCTAAAACAGTGATGCTTTTGGCATTACATAAAGGCTTCATTATTTCACTGTAAGGGAAAGGCCTGAACATCCTGATTTTAAGCAATCCTGCTTTTATGCCTTTAGCCCTTAATTCATCAACAGAATCTTTTATGAGCCCGCAAACGCTGTTAAGGGCAACTATTACATAATCAGCATCTGATGCCTTATAATTTTCAACTGGCTTATACAATCTTTTACTTAATTTATAATATTCTTGAGAAATTTTTTCATACTCTGCTACTACCTTATCCATTTCTAAGCTTAGTTGCTTTTTAGTTTCAAAGTAAGAATCTGTAAGCTCTAATGGGCCCATTGATACGCATTTTTTGAAATCAAGCAAAGAATAATTTGGCTTGAATGTTCCTATAAATTTCTTAACTTCTAAATCCTTCAAAACTTCCATGTTTTGGAAGCAATGGCTGCAAATGAATCCATCCTGCATAACCATTAAAGGAATGCTCACTTTTTCAGCCAGCTTTAATCCTATTATTGTCTGGTCATAGACTTCCTGGCTGTTTTCGCTGTAAAGCTGAATCCATCCGCTGTCACGGCAAGCCATGCTGTCCGAATGGTCACAATGAATATTTATTGGCCCGCTTAATGCCCTGTTAACTATGTTAAGAATTATTGGAAGCCTTTGCCCGCTTGCAACACCTAAGATTTCAAACATGTAAGCTAAGCCTGCACTGCTTGTTGCACTCATAGCCCTAGCTCCAGCACTGCTAGCTCCAATCAATGCGCTTAAAGCGCTGTGCTCGCTCTCAACTAAGACGAATTCAGTGGTAACTTTTTTTTCTTTAACATAAATTGCGTATTCTTTCATGATATCAGTTTGAGGTGTAATAGGGAAAGCGCTGACAACTTCAGGATTAATCTGCATCATTGCATAGCTTGCGGATTGGGCTCCAGTTAATTCAATTTTCATAAATCACATTCCTCCAATTTTTTCATCTCAATTGCTTTAAATGGGCATTGGGTTGCGCATATTCCGCAGCCTTTGCAGTAATTCAAATCAGCATCCTGAACTTTTCCATTCTTTACTTTTATGCAATTCTCCGGGCAAAAAACTGCGCATAATAAGCAATTAGTGCATTTTTTCTTGTCCCTTAAAGGCTTAAAGCTTTTCCAATCGCCAGTCTTATAGTCTAAGCTGCTAGCTTTCTTGTCAATAACTCCTCCAATAGGCATTTCTAAGCTTTTTAATTTTTTCATAACCTAGCACCTTCATAGCATTCTTTAATGGCTTTAATATTTGATTCAACAACTTTTTCCTTTCCAGCGCTTTCAAAAAATTGCTTAATGATTTTATTAACAGAGTCAATATTGATTGAGTTTTCAAATTTTAATAATGAGCCAATCATTGGAATGCTGGGCTTATCCAATCCAATATTATTTATTGAAATCTTAGAGGCATCAATAACTGCTATCTTGTTTTTTAATTTATATTTATCAACATATTTTTGCGGCATGCAAGTGTCATTAATAATTAAAACAGCATCTTTTAAATCAAGGTTTAAAACAAGATTTATCAGGGTTTTGTCAATTAAAACCACAAAATCAGGCTTAAGTATTGTAGAAAAATCCCTGATTGGCTTATTGTCAATCTTAACATAAGACTTTACAGGAGCCCCCATCCTTTCAGGACCATATTCAGGGAATTCCTGAATCATTAAGCCCTGAAGTGCAGCTGATTTTGCCAAGATGTTTGCAGCGCTTTTTGCGCCCTGCCCTGCCCTTGCAATAAAGACAAAATTTTTCACACATAACAATATCTGATGGAATTTTTTAAATGTTTTTAAATAAGGGAATAATATCTAATTATTATGTTTAAATTGTTTTGTAAAAATAAAAAATTGGAAAAAAAGCCGAGCAAAAAATACTGGATTGCAGCAATTTTTTTTGCAATAATGGCCCCAGCAGTGCTGATCTCAAAGATTAACAGCAGAAAAAAAAAGCTATAATAAATCTTCAATATAAAACTCTTTCACCCCTTTCTTATTGTTCTCTAGGATTCTTAAAAGCAAATGGGCTTTTGCTGTTAATTTCTTGCCATTAATAAAGCCATAATCTTCCATAATATTTTCATATTTTGCAATCACTTCCTTTTTAAATAAAGCTATGGGCAAGTTGCATACAAGCTTGGAATTTTTGTATTCCAGGTATTTTTCAAAGAGATTAGGCTCCACTTTATAGTTGCATCTATAATCAAAAATGCTTTTTTTTGGGAAATAAAAATGGGATAAGGTGATTAATTCCAATCCCATCTTATCGCAAAGGTCTTGGAGATGATTTGAATGCTCATGCAATACTGAAACAAAATTGCCTTTTAATCTTTTTATATTATACAATTTTACAATTTTTACTTTTTCCACACAAAAAAATTAAAAAAACGTATTTATAAATCTTCTTCCGCGATTAAGATGTAGTCGCCGACTGCTATTACTGCATTGAATGGAATCCTTACATCTCCTTCTTTTGTTTTTTCTAAATCAAAGTTTAGCGCATAAGAAGTTGGATCTTTTACAACGAAAGAGATTAATTCTCCGCTGCCAGTATCAAATATTAAGTCACTAGTTTTTCCAAAGGTTTTGCCGCTTCTTGAAACTACTGTTTTATTCATCAAATTTTTTGTTGGAACTTTTTCATCTATGCTTTTGTTTGGCATGTTTAATAATCACCTACTAGTAAAAATTAATAATGTCATTCTTTTAAAATCTTTTCTCTTTTTTTAAAAAAGAGGTTTTTGCTGAGCGCTTATTCAATAGGCTTTAAATACGTTCTCCCAAGAAACAAACACCAAAATAAAGACTGCCAGCAGGAATATCAAAGAAAGTATGAGGTTTATTTTAAAAATTGCCAGGAATGAAAAAATCATTGAGCAAACAAGTATTCCAATCCATAAAAACCTGTTCCACCACAAAATGTTACTTCCTTCAAATTTTGCAAAAGGAATGAGCGAAAAAAGCAGGAGTAATATGTTTATATCCATCATTTTTTGAAAAAATGAGGGGCTTAAGCTGAATAATAAGAGTGAAGCAATTATTAATAGAGTGCTTGGAAGTATTCCACTTAATGAAATCCATCCTTTTTCGCTAATAGTTATGTTTGAGTAATATTTTCCAAGGCGCTTGATTTGCTTTTGGCTTGGTGTTATGAATCCGAGCATTGGAAAAACGATTGAGCCAAAAGACATAAGGGATAAAACTAAGCTTATTATGAAAAAATTGTAGCTAAATGAGTAATTAGCATCCAAATCATATTTTTTTGCAACAAATTTTTCAGCAACTATCTTTAATGTTGTTGAAACTCCATAAATCACAGCATAAACTAAAATATTGGAAAAATCAAAAAGAGCTGAAAGCAGGCTTAATCCTATAACTGATATTAATAAATCTCTTATTTCTTCTTTTTTGAATTCCATATATTTTATTTGCATTGATTATTAAAAAACTAAATTATTTACAATATGGTAAATAATTAATTATAGTTTTATAAAAAACCCACTCATAAACTAATTAATGATTTCAGTTGCAGTAGTTGGCGCACAAACAAGTGGCAATTTAGGAGCAATCTCTAGAATAATGGCAAATTTCGGGCTAAAAGAGCTCTATTTAGTTAATCCAAATTGCGAAATAATCACTGATGAAAGTAAAGCCAGGGCAATGCGCTCAATAAAACTCCTAGAGAAAGCCAAAATAATAAAAGACTTAAGTGAAATAAAAGCAGACTATTTAATAGCTACAAGCGCCAAATTAGGCAGCTCAAGCAATATTCACAGATTATACTTGACTCCAAAAGAGTTAGCAAAAAACATTGACAAAAAACTTCATTACTGCATAGTAATAGGCAGAGAAGACATTGGATTACTAAATGAAGAAATCAAAAAATGCAGCATCCTAGTCCATATTCCAACAAGCAAGGATTACAAAGCAATGAATATCAGCCATGCATTAGCAGTAATATTATATGAACTATTTTGCCAAGAATCAAAGATTGAAAAATTAGCCAACAAAAGGGAATTAAAGGCAGTAATTTTAAGGCTTGATGAGCTTAAAAGAGGCATCAAGAACTATGACAATTTCAAGGAAGTATTTATAAATGTAATCAACCGCGCATTCTTACGAAAAAAGGAAGCCAGAGCCTTAGCAGGAATGCTTAAAAAAATCAAAGAAAACCAATAATTAAAACTTTTTTAAAGAGATTTATCCCTATTATTAATCATGGAAGCATGCGCAAAAGCTAAAGAAATAGCCAAATATTTTAAATTACACTCCCCAAATGATTTGATTCTAAGAATGCCTGAATTAATAATTCATGATTTTGATAGTGATGGCAACAGAATGAAAGATTCCTTAACTTATATAATAAAACCAAGTTCAACAATTGATTATATCTATTCAAAAATTCCAAAAAATGCTTTAGAAACCTATATTCCAGCAGTTCTTACCTGCCTTCAGCAAGCAAGATTCGCAGCAGACATGATTAATTACTGCCTAAAAAATGAGTCAGATTCCCTAGCAAAAGTGGTTGAAGGTTATTTTATTACTATGAAAAAAATGAATTGGTCAAAAAAAGGGGAATTCATAAAAGAAGATGGAAAAATACTCAGGGGAGGGCATGAAATGGTGCTTTTCAAAGACACATTAATGGACTCTTCTAGCAATTCTTTGAAAAACTATAAAGGAAAAATAATAAGCCCATTAAACATTCCATATCAAATAACAAAAACAAGAGGATTCTATAATGAAGGCAAAGCGTATGTTAACTTAATAGGCAACAATGGTGAAGTGCCTGAACATGATGTGGATTATGACTGGAACCAATGGGGGCATTTGTCAAAGCAGGAGTTAGAAAAAGCAATTGAATCAGCCAACTCAGCCAAAGAGAAAGAATTCCTGTCAAAAATAAAGCCAAAAAACTAATTCATTGAGTTCCAGTTAAAGCATTCTTAACCTGTGCTATAAGGCTAGGCACGTCAGCATCTTTCAAAGAGCCTTTGCTTAATCCAGCTCCGACATTTCCAATAATTTTCATGAACTCTGCTGGAAAAATTATCTTGCTTCCAGGCCCTTCACCCATTGATTTTAAAGCCTCAATATACAAATACATCATTGCTTTATCATCAAAATTCTTTGCTCCTTCACCCAATGCTTTCATCACCAATTTTTTGGCTTCAGCTTTGAACCTAGTGGCTTGCAAATCATTGGAAGCAATCTCTTTAGATTGCATAGCAATAGCAATTTCCATTGGAGGAATAACTTCTTTTAGCTGAATCATATTAACATCAATTCCCCATTTCAAAACATCATTTTTTATAGCATCAATTAAGATATCATTTAAGCTAGAAAGGTTAGAAAAAACTTCCCTCATGTTCAGCTTTCCAATAACATTCCTTGTTTGGCTAACAATCAAATTCTGAACACCTTTAGTGTAATTGTCAATCTTAAGAATCGCTTTTTCAGCATCAACAATTCTGTAATAAAACATTCCATTGATATTCAGCCTTAAATCATCCAAAGTGTAAGCTTCATCAATGTTTAGCTCAATCATTCTGGTCCTAGCGTCAATCCTTGAGAATTCTTTTTCAAAAAAAGGAATAACAATGCTCCATCCTGGGCCAGCAACTCTGCTGAATTTTCCCATCCTAAAAATAATCCCTCTTTCAAACTCATCATATTTTTTTATGAAAAAAATGTAAAAAATCATGAAAACAACTATGAAAATGAACAGATAAAAAGTCCAAGTTTGAAAATAGAACAATAAAGCAAAGCCAATAATAACCAACAAGGCTATAAATAAGTCTTCTCTCATAATCAATAAAATAATAAATTAGTAGTTTTATACTTTACTATCAATGAAATTTGACATTCACTGCCACTTGACAAGCAAAGAATATGAATCCGTTAAAGGAGTAATAGAGGAGTGCGAAAGAAGCAGTATAATCATGATAGCCAATGGATTAGATTACTTCGACAATGAAAAAGTGCTTGAATTATCAAGAATTTACAAAAATGTTTACCCTTCACTAGGGATGCATCCAACAAACAATTTTGACAAAAAAATAATCAACCAAATAATCAAAAACAGGGACGAAATAGTGGCAATCGGAGAAGTAGGTATGGATTATAAAAACGGGATTAATAATTCCCAGTTAATTAATTTTCAAAAATTAATAAAACTATCCCAAGAATTAAATAAGCCATTAATAGTTCATTCAAGAAGCGCTGAAAAAGAAGCAATAAAAGAGCTAGCTAACATTAAAGTTCCTGCAGTTCTTCACTGCTTTACGGGCAAAAAAAAACTGCTAAAAGAGGCAATTATTAATCCTAACATTTACTTTTCAATTCCTGCAAGCATAAAATACTCCGAGCAATTCCAAGAGTTGGCAAAAGAAGTGCCAATTAATAGGTTATTATGCGAAACGGACAGTCCTTATTTATGGAAAAGCGGATTAAACACTCCAATTAATGTCATTAATTCTTATGAAATGATTGCCCAAATAAAAGGCTTAAAGTTAAGCGATTGCGAAAAAACAATACAAAGCACTGTAAAAAAAGTTTTCAAAATCACAGAATTTAAAAATAATTAACTTATCAATAAGTTCATGCAAAAAAGCTTATTTTCAATATTACTAATTCTTGCAATAATTCCTATTGCATGCTCTGGAATTGAAATTAAAACAAGTGTAGTAAGCAATCAGGTAAAGCCAGGGGAGATAGTTTCTTACAACTTATTAATAAATAATACTGATATGTGGAATAAAACAGCAACAATATTCTTGCTGACGGACAAGCTTTATGCAATAGAGCCAACATATTTTTTAATACTTCCAGGAAACACTCAAACAATAGCCAAAGTAAACATTATTGTCCCGAGCAACTTGGCTGCCCAAAGGTATTATGAGGATATTTTCATAAGATTCAGTGACTTCACAGAAGCCACACAAAGGATAAGCTATGATGTAAGAGGTCCTGAATTATACTTAAAGCTTAATTCCATGGAAGTTGAGCAAGATATTGACCCTTTGAATGATTTTAACATCAATTTAACAATTGAAAATAATTATTTTGAAAAAGCAAAAACTGCTCTTTTGCAAATAAATGTTTACGACGAAAATGATAATTCAGTCTATTACACTTCAAAGCAGATTGATTTATTGGAAGGCATTAATAGCTACAACATCCCCCTCAACATTGGCGAAGAATTAACCACTCCTTACCTGAAAATAAATGTTTCAATGAAATGGTTTGAGCTTGATTTAGGGACAATAAGCAAAATAACAACTCTTCAAGAGCCTTTAGGAGAAATTGAAGTCTTAAAGCAGTCAAACAAAATAATAATCACTAACTCTAAAGAAACAGTAAGCTCAGCTTTCAGCCAAGAGCAGCAGATAAATTTTTTGGAATCATTATTGATTAAATCAGCAACAGTTCCATATTCATTAACATCATCTTCAATACTCTATGAAGTTCCATCTTTGAATCCAGGAGAAAGCATAACATTAAGCTACGAAATAGACTACTTGCTTCCATCTTTAATAATACTATTTTTGATAATATTGGCTTATTCTTATTTAACCAAATCCCTCAGGGTCAAAAAAGAATTAAAAGAAATTAAAATAAGCCACAATTCACTTAGTTTCAAAATTGTGCTGAAAATAACCAATGTTTCAAATAAAAAATTTAACCATTTAAAAATCATGGAATATTTGCCATCAATAATCTCTGACATTCACAGCTTTGGCACAGTGCCTGGAGATATAAAAGTAATCAATAAGCAAAAATTCATCCAATGGGAGATTAAGAATCTAAAGCCAAAAGAAGATGTTGAATTCAGCTACAAAGCCAACACTAAAATAGGCTTCTTAGGAGATTTAACTCTTGACAATAGCAGGGTTGAAATATTAAATGATGAGGGCAAGATTGACAAAAAACTCAACACCCAAACAATAGTGCTTTCAATAAGCCAAAAAAATAAATGAACCAAAAAGGTTATAAATAATTGTTTTTTTATTTTCCTTCTATGCTAGATAAATATTTCAGCACATTCAATGTTTTATGCTCTGAAGATAAAGAGACAATCTCCAAGGAAAAATTTCAGCAACTTTTAAAAATAAGATTAGACAGAACCCACAGCACTACTGATTTAGAAACAGTCATCCTAAAGACTCGCGAGCAATTTGTAAGCTCAGTTAATGATGAAATGTATATTGGAGATTTATTTCAGGAAATTTATAATCCTAACAAGCAGTCATTAGATTCTAAAAAAGACTATGTCTACAATGAATTCCATAATTATTTCTTAACAGAATAATATTACCAAGTGATAAAGTTTAAAAATACTATATTAGCTAATATATTATTAATGCTCTGGTAGTCTAGTGGTTAGGACATCAGCCTGTCACGCCGATAACCTGGGTTCGAATCCCAGCCAGGGCGTCCTATTTTTCTGATAACGCCCAAAAGGTTGTTTAAAAAACCTTTGGAGGCAATTAAATCATGAACGATAACTGGAACTTGCATCACTACGAAGAGCATCTTAACAGTATAATAAAAAGAATTATAAATTAAATATTTTATATTAAAACTTAACTATGCAAGATTTAGAAACTTTGATATATGAAATTAATGATTTTTCAAAATCAAACTTTGGATTTAAAGTGGAAAAAAGCAGTTTAAAAACATATTCTTCCTATAATTGGGAATTATTTTGCAAAAAAAATGGATTCAATTTAGCTTCAGAAGGTATTTACATTCCAAATATTTTAAGAGCATACGTTAAAGAAAATACTGATTATTTTGTTTTGAATATATTTCATGAACTATTTGGCCATGGCTTATTTTGTGAGCATTCACTTATTGGAAAAAAATTAGGTAATTTAGAGTTTAAAGAAGCGGAGCAGTATTTATATAAAAAAAGCAATTCAGGCATATCTGAATACTTCATTGAGGATTATGAAGGAATAGCAATGTTATTTGAAGAAAAAATAAGCATATTCACTAATACTAATGAATTATTCAATAAAAAACTAAAGCATTTTCCTAGTTATAATTCTATTTTTGAAAAATTTAAAAATTTTGAGAAAGAATATTCTTTAAAAGAGATTTTTGTTAAATTTGA
The DNA here is from genome assembly GCA_041653395.1 of Candidatus Nanoarchaeia archaeon. GTDB lineage: Archaea > Nanobdellota > Nanobdellia > Tiddalikarchaeales > Tiddalikarchaeaceae > JAQTTT01. Next base: position 51,120 of record JBAZFK010000001.1, read on the forward strand.
ATTCTTATAACAGTTTATTTAAGCTTTGGCTGATTACTATTTTAATAAAAATGGGGTGGTTTGAAAATGAATAATGGGTTAGAATTATGCATTATGCAAAACAGTAGTGAAATAGACTTTTTTGGAACTAAATCAATTGCTTTGTATATTGGTGGGGAAATAATAAAAGAAAAAATAATACAAAAAGGTGCAGTGTTTGAAACAGTAGCTTTGTATTCAGATAAAACAACAGTAAAAACTTATGTCAATTTAATAGACAATTCTTTAGATATAAAAACTGAAGAAAAAGGACAGCATAAAACTACATCTGATTTTAGTAGTAATGCATATAATTATTAAAAGGTAAAAATATGGATAATTTTTTGAAGAATAAAAACGAAATAAGAAAAAAGTATGAAAGTGTTATTTCTGAAAGAAAAAAAAATTATCCATCTCCTTTTTGGAGGATTTTAGAAGCAAAAAGAGAAATAATATTAGAAGACAATACTACTTTAGATGAAGCAATAAAAATTTTAATGGAAATTATTCAAATAATAATAGGTGCTGCCAAAAAAAGATTTAAACCCGATAAATATGAACAAATTAATAAAAATGATATTTCTTATTGTGAGCAAATATTTGATGATATTGCATCCATATGGGATTCAGAAAATATTGATGTTTATGAAAAATATTCAGATATACATTCTTTAGTGGATTATTCATCTTCTGAAGTATTTACTCTAAAAAGTTTAATTAATGATTTTAATAAAATTAAATATAAATATTTATAATTTTTTCTTAACATATTGTTTTAATTTATTTATATTCATAATAATAATTAATAAATAGGACTTATTATATTATTCTATTAATAGAAAATTCAGGAAATATTTATATAAAATCGCTGTCCCAATTGATTATTATAAATAAAAAAAAGACCTAAAAAGTAGGGTGTTATCAGTTCTTATAGTTGCCTAGCCAGGGCGCTTTTTTTAGTGTTTTTGAATTGCGAGTATATTTATCCATTTCTTGTTTTCAGGTTCAAAAAAATCATTTCTTTTGTCAATTATTTCAAAGTTTTCATTTTCAAGCATTTTTATTAATTCTTCAGCTGTCCAATTTTTTCTGTATCTTTGTAACTTTTTAGCAAATCCTGCTTTTGTCTTAAAACCCTGGCTTGGAGTTTCATGATAAGTTGTTGCAATAAAAACAACGCCTTCAGGCAAGAGCAAAGAAGTAATCTTTTTTAGAATATTGCTCATTTCTTCTTTAGGAAATAAGTGAATAAATGAAGACAAAACAATACCATCATATTTTTCTTTAGAACTGTATGCAAAAAAATCTATTTTTTTAAATCTCGCAAGAGGGGCATTTATTTTTGCATATTTTATCATTTCTCCTGAGAAATCAATGCCTTTAACTTGAAATCCCTTCTCGCTTAAAATCTTTGATAATAAACCTACTCCGCAGCCAACATCCAAAATAAGAAGTTCTTTTTTAGCTGATTTTCTTAATTCTTTAATAAAATAAAAAAGTGCTGAGCTTTCAGCATCTAAATAATTTTTCCACTTTTTGTCATATTCTTCTGCTAATTCATTGTATGTTTTTTTATTTATTTTATTTATTTTATCCAGCGTATTCATAATATTTTAAATAATCAACTTATACTTAAATTTAATTCCTAAAAGGAGGAATTACCTCTTTTTAGGGTAATATAATCAAGATTATGGACTAAAAGTTCAGTGTTCACAGAAACATATCAGTTCAGTTACTAAAGAAGGTTATAAATTTTCTTTCATGCTTTCAATAATCACTCTTATGGCTTCATATTTTTTTCATGCGATCCGAATTTTTGCTTTAATATTCAGCAAAAGCAGTTTTTTATTTTTTTGTCACTGAAAAGTTAATCTCTTATTTTAAAAAATAGTGGGGAATATGAAAAATTATGAGTGAGGTGTTTTTTTAAAAATGAGTGAAGTATTAATGCAGAACGCATTTAAGAACTATGAGCCAATAGTTAAGCAAGCATTAGGAAATAACTATGTCCTTAAAGGATGTTTTTTTCCAGAGCTTGGAGAATTTTACAGGGGCAAAATTGCTGACAATCACATGAAAGGAAACAAGCTATACAGTTTTAGGACTGACAGGATTTCCGCATTTGATTATGTATTAAACGGGCAGCAAATCCCTTTTAAAGGAGCAGCGCAAATAGGAATGACTTATCATGCCTTAAAAAAGACAAAGGTTCCGCATGCAATGATAGAGATGCCTGACCCTAATGTCTTGGTCTATAAAAAATGCAAGCCTTTCCCTATAGAAGCAATTGTCAGGGGCTATTTAACAGGCAGTTTTTACAAGAATTATTATTCAAAAGGCCTGCCTAATCCTTGGAAAATAGAGGTTAAAAGCGGGCTAAAAGAATATGATAAATTTTCCGAGCCAATATTCACACCTACAACTAAACCAGCTTCAGGGCATGATTTGGACATTCCTGAAAATGAGATAATTGAGAAAGGCTATGCCACAAAGGAGCAGCTTAAGCAGGTTAAGGAGAATAGCTTCCAGCTTTTCAAGGAAGGAACAGAAACTGCTGCAGCCCAGGATTTGATCTTGGTTGACACAAAATTTGAGTATGGAATTGATGAAAATGGAAATATTGTAGTAATTGATGAAATTCTCACCCTTGATTCATCAAGATTCTGGTACAAAAAAGACTATGATGAGAACGTTGCAAAAGGAAAATCACCATACTCCTGGTCAAAGCAGATTGACAGGGATATCTTCTCATCAAAAGGGGATGTTGAATCATTCGGCTGTTTGCCAAGATTAACCTTGGATGAAATAATCAAGACTTCAGTGATTTATATGCAGATGCATAAAGGAATAACAGGGCAAGACTTAATTTATAATCCAGCCAAAAATCAAAGCATTGAGGAAAGAATCCTTGAAAACATGGTATCAAAAGGTTACGCCAAAGGTGGATGCGCAATACTCATGGCTGCAAGCAAAATTGACCAGCCACACTACAGCAAAATCGCTGATGAACTGACAAATTTGAATGTTCCATGCTTTATTTCAGAGCCTCTTTCAGCGCATAAGGAAACGCAAAAAATCCTTAACAATGTTGAGCTATACAATACAAGTGTTGAGCCAATAGTGTACATCAATGTTGCAGGAGGAAGCAACGGGTTAGGTCCCATAATTTCAGGAAAAATAGCGAAAGACAAGAAATCTTTCACCAATATTGCATGCCCAGTGTTTGCTGACAAATCAACAATGCAAATGGATGCATGGTCAAGCTTAAATATGCCTTCAGACATAGCAATGCCTGTAATATTGAGGCCTAGAAATGCAGCGCTTGAGGCAAAAAATCAGCTGAAACTATAAAACTAAAATATTAATTTTTTTATTTTTTTTTATTTTTTTTAAAATTAAAGCCTAATAATCAGTGGCATATATAAAAAAATGTTTTCATATTAATCTCTAATAAGTAATAACATAATTCTTTTATATGTGCAGCGAATTTATCTTTTTTTATAGGGGAAATATTGATTTTGGTTATGGTTCAAAAGAATCCGGAAACGTTGAAGAAACCACCAAGAAAAGCATTAATGGAGTTAAAGGTTTATACTTGTTTGATAGGAATGCTCTTGGCACTTTTTTCGGATTTAATGCTAAAAGTTGCGATTTAGACTTTTATGCCAGCACTCTTGGAAGCGAGGGCCAGCAATTTTATGAAAATGAAGATATGGAAGGTTTTGCAACAAAAACTTATGATAATCATTTTGGACAAGCTCACAATTATGCAGATATTACAGTGGCTGCCAATCATTTAATGATTCATGAGGATAATAATACTTTTAGGGATAGGTTTGTTGAACAACTAAGAGTGCTTGGCCAAAAATATAATCTTGCTATTGCCGGAGGAGAAACAGCAATAATGTATACTTTGCTCGGAATGTATGCTAGCTTAACTTCAATAGGGATTAATACCTCTGGAACCCAAACTGATTTAGAAAATACTGTTTTGACAACTCATGATGATGGAGCTGGAACAAAGCCAGTAACTATTGCAAGAGCTTATGGGTTGAAGCATACTAGCTCAATATATGATGCTGGTGCAATGAATTTTAATGATATACTTTGTGCTGCTCTTTGCCTGCCAAAGGAATGGTTTGTTGTAAATACTCTAATTGTCGGAAAAGATTATGAAGCTGTCTACCCTTTGTACAAGAATGATTTGAAAAGAATCTGCACAGAATTAGGCATGAACCTTAAAGTCAATAGCCATGTTATAATGCCTAACTTTAAGGGAATAGAATATGATATGAATGTTAGCGCTTTATTTGACAAACTTAAAATTCGCAAATTTAACATCAAAGAGGGCCAAAAATTAATAGGGCTTGGTGCTACAGGTTTAGGAAGCAATGGTTATACTGGCGCAGTGAGTTTTGCAGACAATAACCTAAAAGATGAACAAAGAGCTGAGTTTGATAAAAAGCTTTCAAGCCCAACACCCCTATTCATTGATGCATTTAAAGCTGTTGAAGATATTCCTCTCCAATGGGCATCCCATGTCACTGGAGGCTCTTTCACTAAATTAACTAAAATAATACCAAATACTTTTGCGGTTTATATTCACAGGAATCATTCTTTAAGGCCCCAATCAGAATTTTATCAGCTGAAAACGCAAGCAACAAACCAGAGAATGTACAGCTATTTCAATTGCGGAATACAGGGAATACTTGGAGTTAGCCCGGAGCACGCTGATGAAGTAATTCAAAGAATAAGCAAAACAAGCATTAAGGCAGATGAAATAGGCTATGTTAAAAAAGGAAAAGGGCAAATCCAAATAGAATCAATGTTTGATAATGAGTTAGTAACATTTTAATATTTAAGGATACTCATAATTTAATTAATGAAGCACATTAAATCAATAATCATATCATTAATTATTTTAACTCTTGCTCCAGCTTTTTCTTTGGAGGTTCAAAAATATTCTTTTTTTGACAAATTTATTGACGGGTTTAGGTTATTCTTTTCATCAGGCGAGGCTAAAATTGATTTGCTTTTAGAAATAAGAGAAAAAGAAGTTAATTCAGCAATAGCGAGTTATGCTGAAGGAAACCTTGATGAAGCAAACAAAAGCTTAATCAGTGCAACATTAAATCTTGAAAAACTAATGGGGCTAACAACTTTGAACAACACTGAAAAGATTTCATCAAGCATATCAAATACAGTCAGCCAATTAAGCGCATTGAATATTTCCAAAGCCTTTAATGATTATGTCATTGATGAGCAGGCTGCTAAAGCATCGGCGCAGATTATGGAAAAAACTTATGAGTATTGCAAAGAATTAGCATACGGCAATCACGACTCTTTTGTTAATGATGAATTATGTAATCCTTTAACTGCATCTCCAAAAATTAAGGCAGAATTGGAAACTTTAAGGCAAGAGTATAATGATTCAATGGATGAAATTTTCGCAATTATCCAAGGATGCATTGAGGCGCCTTTAAGCTGCTCATGCGAAAGCATGAATGATGCTGACATAAAAAGCAAATGCGAAGATACAGTTGCATTAGCAATACAATGTGAATACAATAATGATGAATCTTCATGCGCTTTGATTGATTCCATTTATCCTCAATTAATCACTTATGACACTATGAATCATTCAATTGATTTTAAAATAAACAACACTTTAGTTCCAAGCAATTGCTATAATGAAACAATTGAGGAAGAATGCCAAATTTATTGGACTATACCAAGCATTAAGGATTCAATACCTAAATGCTATGATGCTGAAGGCAAATTTATGGATTCATGCGGAAAAATTTTCACAATTGTTTCAAACAATGGATTAATAAATTATATAATAGAAACTGAGATTAACCAAAAAATACAAGAACTGCTCAACAGCTCATTAAACAATACTATTGATATTAATATGACAATTAATCAGACAATGCAGGAAATACTAGCCCTTAACAGCAGCATTTCGTCAAGAATCTTTCTAGAAGGAACATTTGATACAGGTAATTATACAAATCTAATTAATGACACTATTATTCAAGGAAATGCAACTAACAATGCAATCAATATTGTGATTAACAGCACTGGCAACATGACTCATGATGTTGTCAATATTGTGGTTAACGGCACTGGCAAGGGAAATGCAACTCATGATGTTAGCACTGTAGTTGTTGAAACAGAATAAAAAATTTTATAAGTGGTTTATTATACTTATTATTATGCCTAGTAAAGAAGCAGAATTATTCATCAAAACCCATTATGCTAAGCTAATTCCTTTAAATACTGCTTTAGAGTTGTCTTATTTTAATGCAATAACAACAGGAAAAAAAGAATATTATGATGAGTATGAAAACTTGTCAATAGAATTAAACAAATTATACAATTCCAAAGAAGATTTTGAGCTGGTGAAAAAATTAAAATCAGAAGACTTGAATAATGAATTATTGAAAAGGCAGATTGATCTGATTTACAACTCTTTTCTTAGCGCGCAAGGAGATATTAATCTTATTAAAAAAATAATTGGTTTAAGCGCGAATATTGAGAAAGTTTTCAACACCTTCAGAGCAAGCATTGACGGGAAAGAATTCACCCAAAATGAGATTAATGACATCTTAAAAAAAAGCGCTGATTCTGAGGAATTACGGAAATCTTGGATGGCAAGCAAGGAGCAGGGAGCAGTGGTTGAAAAAGACATCATAAGCTTAGTGAAATTAAGAAACGAGCTGGCCCAATCCTTAGGATTTAGCAATTATTACGAATTCTCAATGCATTTAACTGAGCAGGATATGCCGGGGATAAAGAAAATATTTGATAAGTTGGCAGTCTTGACAGAAGCTCCCTTTAAAGAGCTGAAAAAACAAATGGATAATTGCCTGAAAAAAATGTTTAATGTCACTGAACTATTCCCCTGGCATTACAAGAACCCTTTTTTTCAAGAAGGTCCTGAAATCTACAGAGTTAACCTTGACAAATATTATAGCAGTATAGATGTCATAAGTGCTGCAGAAAAATTTTATAAAAGCATAGGGCTAGAAGTGTCAGATATTTTGAAAAGAAGCGATTTATATGAGAAACCAGGGAAATTCCAGCATGCTTGCTGCACGCATATTGACAGGAATGGGGATGTAAGAATAGTTGAGAACGCGAAAAATAATGAAAAATGGATGACAACAACGCTCCATGAATTAGGTCATGCTGTTTATGAAAAATTCATTGACAAAACTCTTCCATTCATACTAAAGCAGGCGTCGCATATTTTTACAACCGAAGCAATAGCTCAATTTTTCGGCGAAATTGACAAATCTCCTGATTTTTTAAAAAATTATGGCAACATAGGGGAAGAGGAGTTAGGGCTAATAAAAAAAGATTTGGAACTCACGGTGCGCTTGAACTCCTTGGTTTTTGCAAGATGGTCCCTTGTCATGTTTAATTTTGAAAAATCTCTTTATGAGAACCCAAGCCAGGACTTAAACAAGTTATGGTATGATTTGGTGAAAAAATACCAGCTAATAGATTTTTACAGGGACAAGCCTGACTGGGCTTCAAAAACCCATTTGGCAACAGCTCCAGCATATTACCATAATTATTTGCTTGGAGAACTATTGGCCTCGCAGCTAAGGCATTATTTAAAAAACAATCCTGAATTGGATATGGGGCAATATTTTAAGGAAAAAATTTTCAGCCCAGGAAGAAAATACAAATGGGATGAATTAATCAAAAAAGCAACAGGCGAGCCGCTGAATCCTAAATACTTCACCCAAGAGAATTGCTAAAAAATCGCTTTTTTATTGATTATTCAATTTTTTTTGTAGATTTTTATTGACATTATAAATATCCATATTAATGGTGCTCCTATTTTTATTCTCTGAAGCAAACCTAAGCATTGAGAAAATAAAGTAATATGCATTAATGTTCCTGAAATTATTGAAACAATTCCTAAAATTACAGAAGCATATGCCCATTTTTTTCCATAACTCTTGCTCCTAGCTAATCTTGGCGCTAAAAATATTGCAGTAAGGGGCATTAAGATTGAAAAACCATTGGTAGTGATTGTGTGAAGTTGCCCGGTAAAAGTTACATTGATGCATTTGTCATCACAAGGGAATAGCCCAGCTAAGAACTTGAAAACTCCCCCTATCAATAAAAAAATATAGGAGCCATTTTTTTTAAACTCTTTTTTTAAACCTATTGAAAAAATAATTGTTAATGAAGCAAAAATCATGAATCCAATTTTTAGGATGGTGCTAAAAGGCGAAGCTGAACTGCCTAATTCGCTAATATACTGCTTTAAAGGGTTATAATCCCTCCATAACAATCCCAAAATTGTCACTAATAAAAAATAAAATGCTGGTGCAATAATTCCAGCAATAGCTGTTAATTTTTTCATTAATTATACAAACAGTAAGCTGTTTCTAAAAAGCTTTTCCATTTCTTTTTAGAAGAATCATAAAAATATTTTTTCCAATTCTGGCACCATAACAGTTTTTTCATATAACTCTTTGATATTTTTTATCCATGAAGCCAATTCTCCACTGTCAAGCACGAAAACTTGCTTTTTGTAGTCTTTTACTGCAGTGATTATTTCACCCAATGTTCCTATTCCTCCAGGCAATGCCACTATTATGTCAGAATCCTTTATCATGCACTCATTTCTTGTAGGGTAAGTCCCAGCAGTTTCTATTATTTCATCAGGAAAAGGGCCTATTTTTTCGCCCACTTTTTTCATCTCTTCCTTTGAAGGAAAATAAGCAGTGTATTTTTTCCCATTATTCAGCCTGTAAGAATTAACAACCCATTTTGATACTCCAATTCCTCCTCCTGTAATTATTGAATGATTGTTTTTTGCAAGCAGCTCCCCCAAGCTTTCAGCTTCATTCTTATAAGAAACCGCTTTTGCTTCATTCCAATAACCAATTATTAAAACTTTCATATTTACTTAAGAGTGATTAACTAATATTTAAATTTTTATTTTTTTTTACTTATTAGTTGTTACACTATTTTAAAAATAAGCAGTTTTTTTTAAATTATCATGCTTATAGGGAGTTTAGACCAATTATTATTCAAAGATAAGGAGATTTTATTGTCAAACGGCGCGGGCATTCTTAACTGGATAGGCTACGCAGATATAGGCTTTGATGAGTTCGTAACCAAAAGCATTGGATTAAACGGCCCTGAAAAACTATATGAAGTAGTTAAAAGTGAAGCTGGGCAGGAATCCGCTCTTAAAAATAGGAAGCTTTTGTATTCTGAAGAAAGGCAATTAATTGACACTGTTTATAATTCTTACAAGGAATCGCATCCAAAAGAATGGGAAAATTATTGGAATGGCTTAGAAAAAAGGAGCGGCTGGAATCCTCCAGTAATGGTTCATGGCTATTTGGATAACAAGGAATACTTTGTTAACAAAATGGGCCTTCCAAACCCAGGAGCCAATGAGCTAATCACTATGATACGAAAGTATGAAGGAAAAACTCCAATCATTGTTTCACTCTTCGGGCAAAACGACAAAGAGCTAGAAAGACTCATTGAATTATTCGAAAGCAATGAAGAAATCTCCAACAAAATTAAAGGCTATGAAATTAACAAATCATGCCCTAACACTGCCAAAGGCGAATCAGTCATGGATAAAGAGAAGGAGTCATTGCTTGATTCAATTAAAACTTTAAGAAATAAAACTAATAAAAAATTGCATTTGAAGTTAAGTCCTTTAGTTGATGTTTCAGAGTTTATAGTTGATTTTGAAGCAGCAGGAATTGATGCTCTAACCCTTAATAACACTGTTCCTGCAGAGGTTTTTAATAAATATTCTGGCAATAAAATAATTGAAGGAGGCTTGTCAGGGGAACTATTATTTGAGCACACCTGGTATACTGTCTGGAAAGCAAGGCAGACCGGTTCTAATCTTAAGATAAACTTCAGCGGAGGATTGAATAATTTAATGCAATCATATTGCGCAGTATTTGCAGGGGCGGATACTTTGCAGTTAGGCAGCGTTTTTGCAGGCAAAACCAAAAGGCAAATCAGCACTTACATTTCGCATTTAAAAACAAACCTTGGAATACTGTTACAAAATATTCCTATTGAAGAGAGGTTCAAGCTTATCCCAAAAGAGCCTTCATGGTTTAACGAAGTCTTAGAAAATGGCAAATTAAGACTTGAGAATGATGAGCATAAAGAGTATACTATAACTAAATCTGTGAAGGAATCAGTTGACACTTATACATTATTTTTTGACAAAAAAATAAAGCATAACCCTGGCCAATATTTGGCAGTGATGCTGTGGGATGAATCCGGCACTCCAATGATGAGGCCTTACACTTTATCAGGGGATAACAGCATTACAGTTAGGATTAAAGGGGAGATGAGCAAAAGATTGGCAGGGCTAAAAAAAGGGGACATGATTTACATGAGCGAGCCAAGAGGCAATGGCTACAATTTAGGTTTATTAAAGAACAAGAAAGTATTAGTCATAGGAGGAGGATGCGGAATCGCATCATTAACAGATTTGGTTGAGAATGTCAATGCTGAGTTTGATTTCATTGCAGCATATAAATCAAAGGATGAAGTTTTGATGAATATGGCTGAAAGGATTACTGGAGGAGTTATTAAAAAAAATGTAAAGAGCTATTCTGAGCAAATCTCTGACAAATTGCCAGTTTCAAGGATTAATTTCCTAAATTATGACTACATTGTTACTTGCGGACCCCAAGCTATGATGAATGCAATAGTTGATGAAGCAGTTAAGCAGGGAGTTAATGATAATAACATCATTGAGAATATTGAGCGTTACATGAAATGCATGGGCTGGGGATTATGCGCTTCTTGCGACACAGGAGACAGCAAAGATGATGACAGGGTTTGCGTTAAAGGCACAGTATTTACAGGAAAACAAACCAAGGATTTTGGCGAAAGGGATAAGAGTGGAGCAATAATTGAAAAAAAGTGATAAAGTATGCTGATTAAAGGAAATGTTTTGAAAAGCAATGGAATGGTACAATACCAGGAATATAGGATTAATAAGGGATTAATTGTTGATGAAGGCATTTGTTTGGGTTCTTCAATTAATGAGAGAGTTATTGCATTGAAAGATTATGAATTATTAACTTCTCCACTTTATGACTCCCATGTCCATTTAAGAGATTTGAAAGAGTTAGACAGGGAGACTATTTATTCAGGAACTAATCATCTTAAAAGAACTGGGTGTTTTGGCTGCGCTGCAATGCCTAACACTAATCCCTCTCTTACAACTGCTGAGTTAGCAAGGGCTTATAAGAAAATAATACAAGACTCAGCGCAAATACCAGTTGATTTGTATGGCTTAGTGACTCCAAGCAGCACTAATGAGCAACTAGAAGAGTTAGGCAAGGAAACTAATAACAAGTACAAAGCTTTTCAGGGAAAAAGCACAGGAGTTGCCTCAACAATGTTTGATGACAATAATAAACTTTTAGAGCAAATACTATTATTGCCTAAAGGCAGTGAAATAAGGGTTCACTGCGAAGACCCTGGCTTAATTGATAAATATGAGAAAGAAAACCCATTTAATATTAATAACCCAATCACTCATTATTATGCAAGGCCCAACATTGTTGAAACAAAAGGCATAGAATTCTTAGTTAATGATAAAAATTTGCCAAAAATTTTAGATAACGAGCTTAAACTTACTATCTGCCATTTAAGCACTAAGGAAGGTATGGATTTAATACTGGATGCTAGGGAAAAATATGGAAGGGATGCTGTTAAATGCGAGACAGCGTATCATTATCTATATTTTAGCAATCAAGATTTTGCAGAAAAAGGGGTGCTGTTAAAATGCAATCCAAGCGTAAAAACTGAAGATGACAGGCTAGACTTAAACTTCGGATTAATCAATGGAGATATTGATTACTTAGTCTCTGACCATGCGCCTCATACAGAAAAAGACAAATTAGAAAAGTATTACTCAGGCCTTCCCTCCTTTAATATTGGAATTTATGGCTGGCTGATTAAACAATCAATTCTTAACCCTGAAGGATTATCTAATATTGTCAGGGCTGCAAGCTTGGCTCTTAAGCCTGAATGGGAAATAAAGCCAGGAAACAAAGCCAACATGATAATAATTAACATGAACAAAAGGGAAGTGAAAGCAGAGAATCAAGAAACAAAAGCCAAAAATTTAAGCCCTTATAATAATGAATCTCTTCCTTACTTATCCGGTTATATTAAGGAAAACTTGGCAGTATTTTTTTAAATTACTCCCTGTGCAGCAGCTGCTACAACAAGGTTTATTAACAGAATATTTTCCATACAATACTTAATTGAGGTGTTTAGTAAAAGATGAAAATTTTAATTGCAACAGGAAAAAACGGCAAGCTTGATAATTTAGGTGTTAATACCTTAGAAGCTTATTTGACTAAAGAGCAGAAGATAAAAAACAGGGAAGAGAAAGGAGATAATCCTTTCACTCCAATCTATGAGGCTGACATGAAATTTGAGCCAATAATGATTAAGGCTGGCAAGAATGAATATAAAGAAGCAGTTGAAAAAGTGTATAATGAGCTTATTGATTCAGGGAAGTATATTCCGGGAGTTTACGGCGACTTTTTCAAGTTTGCTGAAACAACTGAAGGCATCTACCTAATAGGGCTTGGAAACAAGGCTTATAATAAGCCAAACCATGCGAGCGATTTAGGAATGCTAATCTTTTCAAACGACAAGGAGCAGCAGATTTTTGTGCCTTTAGTCAGGAGAAAGAATGAGCCGGGAAAAGGAAAAGCAGCAATCCCAGGAGGATTCTGGAACAAAGGAGAAGGATACATTGATTCAGGGCTTTATACAATACTTAAAGAAGCTAAAGAAGAGTTTAATTTAACCTGCATGGATGATATTGAAAAATACAGGAATGATTACAACACAAAAGAAGTTGAACTCGCTATCCAATTAGCAGGAAAGGATTACAAGGGACTCTTAAAACATGCTGGAACTTTCAAGACTAGCGACGCTTTGATAAAGGAGGGAGGAGAAAGAATAAGCGAAAAAAGCCAAAAAATAAGGGTTGACATGACTGATTTTTACATCCTTGCTGTGCATACTGACATGAACTCTAAAGAATTAGAAAAAGCATTAAGGCAAGAGTATAAAGTAAATGACAAGGGAGAATTGTCAAAAGTAATGATAGAAAACATCACCCCTTATGTGTTAAACAATGATGCCAAGGGATTAAATGAAAAATTACAATGCGGAATACAGCACCACAAAACTTTGATTGAAAAATTAGTGGAAACTGCTCAGTAATTGCTGAGCAATTTTTTTTATTTTAATTTTATCCTAATAAAATTACTACTTATTAGTTTCAAGATATCTTTAAAACAAACAATATTTTTAATTTAAGCATGGATTTGGAACAGCTCAAGACTTCAATCAGGGGATTATCAAAAACTGAGGCTTTGAGCACTTTGCAAACACTTTATTCATCAAAAGATAAACTATTAAACGCTTTGTCTTATTCTGTCAATGAAGAAGAAAACATATTCGCTAAAACATTATTAAAATCAAAAGAATTGCCCAAAAAATTTTTGTCTTCAAAAGCTCCATTTTCAACATTTTATGCGATTACAGAAAATTTTATGTTCAGCAATTACAATAATATCTATACATTCTATGAGGGTTCATATCGCGCGCTTTGCGAGATTGAAATCAGCAAAGATGGAGCAATTACTGAAAAATTATGCTTAAGTGAGAAAGAGCTGAAGGATTTTAGTCATGATATTAAGCAGGATATTAAGGTAAGCCGTGAAATGGTTAAAAAATATTTCAGCAAAAACACTTTAATCAATGATGAAAAAAAAGCTTCAGAGTTGCCTATGAATTTTTCAGCATATGATACCAAAGAGCAGATTATAACCTATACAAAAGAGCTTTCAGAAATTAAGAAAATGCTAGACTTAACAAGCAAATTAAGCGATTTATCAATATTATTGCTGGATATTGCTGCCATGCCACAGGAGAATCTAGAGGAAGAAAATGAATTTTTTGAGTTTTATGATTTAAGCGCAATCATTAAAAAAGGCGATGCAGGCAAAGACAAAAAAAATGAAGAGCAACTGTTTTATTTAAGGGACCCTAATGTGCATATGATTTTTGTAAAGCAAGACTTTGATTTAATGCCAATTTACAGCATTGAACTTGATAACTATGGGCAAATAAGCAAGGAATACATTAACCTGCTTGATTCTTTAAAGATTACTAATAATATGCTAAAGATTAAGAAAAACCTTACGCAATTTTTTGAAGAATCCGTTAAGGAATTTGAAAAAAACAAGATAGACCTTGAGATAAAAAACGGCAGGCAAAAAACATTGATATAATACAAAAAAAGCAATTCATAATTCAATTTTAGGCTTTAATCCTTCATACTCTGATAAATTTTCTTTTTTTGCTATCTTCCACAATGCTTTGAATTGGTTTGTGAAGCCTTGGGCAATCTCCTTGTTTTCAATTATTATTCCGAGAGGATTCTCTATGCTTTCTAGAATTATTGCAACCTTGCTTCCGTAGATAAACGTTGCTGATGGAGTGTAGTGCTCGTCAGGCAAGTCCCTGGTTTCAAACAATTTGTTGTAAACTTTTAATCCGAAAGTTTGAGGAGTGAGCATTTTGTCGCTTTTTGTTTTAACCATTCTTGCAGTAAGCCCGAGCCTGTACCTTTCGCCAATCCAGATGTTGAAATATGTTGGGACAACTTTTCCTAGGTTGCTGCTTATTCCGAAAGCGTCATAAGATTTTTCAGTGTTAATATCTTTAAGTATTGTTTTTATTCCTTCAGTTCCTGCATACAATTGAACCTCATGTTTGGCTCTGGTGCTGTGATAAATCCTTTTCAAAGCAGGAAGTTCGCTTTCAAGTGATTGTTCTTGTTCTTTAAGCAGTCGTTTTAAATTATCAGGGTCTGACATTTCATAATACTTTTTTCCCTCTTTTGTTATCACACTTATAAGTCCTAATTCTTGCAGCTGATTCAATGCATCATAACAGTTTGACCTGTAAACTCCGCTGCTTTTGCTTATCTCTGAAACAGTTGCTATATGAAGCTTTAAAAGTGAAAGGTAGACTTTTTGCTGATTGTCGCTTAATTTAAGATTATTCAGGCTCTCATACATAGTTAATTGGTAAAAATCTCATAACTTTAAGCTTTTCGTAGCAACTGCTACAACACAGTTTAATATTTAAAAACTAAGTCATGAACTATTATGAATGCGCCCAAATTATTAGATATTAAAGAGGATTCACTTGATACCCTTGATTTTTATGAAATCTCAATGGCTTACGCCAATTACAAGATGAATTATTTCGGACTAGAATCAGTATTTAATTTAGTTGTCAGGGAGTTGCCGGCCAATAAAGTTATAGGCAATTTTGTTTATGAAGGAGTAAAATATGATAAATTAGCCAAAAGGGATTACATGATTAATGCAGGATTAGAGCAAGCCATGGCTGTGCTGCTTTACTGCAATGGCACCAAAGATTTTTCAAATTATTTGAAAGAAAAACAGGGAATTACTGATGAAGCTTTTTTAAAATGGGTTGAAAATGCAAGCTTTAAGGGTGATATGTATGCAATGAAAGAGGGTGAGGTTTTTTTTGCAAAAGAGCCGCAATTAAGGCTTCATGAAGCTTTTGAAATCAACCAATTGTATGAAACCTTAATGCTCACCTGCATTAACCCTGAGACTAATGTTGCTTCAATAGCCAATGATATTAGCCTGGTTTCTAATAACAAAATTCTTTTAGAAGGAAGTTCAAGAAGAGCTGATTCCCCAAATTCAGCAGTTTTGAATACTCGGGCTGCAAGGATTGGAGGATTTAATTATTCATCACTATGCCGTTATGGAAGGCTAAATAATGAAGTGGTTGGAGGCACTCACGGCCACTCATATGTACTACTTCATCCTAGCGAGTACTTAGCATTCAAGGCGCAGTCAAAAGTTTTTAAAAACAATGTATGTTTTCTGTTAGATACTTACAATTTAAAAAAAGCATTGAACTCTGTAGTAAAAATAGCCAAGGAAGATAAGTTGGAAAAATTCGCTGTCAGGATTGACAGCGGAGATTTGCTAAAGCAATCAAGATACATTCATGAATTCATGAAAATGAATAATATAAACAATTATGGAATAGTTGCAAGTGATGACCTTAATGCTAGTAAGATTGACTATTTGGAAAAAAATAATGCCGGGATTGAAAAGTACCTTGTAGGCACAGCCTTAGTCTGCCCGCCGAAGCCTAATCCAGGAGTTTTCAAAATGTGCGCATACAAAAAAGATAATACTTGGATTCCAACCCTTAAGGTTTCAGAGGACAAGATTAAATCAACGCTTCCGGGAATACAGCAAGTCTATAGAATCATTGATGATGAAGGATTTTATGCAAAAGACATCATTGGATTATTTGATGAAGATCTCAGCAATGAATTAGGCAGAGGGCAAGCAGCAAAAGAGCTGCTAATACCTGTGATTAAGTCAGGAAAGCAAGTCTATAGCTGCCAAAGCATCAAAGAAATCTCTAACTATAGGAATGAAGAGCTTAAAAAATTCAAAGATTTAACTAATTATCCAGTAATCATAAGCAAAGGCATTGAAAAACTATTAAGTGAACTGCTATGAACCCTGTTTTAATAATAGGAAGATTCCAGCCATTGTGCCTGAATCATGCTGATTTATTCAGCCAAGCTAAAAATTTGGGAGAACTCTTGTTAATAGGAGTGGGACAGCCTAATTATGAATTGGCAAAAAAAATCCTGCCTCCAAAGAACTACAAATTATACGAGCTGTCTTACCTTTTTGGCTATGAAAAAGTCAAGGGATGGATTGACGAATCTCTGAAAGATTATTATCACCTTGTTAAGCCAGTTAAAGACCTCTTTAATAAAAGCCTTTACCAAAAGCATGTTGAGTCAATTTTTGGAATCAAAAAAGCAATACTTTTAGGCGAAAATGAGTCTACTTATTCCTGCTTTAATTCTGATAATTATGAAATAATAATAACTAAATTATCAACTAATTATCACGCATCAGACGCGAGAAAAGAGATATTAAACCAGGGTTTCAGCAACAAAGTGGCAGTAAAATTGACTCAAGAGGAGTTGGAAAAGATTATTAAATCAGAAACTTTGAGAACTCTTTTGTAGTAAATGCTACAACACTAATTTTTATTAAATAAATTAACAATAACTATTTAGTAAAAGGTGATAGTTTATGAAAAACATTGAAAAAATATTGGTAATAGTTGATATGCAAAACGATTTTGTTGAGAATCGTAAAATAAACGGAGCAGATTATAAAAGTGCTCTGCCAGTTCAGGGTTCAGGTGAAATAATTTACAACAATAAATTATTAATTGAAACTTACAGCAAAAAAAGCAATGCAGCAGTTGTAATGACCCGTGATACTCACACTTTAACTGACTCTTCAAGCATAGAAGAGTTCAATACTTACGGGAATCACTGTGTTAAAAACACTTTTGGATGGCAATTCATTGATGAATTTAGTTATAAAACTTTTAATATTCCAAGAACCAAAGTTGTTAGCCCTGAGAAAATAATGGAATTAACTGATTTTGCTGCTTTTGAAAAAAACACAACGAACATAAAAGTAAACAGCTCGGCAATGAAATATTTTGAATACATGCTTAATCAGAACCCTAACACTGAAGTTTACATTGCAGGATTAGTTGCAGGAATATGCGTAAAAGACACTTTTGAAACATTGAAAGGACTAGGCTACAAGAATTTATGCATAGTCTCGGATGCAACTAAAGGCTTGACAATTGAAGGCAAAGATTTGACTAACCAGGACTTAGAAGCTTTGCAAAATAATGGTGCAAAACTAGTAAGCACTTTAGAGGCATTAATATGAATTGCCCTATCCCAAGCCTTAATTATGAAAGACTAAGCCTTGACTTGGCAGTTAGCATGAAAAATTACGCAAAAAGCCATAAATTAATAATTGGAATAAGCGGAGGAGTTGACAGCGCTGTTTGCGCTTACTTGGCAATTAAAGCTGTTGGAACCAAAAATGTTTTGGCTTACTTAATGCCCAGCACAAAGGAAGGCATAGAGGTTGCAGAAACCTTAGGGTTGGAATATGAAATAATTGACATTGAGGAGTCGATCAATGCTGATTTAAAATCAAGGCCTAAAATATCAGAAGAAAAGAAAAATCTTGTGATAGGCAATATGAAATCAAGGCAAAGAGCAAAGATTCTTTACTCTTTTTCAAACGAGTTTGACGGAAGAGTGGTTGGAACAAGCAACAAGGATGAAATAGAAATGGGATATTTTACAAAAGGAGGGGATGGATTAGTTGATTTTGAGCCAATAGGGGATTTAGTTAAAGGTGAAGTTTACGGCTTGGCAAGATTAGCAGTAGTTGAAGGCTTGCTTCCTAATAGCGTTTTAGAAATTGCTCCAAGCGCAGGATTATGGGCAGGGCAAACAGATGAAAAAGAAATAGGCATGAGCTATGAAGAGATTGACAGAATGGTAAGGGGGCTAGAGCCTTACAATGAAAAAATGCAGAAAATGCATGACAATACTATAAACAAAAGGGAGATGCCTCCAGTTTTCAAAGTGAAAATTGAAGATTACTTAATTAAGGACTAAGAAAAATTATTTAAATCCTTGCTTACAACTTAGTATTAATTATGAAGAATGCTGTTTTATTTTCGCTTTTTTTGCTAGCTTTATTGTCAGGCTGCACAGCTAACTATAATTATGAACAAGATAAGCCAGCAATGTCAATTAATGATTATTTTGGCCAAGAGATTACTAACTACACTTACAAGGTTGTTAATTCAACATTTGACTGCTTAAACGGCTCATGCCCTAATGCTGAAATAAGTGTTAGGGGGATAACAGCGAACTGCACATTCTGCGCCACTAATAATACTGGAATAATTGATGGTAAATTAAGGGTGAGATTCGGAGTGAGTGGATGGGGGGACTTGGCGGGCAAGTGCGCATTAAGCGTTATTAATAATGAAATTGACGGCTTGTTTGATATTATTTCAATGAATGAAACAGAAATTGTTGCTGAAATAATCAGGACAGGCCATGTAAAAAATGAAGGCATTAATTGCACTGAGGTTTATGAGTACAATTATGAAAATATTGAGAACTGGATTTTTAGCATTGAATAATTAACTATTTAAAACAGCAATTAATATTTTATTTTTAATAATGGGTAATAAAGTTTTTATCTTCAGTATTTTAATTTCAATAATCGCTTTTTCAGGCTGCACGCAACCCGGAACTTTAACAAATAATTCAGGCAATAATTTAAATTTATCAGCTGAAGAAAACATCACTTACAATCCTGACATTAATCATCCTCCAGTGGTTGAGTTATGGGATTGCAATCTTAATGACACGGGCTGCGTTATGGATCAGGCCAATCCTAACCAAATAGTTTTTGAAAATGAAGGGGTGAAAGTAACAGCTCCAGCATACTCCATTAAGTTATCTGCTGATCTCACCCCAACAGTTATTGAAAAGGATGAATTAAACGGCAAACTAACCTTTCAGGTTGCTGATTCGGATGAGCTCTTGGAGCCTGTCACTGTCCAAATAACTATGGGCGCATTAAATTTCACAGACTTAATGGTTTATGCTAAAATCAACGGAGAGTGGGTGCCTTCAGGCCTTGCCTCTTATGACAACACAACTAATATTGCAAGCTTTGAAGCTGACCATTTCAGCGAGTGGACATGCACTGGAACAACCCTTAATCCTGCATCTTCCCTAAAGATTGACATAATTGATTATGAGGAGCATTCCTCTGATGTGACCTGCATGGGCCCTGTCGGCTATTTTGAAGGCAAACCTTTAAGCAGGGGATTAAAATTTGAGGTGTATAATGGGGCTGGCGAAAAAATCGACACTAATAATGTAAAGCATTATAAGATTAGTTTTCTCTCCTCAATCAAGTCTTTTTTTAATAACTTAAACAGCCCGGTATTGGATGAAGGCACTATGTCTTTTTGCTTTGACAACACTGACCCTAACAATGCAGATACTTCAAAGTTTTTGATTAAAGTTTATGCTGAAAACGAGGTTGCCAAGATGCTAAAAAGCGGAGGAAACATTAGGTATGTCATGGATGCTTATTTAGGCGCAAGCAGTTCACTTACTTTTAATTATCCTGATGATGAGACAAAGACTGCTTTTGAAATAATCAGGCATTTCACTGAATTAGCTGACTTTTGGAGATTAAAGAGTTCTAAATCAGGCTTTGTTGCATCACAAAGAGAGGTGACTTGGCCTGATCCTGACGGCTCATATTTTTACAATAAAGGCAATGTAATAGGTTTAGCAAGAGAGGCTACCAGTGATTTTGGAATGAATCAGGGTGACGGGGATTCAGCTGCTCATGAGTACGCTCATTGGGCTACAAGGTTTCTGTACGGCTCATATGATTACTCCAAATTGTCAACTACTTCTGCTCAGCATAGCATTGGGGATAAAACCAATGAAAACGATGCATTCAAGGAGGATTTGGCATATTTTGCAGAGAACGCTTTTGACGGAATATTGACTGATGAGTTAGATAAGGCTAATATAAAATTAAGGCTTCCTGAGATAGTTTCAACCTACCAAAATTATATTAATTATTATATCCAGGCAAGGGCGAACGCAATGAGTGCGAGGACTCTGGGGGGAGTGGTTGACGGAAAGGATGAGGCAGGATGGGAAAGCAGCAAGTCAACATTTTTAGGAATGATTAGGCAATATTATGAGGACAATAATGAATTTGTGAACTCAGCCATAAATAATCCTGGAGAAATTGACGGTTTCGGAGCATTAGTTTTATGGGACTTATATAAATCAATAGGGGCAAACGGTTATAAGCAGATATGGGATTTAGTGGCAGAGTCTCAGCCAAGGAATTTTAACTCATTCGTGGCTTCTTGGAGCGCAAAATACGGCACAGGAATAATGGAGGTTGTGAAAAAATACATTGATGAAAATGCAACTTTAATGAAAACTCCTGAAGAAATACTCGCAGAATTGCAGTCAGTCTGCTATGACAATTCAGAATGCGATGATGCTAATCCCTGCACAGAGGATTATTGCATGAGGCTTGTTGATATTGCCAGCCCAATTATTCCCGGACAGCAAAGGTACCAGATGTGCTCAATGCTTCCTGTTTGGAAAGGCTCGCATTATGACTGCTCAGGAACTGCTGGAGGGACATGCATGCACTACAAAGCAACTGGATATGTGCAGGATGATTATTCAAAACTGATAGTGAATGACAATCAATACGGCGAATCAGCAGTAATATTGGAGTCTTACAGGGGAGAAGCTATCCCCTCCTCAGAGTGCACTGGAGACAGGTGCTTTTATATGTGCTGCCAAAAAGGCGAAGTGCAGACTAGGCTAACAATGCCAAATGAGCTGGCTTACGAAAACACTAACTGCAACGGAGTTTCGGGCGAGCAATGCATTAGTTACTATGACACTTGGGCAGAATGCTGCACGCCTAATGATTGCGTGTCTGAAAACGCTTTTGGAAACAGGGTTCAGTCAGCAGCAATATTTCACGGGGGAAAAACTCCCTTATGCATTAATAATTTATGTGTTTATGTAAAGACTTTGCCAAAAGAAGCAGTGATTACTTGCGCAGAAGAATGCATGTATAGCGGCTGCCCAGTAAGGTGCACCTATACTTATCCTGAAGAATAAAATAAAAAAAATTAGAAAATAAAGGGTTTTATTTTTTCTTTTTCTTCCCTAAAGTGTTAATCTTAAGGAGGTCATAAATAAAGCAATAACCAGTTGCTGCTGTCACAAGCAATAAAGCTGCTAATAAGTAAATCCATACACTGTACATGTATCCAAGTGCTATAGCTGCTATTCCTAATATTGCTCTGATGATTCTGTCAATTTTGCCTATATTGTTTTTGAAATCCATAAAAACATTATATTCTGCTTTATTATAAATCTATCAATCAAAATGCCAAGACCGCAACTACTCCTATGCTTGCGGCGATTGCCGCATTGACTCTCTGCATGTTGCTTCCGAAAATCGCAGTTTTTTCTAATATTCCAAAAGTAATAGCAAAGCCTAAAATAAATTTAACAAAAACATCCAAAATTCCTATGCTATTAATTAATTCAATTGCTTGGCTTACAACAGTCTCTGCCATAATAATATAATGCTGTGATTATTTTTAATCTTAATTGATTTTAACTTTTTTCATAAAATTCCTTTCTTGCTGTTTAATTGTTTCAGGCTTAACTGCATATTTTTTTGCGAGCGAAATGTACTCATCAAATAGGTCATACTTGCTTTTTTGCTTTAGCACTTTGCCATTTTTTAGGTATTCATTAATTCTTGAAAAAATGAAAGGATTGCCCATAGCTGCCCGTCCAATCATCAAGTAATCGCACCCAGTCTCTGCAAGCATTTTTTTAGCAGAGAATTCATCAATTATATCCCCATTGCCAGCAACAGGAATGTTAACAGCTCGCTTTATCTCCTTAATTGCATTCAAGTCAGCTGAGCCGCTGAATCCCTGCTTTTGGTATCTTGCATGAACTGTTAACATATCCGCACCTGACGCTTCAATGATTTTAGCAGTCTTAACATAATCAGCCAATTTAGAAGTAATCCCTAACCTGATTTTTGCGCTAACAGGCAAATCAGTTGAGGCTCTCATTATGCTCACTATTTCCCCAATTTTTGCAGGCCTTTTAAGCAGGGCAGCTCCAGCTCCCTGCCTTACAATTTTTTCAGATGAACATCCAAAGTTGAAATCAAACAGGTCGGGATTAATAATACCAGGGTAATCATGCTCTAATATTTTTATTGATTCCTTTATTAGCTCAGTTTTTGTTCCGAACAACTGAACCCCAACAGGCTTTTCGTCATTTAAAGTTCTTGCAAGTTTAATAACTGCCTTATTTCCCCTAGTGACTGCATTCACGCTAATCATTTCAGTGAACTGCAGGCTTGAGCCGTACTTGTGGCACATCAGCCTGAATGCCGGGTCGCTTACAACTTCCATTGGAGCAAGAAACAATTTAGACTTAAAAATTGGAAGTTTCATCTTTAATACAATCTTTTTAGGTATTTTTAATCTTTTTAATTCTTAAATAACCTTTTTAAATAGTTTTTATTCTTTTATCTCTTATGGTATACCTCTTAATTAAGGATGACACCCTTGAGCGCGTTTTAAACATTGTTTTAGGCAAAAAAACTATTGGATTTGTCTCAGGGTTTGAGCCTTATTCTGAGGAATATTCGAAAATTTTGAACGGTCGAGCCTGCGTAGGATGGTATATTCAAATTTTTAACAAGTACCAAAGGAAAGGCCATTGCCTTAATGTCATAAAACAAATGATTGAAAGCAGTGATTGCGAATACTTCGTGATTTCAAAGCCATTGGACCAGGAGTTATGGAGTGATTTATGTGAAAAAATCAAGCAAGAAAATATCATTAAAGAATTCTATATTAAACAGGTTATCAAAAGAGATGCTTGCGAAATAAAGGAAGATTTAATTATTAGAAAATGAATGCTTATTTCTTTTTCAGCGCAGATTCTAATTTGTTCTCGAAAATTTCAAATTTTTTTTCAATGCTCTCGAATCTTTTTTCAATGCTTTCAAATTTGTTGACAAGTTTTATCATATCTTCTTTTATCTCTTTTCTAATGACAAAAT
Source organism: Candidatus Nanoarchaeia archaeon (assembly GCA_041653395.1). Lineage (GTDB taxonomy): Archaea > Nanobdellota > Nanobdellia > Tiddalikarchaeales > Tiddalikarchaeaceae > JAQTTT01. The sequence goes on from JBAZFK010000001.1 coordinate 74,837, forward strand.
AGTAAAAGATTATGAAAAAAGAGATTATCCCAAGCTCTATTACTATGTTGCTGTCTAAGATTTGCCCTAATATTGCTAAAACTACAAGCAAGGCAATTATCATAAATGGGGTAATCTTTGAATTCATTAATTAAGACTTGTTTTCCTTTTTTTAAATTATTTTCCTTTTTTTACAGAAATTAAAATTCTTTAATAATTTTATTTAAGTTAAATAATTATTTAAATCTTAAAAGATTAATTTTATTCTATGAATCATGGGTACTTATTGCTGATATTATTGGTTATATTAATTGCCGGCTGCTCTTCTCCAGCACCAACTTCATGCCCAAGCAGCTGCGATGACAGCCTCTCTTGCACAACTGATTATTGCTCAAACGAGACAAGCTTTGTATGCGTTCATAATATGACTTACTTAACCCCAATATTTGAAGACAGCATGAGCAATGATTTAAGCAAGTGGAATGATGTTTACAAAAGCAATGCATGGAATGTAAGCGATGGAGTTTTGAAAACTGATTATGTAAGCATTCCTAATTCCCTGCCTTCGTACTTGCTTGCTTCAGGAATCAATGCTTTCAAAGGGGATTATGTTTTGGCAGGGAAGTTTAAATTAGAAGACGGAGTGTTTGTAATAATCCTAAGATTAAATGATTTCAAGGGTTATTCTTTATGGCTGATGGAAAACATGGCGTTATTACTTAAGGTTAATTCCACAACTCCAGGAACTCCCCCAACAATCCTTGCAATGGCTCAAACTCCAATCACTAAAGATGTGTGGCTTAATTTTAAAGCAATAGCTGTTGGTGATAAGTTCCTAGTGTATCTTGAAGACATAAAAATAATGGATGTAGTTGATGATAATGGCTTGTTGTCAAGCGGAAATTTCGGATTCACAATGTCAAGCCAGGCTTTTGACAACATCTATGAAAAAGCAGCAGTAGAAATTGATGATGTAATGATTTATGAAGTGAATGAATCAAATTATTTATGCACTCCATAATAAAAGCTTTATAATTTGTTGATAATCAATGATTAATACTATGAAATTATATTTTTTAGCTATTTTAGGCATTGTTATTATTGTAATATTAGGATTAAGCAACATTAATTTTTTTTCAGTTAATCCGCCAAAAGGTGAGGGAAACTATATTGGCAATCTGCACACCCATACTATTGCAAGTGACGGAGAAAATGACTACAATCAGGTTATAAAAGAGGCTGTAAGACTGGGCTTTGATTTCATTGCAATAACTGACCATGACACAATAAGTCCCACATTATCCGTGCTTTGCCCTTTAGACAAAAGGATTTTATGCATAGTTGGGGAAGAGGTTTCAACATTAGAAGGCCATGTTTTGGCTTTAGGCATAACTAAGGTTATTGCAAAAGGCTTAAGTGCCAATGAAACAATAAGATTAATTCATGAGCAGGATGGTTTGGCAATAGCTGCTCATCCAGGAATTAATTTAGGCGTAACTCAAGACTTGCTAATCCTTCTTGATTTTGATGCAGTTGAATGCAACAGCGCATTAATGCCTGAAGACCAGCAAATGGGCTGCAATAATTCTTATGTTAAAGTCTATGATTCTGATGCCCATAGTTTAGAAATGCTTTCAACAAGCGCGAACAACTGCTCATTAATGAATCTTACATGGGAATCAATTAAAGAAAGCATCAAATCAGGAAATTGCCAACTGTTTTCGCCAAAAATATAAACCTTTGCCGCTTAAGAGTTCATATGAAATTTATTGAATATTTCACAAAAGCAAAGAATTATTTCGCAATCTTAATCTTAATTACTGTTTTGCAGTCATTGGCATTATTGTTCGCAATCTATCCTAAGTTCTCATTTGACCCTGTAGGTATAATTAAGATTTTGATTGCAATCTATGCAGGATTTAAGCTAAAAATAGGCTTTAAGCGCTCGGCAATGCTTGGAGCATTAATGTTTCTGTCAATAATCTGGTATGTGCCAATAGCTTTGCCAGGAATAGTGTTCATTTCAGGAACTTTCATAATAATTTTGACATTCGCAATCACTGCAGTAATTAATTTAGTAATTTATGCCTTAGCTATGATGCTAGGAAATTTGCTGGCAAGACTAAAAAAATAAAAAATTTAGCAAATTTTATAAAATCAGCAAAGCAGTGTTAGCATTATGAGAGAAACAGTTGATGCCTATATTAATAAGCAGAACTCTCCTAAAAAAGAGATACTTACAGAATTAAGAAGGCTGATAAAAAATAAATACCCAGGAGTTAAAGAAGAGATGCTAATGGGAGCTGTAAGGTTTGGCGACAATAAATGTTATATAATCAGCTTGGCTGACCGAGTTAATCTAGGAATCTTGTCCTTTGATGGCAAAAAAACAATGAAAACCAAGGAAATAAAGGCATTAAAAGACATAAATGAAGCAGAGATTACTAGGTTAATCTGAAAAAATATTTTTTATATATCCCTGTATGATTTTTTATTAATTTTAAAAAAGCATAACTTATTAAAATCATTAATGAATAAATTTTTTTGATGATTATTGAACTAGGTATAATGCTTGCCAGCATGATTTTTTTGGCAATAGCCAGTGATAAAGCAGTTGATTATGCTATTAAGATTTCAAAGTATTTAGGGATAACTGGATTATCCGCAGGTTTTATAATACTTTCAGTTTCAACATCTTTGCCTGAATTATTCGTTTCAATACATTCATCTTTGGTGAAAGAAATTGGCTTGTCACTCGGAAACGTGCTCGGCTCAAATATCGCCAATGTTACAATAATTTTGGGCTTGGCTTTTTTTTTAAGTGGCAGGCGTTTTATAAAATTTAACAGAAGAGTTTTTCAGGGGCTTTTAAGCTTCTTGTTTGTGGCATCGATTATTCCGTTATTCATACTTCAAACAGGCAATTTATCCTCAATAATGGGTGTGATTCTTCTCATTCTTTTCATTTTCTTTGCAGTTAAGACTCCTAAAAAAATAGAGGGAATTCAGGAGATGGAGAAAGCAAAAAAAAGCGAAACAACAATCACTGTCATAAAATTCATAGTATCATTAATAATTGTTTTATTTTCTTCAAAATTATTAGTTGATAATAGTATAATCATTGCTGAACTCTTAGGCATACCTAACTCAATAATAGGTGCCACAATCATAGGCTTTGGAACAAGCTTGCCAGAGCTTTCAACAACTATTCAGGCTTTCAGGAAAAAATTATATGATGTGGGTATTGGAAACATTATTGGCAGCTGCATCACTAACTTAACTCTTATCTTGGGTGTGTCTTCATTATTAAGCACAGTGCCTATCAACATTTTGTCTTTTTCAACGTTAATATTTTTCACAATACTCTCAATGATTATAACTTGGTATTTTGTAAGCACTGACAGAAAAATTGACAGAAAAGAGGCAGCAATATTAATAATAATTTATCTAATTTTCCTGCTTCAGGAGCTAGGGATTATTGCATTTTTGTTCAAATAAGAATATTTTTTAAATTGCCAAAAATACTGTAATTCCCAAATCTTTAAAAATCTTCATAATTATTATTCTATAACTATGAATAAGCCTGTCTTAATCTTAAGTTTATTATTATTAATAGAAATAGCAAGCGCTGTAGAGTATGGTCCAACAGGAGCAGTTGGCGCGCCTGATATTTCCGAGATGGGGATTCCAGCAGAAGCTGCAGTCAGAGCTAGCCAAATACCAAAAGTTATACCTCAAGAAATTATTGATGCAGGAGCTGAAACTGAATATTTAGCTGTTAGCTGCGCAATGGCAAAGTATAATATGCAGAAGTTCGTTGATGGAGCTGATGCTGTGAAAGCAATATGGGATGAAGTGGTTGTAAGCTTAAGCTCGGAAGGAATAACATTGGATACTAGTGCATTATTATCTATCAAAGAAGGTGTTTTAAGCAGGGTTGATGCTTTATGCTCTGCAACACCGCAAACTTATGCACAAGCAATTCAGGGTATTATTGATTATTCATTAGGAGCTAATGGGCTTGAGCAGCAGCTTAAAAGCATGGGCTCTGAATTAGAGACTAATATTAGGGCTAAAATGGATGGATATGCTGCAGAAGGTGAGGCTTTGCAGGCGCAGATTGATGCCTTAACTGGTGGCAAAAGCCCTGAAGAGATACAGGCAATAGTTAGCCAGATTCAGGCAAAGAGCACAGAGTATCAGGGAATTACTGCAAATCCCATGGCTATGCAAGATCCAGCAACTTCAGCAAGAGCAGCAGCATTATTGAGTGAAATACAAACTTTGCAAGCCTCAATTGGTGGAGCAACCCAAGAGGGCCAAGATGAAGGGGTAGCTTTAGGTGAGCAAGCTCAATCATTAGGAGATAAAGCTCAATTTTTAGGCACAAAAATTGAGAGCATTTTTGGAGGAATAACCGAAAAGATGAAGCAAGCGTTTGAGGGCAATGATTATTCTACTCAAAAATCAGAAGTTAATGAGGCTTATTATGCATTATTCTTGAAAGTATTTAATGCAAAAATCATTGATGTTAATGAAAAGAAAGCTGAAATCTCTGCTTATAATATAAACACGAGCATGTTTGATGAAGTCACTGAGTGGGCTGCACAGAAAAAAGAACAAGCCAAGTCAGTCTTTGTTGAAACAGCAACAGAAGAGGATATAAAAGAATTTATTGAATTAATCAATCTTGAAAGCGCTGAGATGGAGATAAGAATTAATAGTATTATTGAAGGATTAATAAGAGAAAAATATGTTGAAAGCCTTGATGAATTAAGAAGCAATGCCAATGCAGGAATAGTTGCAGCAAATAATGGGGGTTTAGACACAACCGAATTAGAAGCTTTGACTGCAGAGCTAGAAACTTTAAGGGATGAAGCAATAGCTTTGGATAATGCTGGTAATGATTCTTTGGCTTTTGAAAAAATAGGCGAGGCACAAGCAGTTGTTGCATTGGTTCAGGAGGAATACGCGAAGCTTCAGGCTCAAGGTGAAGGGGTTCAGATTCAGGCTCAGGCAGTAATTGCAGCAATTAACTCAGAGAAGGATAAATTATTGTCTTTAAAGCAAGCAGCGCAAAGCTTAAGCCTTGACACTAGTTTGCTTGAAAGCTTAGAAACTGATTTATATTCTTTAGAAGCTCAAGCGCAGGAGTTATTGGATGCTGGGCAGAATGCTCAGGCATTATTGTTAATCCAGGAGACTAAGGATAAATTTGAAATTTTGAAAGCTGAATATTCTAGATTATTATCTGAGGTGAGGGCTGAGTGAAAAAAATAATTCCATTAATTTTTGCAATAATCCTTTTTGCTGGATGCACGCAATCAAGCAATGCTGACTTAAGCAATTTGCAGGAGTTAGGGGATTTACCTAACCTTAATGTTAATGGTATGGAAGAATTAGGAAATCTTCCTTCAACTAATGTATCCATAGATTTAGGCTCAGGAATACCTAGCAATAACCCTTTTCCTAGCGAGCCTATAATATAATAAAATTTATGGCTGTTCAGGATTATTTGGCAGCAGCCCAATCTTTTTAACCCACCACCAAGAAATAAAAGTGGCAACTACTGTAATGAAAATTAAGAATGACAAGTACCATCCAGTGTCTGCAGGGGTGAACAAGAAAATATTGGTCTGTGACAATATTGTTGCTATAGTGTTAGGTACTAACAATGCTGTTCCAATAACTGTCAGAATTCCCATCATGTAAGTCATTCTATTGTTGATTACTTGCAATTGATTATTGTAAATTGACTGAAGCACTGCGAGCCCTGAAGCCAAAACATTGGATAAATCTTCAGCAAGTGAGATTTGGGTGTGCACTTTTTCCAGTTGAACAGTTATTCCTTCAAGTATTTTAGGGTTATTAGACAATACTTCAGCATCGCCGTAATCAAGCGATGAAAGCACGCTGGTTGTTGACCATAATCCAGATAAGTATTTTACAAGCGCATGCTTCATGTGATAAATCTTAACCCCTAATATCTTCCTTGATGCAGAGTTGTCAATCAATTCGCGGCTTATTTTATCGCTGGAGTCTTCTATTTCAGAAACTTGCTCAAAATTAAACCTGTTATTCTTTGCAATTATTCTGATAAGCAATAATGTGGGCAAGTCTTCTTTTTTTGATTTCTTTATTATGGACTCAGCATAAGCGTATAATTGCTTTAAATGAAGGGATTTGGTTGATTGTATTGATAATATTAAATCTTTTTTAATAAGTATCATTAAAGGGTCAATTTTTACATCAAAATTATTCACATCAATTACTGGAAGGATTAATCCCATCTCTGAATTCAAGTCTTCATACCTGCTTGTTGTGCGATCATGTTTATCTTTTGATAATTTTATAAGATTATTCACTAACGTTTCTGAAAATCCTAATTTAGATGCTATTTCCAAGGATTCTTTTGTGAAATCATTTGCGGAATGGTCAACCCATGAAAATGATGCATGCTTTATTAAGGGCATAAGCTCGTCAAAATTGTTTGCTTGCTTGCTGTTGGTGGCATTTTTTATCAGGCTTGCGCAAAAACTTAAATAAGTAGTTGGTTCTTCATTTGCCATAATTATTAAAAGTTAAAGAAACATTTTAAACTTTTCTTTATAAAAAATGAAATAAAAAAAATCAAAAAATAGTGTGAATTATTTTTTCTTTTTATACGATGCCCATTCTTTCGGAACTTTGCTTATTTTTTCAATGATATCAAATATCATCTTTTTAATTTCTGACGATTTGACAGCATCTTTTGCTTTTAATTCTGCTGTAATCATTTTAGCAATAGTTTCCGCAACTGGTGCAGGCATTTTTGCTCCAATACATGCTTTGGCAATTTTTGCTTCACTGTAAGGCTGTATTGATTTATTGTTTTTAATTACTTTAGTAACCATATTAAAAATTAATCTTTAAGTGCTCTTTAATATTTCCAAAAAGCAACCGATATATATCTCTTTAATATTTATAATGTTAGGATAACTAATAAAATTCATGTTTAAAAATTTTTTTTTATTGTTAGCATTATTGTTTTTTTCAAAGATTTATGCTTTTGACATTAGCCAAATAAGCCACTATGATTTTGACACCTTTGACTGCAGCCAATTCGACGAGGAGGAACTAATAAGGCACTGCGAATCAACAAAGTCATTCATAAAAGGATGCTATATAAACCCTAACTCTTGCGATTGCTCATACTTTTCAGAGGATGAAGCTAAAGCTGAGTGCCAAAAATGGGTTGATGAAGGCATTAAATTAATGAGCCAAAAATCCGAGGAGTGCATGAATGATTTGACTGCTTGCTCGTGTGCTGACTTGCCTCATCCACGATTAGTTGATGTTTGTGAGAATGAAAAAGCAAAATTTATAGGGAAACTGAAAGCTTTAGAGCAATTATGCTTTGATACTCCGGAGGCTTGTGACTGCTCAATTTTTGAAAAGTCAGAATATGTTTCTAAATGCAATGAAGAACTAGCCAAAGGTGCAGAAATCAAGGCAGCATGCGAATCAAATATTTCTTTATGCGACTGCTCAATCATCACTAACCTGGTTGCCAAGCAAAAATGCGAAGAAGCCAAGACTTATTATGTAGATTATGAGTCAAATTTTAGGCAAAAATGCGAAGATAATTTTGATGAATGCGACTGCACAAAAATACCGAATCTGAACGGTCAAAAACAATGCGAAGAAGCAAAAAAGCAGGCAGTAACTCAAGCAGAGGGCCAAGTGTATGCAATGCTTTATGACTGCTTCAAAGACATTAATTCCTGCGACTGCACAAAATTAGAAAATACGGGTTACATTAATTATTGCGAAGAGACTAAGAGTTACGGCTTTGCTTGCATGCAAACAGGAGGAATGGGCTGCGAGCAGCTTGATAACATTGTTTTTTATCCTCCAGGCTTGCCAACATTTTTGCAGCCTTATTTTGCCCAAACTTTTAAGAGCTTCATTGATGCTGAGAAGTTGAAAGGAATGGCAGCTTCAGCTGAAATTGCCAAAACTTGCGTAATAGACCCGGAGAATTGCGACTGCTCAGCTATACCTGTCTATGCAAGGGAGTTTTGCCTAGACAAAAAAGAGATGCAGCTAAACTGCATTAATGGCAACATAACTGCTTGTGAATTATTAGACCAGACAATTAATGTAGTTCCCTTAACTGCCCCGAAATTTGTCAGGGATTTTCTGGATCCAATACTCAGGCCTTTAGTGTTGCTTCAAAAGGAGCAAATCAAAGGTCAGTATGCAGAGAAAGTGAAGGATCAAATGCTTGCCTGCATTGATGATGAAAATTCATGCAATTGTGAAAGCGTTCCTTTGCAATATCAAGAGTTCTGCAGTAATAAGATTAATCTGGTGAAAGAGTGCAGGCTAAAGAATTATGAGTCATGTTTCAGATTAATGGATGAGTCTAATATTCCTGATGATATTCCAGGATTTATCAGAATCTTTGTGGAAAGCTCTGTAAATAGCCAGGTTAACCAGAGAATGAATGAAGTGTTTTTAGAAATAAGGCCAAGTGCTTGCATAAGCATGAGCGTATCAGAATGCAGGAAATATTATGAGGACAATTGCAAAGGGTTAAGTGTCAATGAGTGCCTAGTTACTCAATAATTCTGCATTCATAAACAATATTATTTTCAGCTTTTCAATAAATAATCTTATTTAAATTATCAGAATACGAATTAAATTAAAAATTATGCAGCAATTTCATTGATTTTAAAAAATATTCAATATTAAATTTTTCTTTGTTGTCTTCAACAATCATTCCAATCATTCCAAGATCATAAAAATCCTTTAATATCTTTGTATTATTCAAATAAGTTAAATATTCCTTATTTTGCATTTCAGAGCTGTCTTCGCAATAATTTTCTCTTCTAAGGTTGATAAATTCCTCTATTTTTGTTTCAGGGTCAAAATTTAAGCAAGCTATTTTTATGTTTCCTGACCTTATTTCTGAAAGCTTCTGAGATTCTTCCTCATCTAAAAGTCCCTGATTATCCATAAAATTAAGCCTTTTGGTTTTATTGACAACTAAATCTTCAAGATTATGGACTTTTACTGAATAATCTTTAGTTTTTATAATATTAGCATTTTCTATCTCTCTCTTTTTTTCATCATAATGTTTTTTCCAATAACCTTCAGAAAAAGTTGACAAGTGGAAAAAAACAGGAGAAGTATTGTCACTTTTGTCATACATTGCTATTTCATATCCTCCTCTATTTTTTGAATGAGAAACATGATAATTAAAAAAACCTTGATTATATAGTGCTATATCGAATTTGTTCCCAATATCAACAAGAGAATTTTTGCTTATAAATCCTAAATATTCTGGCAAAAAATCAGTATCATTAGTTACTCTTAATAATTTTTCATCTTTTGGAAAATATTGTTTGCAGTAAATTTGAACAGCGACCCCTCCAACAACAATAATTGGAATAAATGTAGGAATTAATTCAAGACCTTTTTTAATTTCAGCCGAGTTTATGGTGTATTCTCCAAATTCTTTTTTTAATTCCATTCTAATTATAAGCAAGATTTCTATTTAAAAGATTTTTCTTTGCTAAATCATTTGTTTAAAAGGTTAACTAAAGCCTTTTTTGCGAATTTCTTATCTAAATAGCAATTAATTAACTTTTTATTGAATTTTTTATTATTTTGCCAATACAAGCTTTTTTAATGCATTTTGGATAAATATATTTATAAACTTTTTTGAATTTTGGCAAGGTTTAAATACTCTTCTTTGTTATTAGTATTTTATCCTATGATAATAAAAAACACTAATGAACGTTCATATAAAAGGATAAATCTAAATTATTCTCAAAAAAAAATATTTGAGGGAGGGTTGAGAAGATGAATACAAAGAAACCAGAAGCTCCAAAATCAAAGAAACCAGAAGCACCAAAAAATGAATGATTATAATTCATTTTTTTTGAAAATTAAATAAAGAATAGGGCCCTATTCTTTATTTGATAATTTTTTTTTAATTCTTTTAAAATATTAAAGAACAAATCATTTTCTGCTATAAAATGCTTTCTTTATAGGCTGAAACTTTTTCTCGCTCATCTTATTGGATAAATTAGGAATAATTGCTTCATTAATCTCCTTAATCTCGCTTTTTCTGCTATTTGTTAACTTCATCACATTGTTAAAAACTGTTAGCCTAGCATTAGTTATCTCATAATTTTTGCCTTTTTTAACTAAACTAATGAAATCATCCCATAAATTAAGCAAAATAGTTGCAGAATCATCAGCGATTAAGAAATCCATTGTTTTATGCTCTGAGCCATCCTGGAAACTAACAGCTCTTATTTCATAAGTGTCAATAATCTTAAACTGAATAGTCACCCCCCAAACCCTTGGGTCAAGCTTTTCAATTTTAGTAATCTTTGGCATAAAATCATTTAATCTCCTGATTCTTTAAAAGATTTGATATTTTCTTAAAAAAACCTTCTTTATGGACTTTAGTATAGCAGTCAAAATAGATTTTTTCAATTTCTTCCTTCATTTTTTCAACTTTTTGCTTGTCATTCATGACTTTAAGTATGTTATAATTATTTAAGCAACTTTGAATAATTTCATACTTTTTAGTTAAATCCTTATTTATTGAACTAATCGGATTAAATTCATTTTTAAAAGAATTAAGGACGATTTTTGCCAATTCGTTGCCTCTTATTTTGCCTAAATAATCACTGATGTTTAAACTGGCAAGCTTAAGCTTTTCGTAGATTTGGTCTATTTTAACGAATAATTTATGAAAAAGCTCATTGTTTTTTTCATAATTTTGCAAGTATTTCTCTAAGCAATCCTTAGCTTTTTTTGAGCCATTAAGGCATTTCTCAGAATTCAGATACCTTCTTTTTTTCTCAACAGGATAGCCTTTATCTTTTAATGATTTTTCGCAATTAAGATTATACTCCAAATCTTGCATGAAACTTGAATATTCATTATAAGTGATTAAAGAGTTAGATAAGTAGTCATTAAATTTTGAAACATTCAAATGCTTGGCAACTATCCAGCTTTGCATTAATTCATTGATTAAGTGATTGTTTTCCATTTAAGATTATTAGAAATAATCTTATTTATAAGGGTTTTTAAAAATATTAAAAAAAATAATAAATATATGAATTATTGAATATAAAGATTGAACTTTATTCTTCGTCTTCTGAATCTTCTTCTATTTCTTCTTCAACTTCTTCTTTTTGTGCTTTTGGCTTAACTGAGCCTGGATTCTCTTTATTTTTCATATAGCATTCCCTGCAATATACAGGTAATCCTTCTTTTGGCTTAAATGGCACTTCTGCATCTTTTCCGCAAGCTGAGCACTTTACTTTGTGCATCTCTCTTGGTCCGCCGAAGCTTCTATTTCCGCCTGAAAATCCTCTATTTCCACCTGAAAAGCTTTTTCTTTCTCTTCCTTGATAAGGCATAAATTTTTTCCCTCCGTTTAACAAAAAATACCATTTTATTGTTTATAAAACTTGGCTATTTGATAAAACTCTAAAAAATCATTAAAAATTGATAATATTTTAAAATCCTTAGCAGTTTTAAATTAAATATGCCTTTAATGATTCATAATTCTTTAAGCAAAAAAATTGAAGAATTCAAGCCCTTAAAAGGGAAAAAAGTGGGATTTTATGTTTGCGGACCAACAGTTAATAATTATGCGCATATCGGGCATGCAAGGACTTACATTACTTGGGATTTGGTTTCAAGATATTTATCCTTTTTAGGCTATGAAGTAAAGCTTGTTTCAAACATTACAGACATAGCAATTGATGACAAAATATTAAAAGAGCTAAAAAAAACCAAAAAAAGCTTCTTTGAGTTAACAACTCATAATATGATAGCTTACTATGAAGACAGAAAAAAAATAGGGCTAAAAGAGCCTGATGTGAACTGCCTAGCAACTCAGCATGTTATTGAAATGATAGATTTAATTCAAAAATTGTTAGACAAAGGCTATGCTTACAAAGCAGAGGATGGAATATATTTTAACATAAAAAAATTCAAAGACTACGGAAAACTGTCAGGAATAAAGCCAAAGGAATTAAAGGACGGGGCAAGCAACCGCGTCAAAGCTGAGGAATATGACAAGGATTGCGCAGCTGATTTCGTGCTTTGGAAAAACAAGAAAGGTGACGAGCCTTACTGGTACAGCCCCTTTGGCATAGGAAGGCCAGGATGGCATATAGAATGCTCAGCAATGAGCATGAAATATTTGGGAGAAACTTTTGACATTCATAGTGGAGGGGAAGATAACATGTTTCCCCATCATGAAAATGAGATAGCCCAAAGTGAAGCAGCAACAGGAAAGCTTTTTGCAAAATATTGGCTTCATTCAAAACATGTTTTGATAAATGGTGAAAAGATGAGCAAAAGCAAAGGAAATTTCATAACAATAAGGGATGCTGTTTTAAAATATGGGGCTTTAAATTTAAGATTTTTTTTCTTAAATACTCACTATAGAAAAACCATAGACTTCAATGAAAAAGAGCTTAAAAACACTAATTTGAAGCTTGAAAAACTCATTTCTGCATATGAATTTTTAAAAGCAGCAAAAGGCAGCAATGATTCAAAAGAATTAATCAAAAAATTGGCAGAATTTAAATCAAGCTTTGAAGCAGCATTGAATGATGACTTCAATACTTCGCTTGCAATAACTCATTGGATGGCATTAGGCAAAGAACTACAATCAATTAAGGAGTTGTCAAAGAATTCAGCAAGAATAATATTAGATTATTTTGACAGGATTTCAAAAGTGTTCTTTGGAGACCTAGAGATTACAAAAGAGGAGAAAATAAATGACAAGCTCTCTGTTTCATTAATAGAGTCATTAATTTCTTTAAGGAATAATGCAAGGGCTGAAAAAAATTTTAAGCTAAGCGATGATATAAGGCAAGAGCTTGAAAAGAACGAAATAATCATAAAGGACTCAAAAGATTCAACAGCCTGGGAGTTCAAATAATTATTAATCTCCGCAAGTATTATATTAACCTGATTGCTATTTAATCCAATGGTTAATGCTTTAAACTTAATAAAAAAATATTACAACAAGGATTCTGTTAGCTATAAAATCCTAATTAAACATGGAAAGCAAGTAACCCTAAAAGCCTTGGAAATTGCCAAAAAAGTTCCAGAATTGCAACCTGATATTGAATTCATCAAAGAGGGTTGTATGCTTCATGACATAGGGATATTCAGGATTAATGCGCCTGAAATAGGATGCTTTGGCAATGAGCCTTATATTAAGCATGGAGTGCTTGGCAAAGAGTTGCTAGAAAAGGAAGGATTGCACAAACTTGCCTTAGTCTGCGAAAGGCATACAGGTGTTGGCATAACAAAAGAGGAAATCATTAAAAATAAGCTTCCCCTGCCAAAAAGGGATTTAGTGCCCTTGTCAATTGAAGAAAAAATAATCTCTTTTGCTGACTTGTTTTTTTCAAAAAATCCAAAATCAATAAGCCATGAATTCACTTTGCATGAAATAATAGAAAGGCAAAAAAAGCACGGCAAAGAAAAAATAGCTAAATTAAAAGAATGGATTAAGAAATTCAAATATGACTAATTAGTTTTATAAAAACTAGTCAGTTAAAAAATATAATGAACAACTTATATGTCTTTGATTTTCATGGAGTATTAGAGAAAGGCACAGAAAAAGCAGTGGCAATAGTCTCTAATTTAGCGCTTAAAAGATTAGGATATGATTTTACACTAAGCCATGAAGAAATAATGAAACATTATGGACATAAATGGCATGATATTTTTCTGAAAACAATTCCACAATTATCCTCTGCAGAGGCTTATTCCCTTTATGAGGAATGCCTGAAAGTTGACGAGCTGTTTCCTTCAATAATTCTTGAAAACACTAAGCAAAATGACAATGCAAAAAAAGCCATTGAAAAAATAATGCACAACAATGATCAGTTCATTCTAATATCAAACACCAACCCTAACGCGCTTAAAACCTTCATAAAAGCAGCAGGTTTGTCTGAATTTTTCAGCGAAAGCAATTCTTTCGCAGTCAACCAGCATGACAAGGGTGCGAGCCTTACAAAAGAAAATGTTCTAAGAGCATATCTCAATGGAAAATCTTACGAAAAAATAATAATAATAGGGGATTCCCCAGGAGATATTGAGCTAAAAAAAGTAAACCCGAATAATTCAGTGACTTTCTTATACACTCATCCAGGCTTAAACTTCAGGGATTGCGAAGCAGACCATAAAATCAGGGACTTGATGGAAATTTTTTTAAACTAAAAATTTTGGATTACAAGCCATATGATTAAGACAAAAAATATTTACCTAAGCCATTGCTACAAAAGCAGGTATAACCTAATTTTGATAGATGAATGCGTTTGCCCAGAATTAAAAGACTATCTCTTATGCAACATCTCAAAATATTTCAAAAAAAAATTCACATTATTAAGTGTTAATCATGAGCCTAAAATGAAAGGCATGAATGACAGGGATTTGTCAGATTTATGCTATGATTACAATGGGGTTTTAATAACTGCTGACAAAGATTTTTTTAACACCTACTTAGGCTACAAAATACTTTATTATGAAGGCCTGAACTGGAATAAGATTATTCAAAAATCAGCGAAATTCCTGAAAATTAACTCCTTAAATATGAAACAAAAAGCTTAATAAAAAGAACTTTTTTAAACTTAATCTTGAAATGAAAGATTGTGTTTATTTTGATTCCCATGTGCACATAAGCAATGATAAGGCTTATGATTATTTTATTGATGCTTCCAGATTGGATGAAATTTTAAAAGATAAATTCCTTGATGGTTGCTTGGCAGTAATTCATTCAACAGATGAAAATTACGAGAAAGACTGTTCAAAAATCAAGAAATACTGCAAGAAATATTCAAACATTATTCCCTGCGTTGAACTAGCCCAAAAATTTATTTTCAATAACTCTGAAATTAAGTGCCATGTAATGTATTTGGCGGATATGCCTATTTATGATGATATCAGCTATGGCTCATGGTTCTGTCATGTTAAAAAAAAAGGAGGGCTTTTTTTTTCATACGACTTTCGCAACAATTATGTATCTGAGGCCTTAATATGCAATCCAAAAAATGGCAATAAATCAAAAGTGAACATTGTGGAATCAACCACTGATTGCGAAGAGGCTATTTTTTTGAAATCCCTAAACCTAACAGTGCTTTTAGGCACTGACATTCACCCAAACAAAAACAAAAAATATGCTTCCTATTTAGGTTCAAGAGGCACAATAATAAAATCAGATAAATTTAATTATAACACATTTATGCAAGCTTTGCAGGAGAATTCTTTCGGCTATTTTTCAAAAACAGTAAAAGCTAATGAACTAATTACATGCAGTTCCAAATTAAAAAAATAATCATTTTATTAATAACTTGATTATCTCTTTTGCGAACTCTTTTGAAGCTGCCGGCCCATTTGCTGTAATGACTTTTCCGTCAACAACGCAGCTTTGGCTGATGTATTCTGCGCCTTGAATAGTAAGATTATTTGCCATTGATTCTGATACAGTGGCTTTTTTGCCTTTAAGTATTCCTGAATTAGCAAGTATTACTGGAGCAATGCAGATAGCTGCAACAACTTTGCCTTGAGCGTAAAATTGTTTTGCAAGACTAAGCATAATAGGGTCATTGAAATACTTACTCATGCCTGTTCCTCCTACAAAAATTATTGAATCATAATTCTTTGCAACTGCATCGCTGACCAACATGTCAGGCATTATGGTCTTTTTAAGCATTCCAGTGCATTCAGCCATTTTGCTTGAGGCAACAATAGTTTTTATCTTATAATTTTCAAGCTCAGATTTTGTTACAAATAATTCCTCATCCCTGAAATCTTTATCGGCAATTATTAGCAACGCATTCATAGTATAAGCAATTGAGTATTTTATTAAAAATTTTTTGAGTCATTGCTTTTTTTTGCCATATTGCTTTTAAACATTTGTTTATGTTTTCTTTAAAAAAAAAAGTTTTTAAATGCTTGTATTCAATATTAGTATAACATTTTGTTAAATGTTTAAAACTCGTGAGGAGGAAGTGTGGCAATGGCACCTGTAAAAAAAGGAGCAAAGAAACCTGCTGCTAAAAAAGTAGCTAAGAAATCAAAAGCACCAGCTAAGAAAAAAAAATAATTAAAAAAGAGGTTTGAATAATGAACAACTACAATTTTAAAGCAAATGACGATGACGAAGACTTCGATGATGACGAAGACTTAGATGATGAAGACTCTGATGATGAAGATTTTGATGATGAAGACTCATCAGAAGATGAAGATTCGAGTGAGGATTATTAACAGTCGTCATTAACTTTTAATTACTTTTATTTTTTTATTTAATTTTTTAAAAAAACTTCAGGTAATACGTTATGAAATGTGACATATGCAAAAAAGCAATGAAGGGATTGACAAAATGCGTTGAATGCGGTTCAATGTTTTGCGTTAATTGCGGAGAACAAAAAAGGGAAAGATGCAGTATTTGCATGCAGTTTGAAGACGATTTTGACAACCAAGACAGCTCTTCAGATGATTAAGCTAATTCTTTTATATTAATTTTTTTAAATAATCAGGGAATACCATAATCCATGTTTTCAGTTAATAAATGCGGCTCATATGAATATTCTGAAGTAAAAAAATCATTGGATCTTTGCCTGAATGAATTAGGCGGGCTCAATAAATTTATCAAAAAAGATGACACTGTGCTAATAAAGCCGAATCTTTTGATGCCTGCTGACCCTTCGCTTGCAATAACAACTCACCCGATAATAATAAAAATCTTGCTGAACAAGCTTAAAAGAATAGGGTGCAAAGTGATAATCGCGGATTCCTCTTCAGGTTATTATACTCCTGAATGCATGATGAAGGTGTACAAAGAATGCGGGTACTCGGACTTTAAAGAAATAAACACGGATTTTTCAAGCAAAGAATATTCTAATGCTAAAGGCTTCATAAAAAAATATGACTTAATTTCATCTTTTTTCAAAGCTGATAAGATTATCAATGTCTGCAAGGTAAAAACCCACATGCTTACAACCATGACCTGTGCCACAAAGAACTTGTTCGGATTAATTGCAGGGAAAAACAAGACATATTTTCATTCAAGATTTAAGACAGTTGATGATTTTTCAAAAATGCTTGTGGACTTGGCATTAATTGCAAATCCCTGTATTAATATTGCTGAGGGAGTAATGGGTATGGAAGGAGAGGGCCCAAGCAGGGGAAAACTAAAAAAACTAGGATTAATTGCAGTAAGCACGAATTGCTTTGAAATGGACTATAATATCTCAAAAATAATCAGCATTGACTACAAAAAAATTCCATATTTAAACATTGCAAAAAATAAAGGGCTATTTAAGGAAAACAATAACTGCTATTTAGACTATAAAACTCCTTTCAAGATGCCTAATTCAGAGCTACTATCAAGGCTTTTTAAGCTAATACCTTCAAGATTAAGGAGCATTTACACTGATTTTTTTGTAAAAAAACCCTTCATTAAAGATAACTGCATAGGCTGTGGCTTATGCGTGAAATCATGCCCTGTAAAAGCCATCTCATTGAAAAAAGGGAAAGCCCATATTGATTATTCTAAATGCATTAGGTGCTATTGCTGCCATGAAATATGCAGGCATGATTCAATAGAACTCAGAAAGGGAAGGTTATGAACAACTTTTTAAAACAATGATTTTTTAATTTATACTATGGTTGAAGAAAAAAAGCTTGAAAATAATGAAGAAAAGCTTGAAGTTGAAGAAGATTTAGATGAAGAAGAAGAGTCAAAAATGGCTTTTGCAAATGCAGAAATAGTAAGATTAATCAAGAAGAATTTGCCTGAAGGAAGAATGATAAAGAAAAGGGTGAAGGTTGGAATGAACAAATTTTTGGAAGAGATGGCAACAGAAGTTGTCAAAAAGCTTGCAAATGAGCCGTATTCTTACATAGAAATAGACATGCTTGAAAGAGCAATTGAGCCCTATAAAAACATTAAAAGCTTGGAAGTTGAAAAGAACAGAATCATTGCGAATCTTAACAAAATCAAGGCTGATTGCGATGTAATGGTTGATGATATCAACAGAAAATTCTCAATGTTCGAATCTGAAGAAAAAGAATACTGATTTTTTTAATTTATTTCATTAAATACTAATTACTTAATACTTCTTTTTTTAAATAACCAATTTTTTCTTTTTTATAGAGAAACTTTAGAAACCACCATTCATCCTGAATTGTTTTTAGATTTTAAAACTCAAGTGCTAGAATACGGCGCAAAGTTCGCAAATGTCTGCTACAGCGAAAAAGAATTCAATGGGGATATACAATGAAACAAAAGAAGAAGCAAGGTATACCCAAATGAGTGACATCTCTTCTAAAGAGAAAACATTATATGACAAATGGATGAATGTATTTGGCGCTAAAACCTGTCATATAAACCCAAAAAAATAAAAATATAGAAACATTTTTAAAGCAATGAGATTTTTTTTAATCATTATGTTGGGCTCATATTCTAGTTCTGTTTTTATAGATAAATTTAAAAAATGATTGATTGTTAATTTAATTTATCCGCAAAAAATTCCAGACTAGAGACGGGCTCGTAGCTCAGCTTGGCAGAGCACTTGACTTTTAATCAAGGGGTCGTGGGTTCAAATCCCATCGGGCTCAAAAAAAAGATTTTTAAAAAAGAGGGGAAAAAATAGTGAGTGAAGAAAAAAAAGAGGCAAAAGAGGATTTTATCCTAACACATAATTACAATCCTAAATTCGAGCTTTTAAACGCTGACGAAATACCAAAATTGTTTGAAGAATTAAAAATTTCTTCAGGGTTAGAGCTTCCAAAAATAAATGTAAACGATCCGGTTTCCAAGCTTTTCAAGGCAAAAGCGAATGACATTTTTAAAATCACAAGAAAAAGTTACACTGCAGGAGAGAGCGTTTTTTACAGGGTGGTAATTGATGAATAAAGAAACCAGCAAACTATTGCTTGATTCATATTTTGAGCAAAGGGAATTAACAAACCATAACTTGGAGAGCTTCAATGTTTTTGTGGAAAAAAGTCTTCAGAAAATAATTGATGAAAACAAATTCATAATCCCAGACATATTGCCTAATGATGTCACTGAATTAAAAATAAGAATGGGAAAGATATGGATTGAAAAGCCAAGCATAAAAGAGGCTGACGGCACAAAAAGAATGATTACTCCAACAGAGGCAAGGCTAAGAAATATCACTTATGAAGCTCCATTAATCCTTGAATTAACTGTTGTAAAAGATGATGTTGAAGAGGAATCAAAGCAGGTTTGCATTGGAAGCCTGCCTATAATGGTAAAAAGCAAATACTGCTGCTTAACAGGATTAAGCGAGGAAGAATTAATTAAGATGGGTGAGGATCCATATGACCAGGGAGGATATTTTATAATAAACGGCACTGAAAGAATAATAATAGTTGTTGAAGATTTGGCTCCGAACAAGATTTTAGTTGAGAAATCAAGCGCAAAAAAAGGGTTCATCTCAAAAGTTTTCAGCGATGACGGGCAATACAAGATTTTGCACAATGTTTACAGGGAAAAGGATGGAATAATACTTACAAATTTCTCAAGAGTTAAGGAAGTTCCTGCTTTCGGATTGCTGAAAGCTTTAGGCTTTGAAGAAGACCAAGAAATAGTATCACTGCTTAATCTTCCTGAAGAATTCATGGGAGAAATCTATATTAACTTGTTAAAAATCAGTGACTTGAAAAACGCTAATGATGCATTTGATTTGGTTGGAAAAAAAATGGGAATAACTTATAACTCAAGCATTAGGGTTGAAAGGGCTGAAGAAATAATTGACAAAAGCTTATTCCCTCACATTGGTCATGACAAGAGCTCAAGAAAGCTCAAAGCTTATTATTTGGCAAGCATGATAAAAAAAGTGATACTTGTCTCGCATGGGCTAATCTCATCAGATGACAAGGATCATTACAAGAACAAGAGATTAAAATTATGCAAAGAAATGATGGAATCTCTTTTCAGGTCAAATTTCAGGATGTTTATAGGAGACATGAAGTATAATTTTGAAAGACTGGTGAAAAAAGGAAAAATGCCATTAATCAACAGCATTACAAGAGGGAAGCTACTGACAAGCATGATTAAAAGAAGCCTAGCAACAGGGCAATGGGTTGGAGGAAGGCAAGGAGTATCTCAGCACTTAGAGAGGAATAATTATTTTGGAACACTAGCCCACCTTAGAAGAGTGGCATCACTGCTTACAAGCCAAAGGGAAAACTTCAAGGCAAGGGATTTGCACCCAAGCCACTATGGAAGACTATGTGTCAGTGAGACTCCAGACGGCCCAAACGTAGGGCTCAGAAAGAACTTGGCAATAATGGCTGAGATAAGCATTGAAAACAGCGAAGATGAAGCAGTGGTTAATAAACTAACTGAATTAGGATTAAAGAGGTTTTAAATAATGACTGAAGTATTTTTTAATGGAGTAATAATCGGAACAGTAAAAGAGCCAAAAGAATTCGTGGATAATTTAATCAAGCTAAGAAGAAATAATGGAATAACAAATAGTTTAAATGTTCATTATGATTCAAAAGCAGATTCAATAGAAGTATTAACAGAGGCAGGAAGAACAAGAAGGCCATTAATAATTATTGAAAACGGCAAATCAAAATTAACAAATGAGATTGTAGAAAAAGTAAAAAGCGGAATGATAAAATGGAATGATTTGGTAAAAATGGGAATTGTTGAATATTTGGATGCTGAAGAGGAAGAATCAGCTTATATTGCCTTAGATGAAAAGGACTTGAATCCTAGGCATACTCATTTGGAGATAATAAAAGCAGCAATACTTGGAAGCCAGGCAAACTTGGCGCCATTCTCAGACCATAACGCAACAAATAGGGTAATGCTTGCGGCAAAAATGATTACTCAAGGGCTCGGAATCTACACAACCAATTATAATCTAAGGATTGACAGCGATGTAAGCATAATGCACTATCCCCAAAAGCCAGTAGTTGACACAGTGATTTATGACAACGTGAAATTTGACAGCCACCCTGTTGGGCAAAACATAATCATTGCAGTAATGACTAGCGAAGGGTACAACATGGATGACTCAATAATCTTCAACAAAGACAGCGTTAATCTAGGATTATTCCGTTCAACTTTTTTTAAGCCATATAATTGCGAAGAATTAAGGTATTCAGGTGAAAAAGATGAAATAACGAGGCTGCCTGACCCTGAAAAAGGAGTCACTAAATTAAGGGGAATGGAATCAGATTATGCGAAATTAGAGGATGATGGAATAATTTATCCAGAAGCTCAAATCTTTCCAAACAGCGTATTAGTCGGAAAAGTAAGCCCTCCAAGATTCTCAATGGGAACTGAAGAGTTCAGGATGGAAATGAAAGACAAGAATGACTCAAGCATTGCATGCGAAAGGGAAACTGGAAAAGTTGACTCAGTAATATTAACGGAATCAGAGGAAGGAAACAAGTTCGTAAACATAAGATTAAGGCAGGCAAGAACTCCAGAGATAGGCGACAAGTTTGCAACAAGGCACGGGCAGAAAGGAGTAATAGGAATGCTTGTCCCAAAAAAAGATATGCCATTTACATGCGAAGGAATCTTCCCTGATGTAATCTTCAGCCCCCACAGTATACCTTCAAGAATGACTGTCGGGCAATTAATTGAGGTAATTGCAGGAAAAGTGGGAGCATTAGCAGGAAGGCACATTGACGGAACAATCTTCACAGGAGAAAGCGAAAAAGACTTAAGAAGCCAGCTTCATGAGCTAGGTTTCAGGGAAAATGGCTCAGAAACATTATATGACGGAAAAACAGGAAGAATGCTTAATGTCAGAATATTTGTCGGAAATATTTATTATATGAGATTAAAATACATGGTTTCAAACAAATACCATATGAGAACAAGAGGTCCAGTGCAGCTTTTAACAAGGCAGCCAACAGAAGGAAGAAGCAAAGAAGGAGGACTAAGGCTTGGGGAAATGGAAAAGGATGTATTAGTTGCTCATGGAGCAGCATTGCTACTTAAGGAAAGGTTTGATTCAGATAAGGAAATAATGCCAGTATGCACTAAGTGCGGAATGATAGCTTACCTGAATTATTACAGAAACAAAGGAGTATGCAGCATTTGCGGAGAAGATGCTCCAGTAACCTTTATAGAGATGAGCTACGCATTCAAATTACTGCTGGATGAATTAAAGAGCTTATGCATCTATCCAAAACTAAATATTGATTACAAGGACTGATAAAAAATGATAAATGTTGTTAAAGAAAAAATAAAAAGTATTGAATTCAGAGTGCTAAGCCCTGAAATGATTAAAAAAATGAGTGTTGTAAAGCTTATAACCCCAGAATTATACGACGCTGACGGCTACCCAATAGAGGGAGGATTAATGAATCTAAGAATGGGAGTAATAGAACCAGGATTAAGATGCAGAACTTGCGGCGGAAGAGTAAAAGAATGCCCAGGCCACTTTGGATACATAGAATTAGCCAGGCCAGTTCTTCATATCAAATATTTGGAGTTTTTATACAGCGCTTTAAGAAGCACCTGCACGCATTGCGGAAAAATAGCATTAGATGAAAAAACTTTAGAGAAACTGAAATTAAAAATTAAGCTAACAGAGAAGCACCAAGGAGAATTAGAGGCATGGAAAGTATCAAAAGAGATAATATCAAAGGCGAAGAATTCACTAGTCTGCCCTCATTGCGGAGAAAAAAGAATCAAGATTAAGCTAAAAAAACCTTACTTTTTTTACGAAGACAAAACAAGAATAACCCCAATTGATATAAGGGAAAGGGTTGAAAAAATAAGCGACGAAGACTGCTTACTGCTTGGGCTTAACGCAGTTGGAGGAAGGCCGGAATGGATGGTATTAACTAACCTGCCAGTGCCTCCAGTAACAGTAAGGCCGTCAATAACATTAGAAAGCGGGCAAAAATCAGAGGATGACTTAACCCATAAATTAGCTGATATAGTAAGAGCTAACCAAAGGTTAGCAGAGAATCTGAATGCAGGAGCTCCTGAAATAATCATTGAAGACTTATGGGATTTACTCCAATACCACATCACCACATTTTTCTCAAATGAAAACAGCCAAATTCCTCCAGCAAGGCACAAGAATGGAAGAGCGCTAAAGACCTTGTCAGAAAGAATAAAAAGCAAGGAAGGAAGATTCAGGAAAAACTTGGCAGGAAAAAGGGTTAATTTCAGCGCAAGAAGCGTTGTTTCTCCAGAGCCAAACATCAGGGCTAATGAAGTTGGAGTTCCTCAAGTTATGGCAAACGAATTAACAGTTCCTGAAAGAGTAACCAGCTGGAATATTGAATGGCTAAAAAAATTAGTGAATAATTACCCAAAATATCCCTGCGCGTTATATATTTTCTCAGCTGACGGCAAGAAGAAAAAAGTGACTGAAGAAAGCAAAGAATTAATAATCTCAGAGTTAGCTCATGGCTACTCAGTTGAAAGAACAATAATGAATGGGGATACAGTATTATTTAACAGGCAGCCAAGCCTTCACAGAATGAGCATAATGGCCCACAAAGTAATAGTTTTGCCTGGAAACACATTCAGAGTCAACCCCTTAGTGACTGACCCTTACAACGCAGATTTTGATGGTGATGATATGAACTTACATGTTCCGCAGACAGAGGAAGCAAGAGCTGAAGCAGATGAATTAATGGAAGTTAACACTCAAATAATAAGCCCAAGATACGGATTGCCTATTATAGGCTGCAAGCAAGACCACTTAAGCGGACTGTATTTGCTTACAAGGCAAGGGGAAATGTTTGACAAAGAAGAAGCATTCCAATTATTAACAAGAGCGGGAGTCTATGATGCTGAACTAAAATTTGACAAATCAGGAAAAGTTAGCGGAAAAGAAATCTTCTCAAGCATGCTGCCAAAAGACTTTAATTATATTGGAAAAAGCGGAGTAAAAGAAGAGCAAAACCCTGATGTAATAGTGAAAATAGTTAATGGAAAACTAATAAGTGGAGTAATAGATGACAAAAGTGTTGGTTCAAAAAAAGGATTAATGCTTGCAGAGATAGTTAAAAACTATGAAAGAGAAGATGTTAATTTATACCTGCAAAGAATGTCCCTTCTAGGAATAGCAGTATTAGACATTAAAGGCTTCACAGTTCTAAGCAGTGATTCAGACTTGCCTGATAAGACTGTTGTTGAAATAAGAAAAGAATTGAAAGAGTCAATTGAAAAAGTCAACAGCGACATTGAAAGCTTCAAGAAAAAAGACATGATTGCCTTGCCAGGAAGAACGCTAAGAGAGACATTAGAGCAAAAAATAATCAACTCATTAAACAATGCCCGTAACAAAGTAGGATTGCTCGTTTTAAAGAATGCTTCAAAAGATAACTGCAGCATAATAATGTCTAGCAGCGGAGCAAAAGGAAATGTATTAAACCTTGCCCAAATGGCTGGCTGCGTAGGACAGCAAGTACTTAGAGGATTCAGATTCAAAAGAGGATACAGCGGAAGAGTATTGCCTCATTTCAGGAAAAATGATTTAGGAGCAATGTCAAGAGGATTCATAAGGCATGGTTATAAGGCAGGGCTTAATCCTACAGAGTTTTTCTTCCATGGAATCACTTCAAGAGATTCGCAAATGGATACCAGCCTTAGAACTCCAACAAGTGGTTACTTCCAAAGAAGATTGATTAATGCATTGCAGGATTTCAAAGTTTATAATGACTTAAGCGTAAGAACCAGCGATGGAAACATCATACAATTCAAAAGTGGAGAGGATGGAATAGATGTTTCAAAAAGTGACGCCGGAAAAATTGACATTGATTTAATAGTAAAGAAGGTGCTTGAATTATGAAAATGGATGATGCTGAAAAAATCCTGCCAAAAAGCATGATTGAAGAGCTTAAAAGTAAAATTGAAGAATATAAGATTACTAACTCAAAAAAGATTGAGACAATAATAGATGAAGTGCTGAAATCTTATGACAAAGCACTGATTTGCCCAGCTGAAAGCATTGGAATAATCTCAGCGCAAAGCATTGGAGAGCCAGGCACCCAGATGACATTAAACACTAAGCATTTCGCAGGAGTTAGCGAAATGAATGAAACAAAAGGGCTTCCTCGTATTATTGAAATCTTTGGAGCAAGAAAACAAAGCTCAACCCCAGGCATGAAGATTTATTTGAAAAAACCCTTCAATAATGATGAGAAATTTGTAAGGCAATTCAGCGCCAACATCATCGAAACATTGCTTAGGGATATAAGCAAGGAAATAAATGTTGATCTGATTAATTTCAGGGTTGAAGTTGTGCTTGACTTGGATGAAATGAGAAACATGAGCATTTCAATGGATACAATACTCAGCCAAATCGGAGCTAGCAAGATAAAAGCAGAGATAAAAGATGAAGGGAACAAGATTTATCTTAACTCAAAAGTTCAGGAAGTGGACTCACTATTCAAGTTAAAAGTTCAGGCTTCAGAGATTTTTATCAGCGGAATAAAAGACATAAAGCAAGTCTTGCCCCAGAAAAAAATCAACGAATTCATAATAACAACAGCAGGAAGCAACCTAAAGCAAATACTAAACCTTCCTAATGTAGACACTCAAAGAACAATAACTAATGATGTTTTTGAGCTAAACAAAGTATTGGGTGTTGAAGCGGCAAGAACAGCAATAGTTGAAGAAGTAATGAATGTATTTAATGAGCAAGGATTATCAATAGATATAAGGCACTTGATGCTAATGGCTGATGTCATGACTCATGATGGAATAGTAAAAGGAATAGGAAGATACGGAGTTAGCGGGCAAAAATCAAGCGTTTTAGCAAGAGCAAGCTTTGAAGTCGCATTAAAGCACTTGTTTTCAGCAGCAGTTCATAGTGAAGTGGATGAGCTTACAGGTGTTGTAGAAAATGTAATGATAAACCAGCCAATACCTGTTGGAACAGGAGCATACAAGTTAAAACTAAAAGAGGTTAAGAAAAAATGAATGCAATAGATAGTATAAAAAAAGCAATAAGTGATAATAAATTGTTGATAGGGGAAAATTCCACAAAAAGAGCTCTTAAAGGGGGGAAAATTTCAATGGTTGTTGTTTCAAAGAATGTGCCAAGCGTTGTTGAAAAAGAGCTTGAATCATTATGCAAAATTGGAAAATGCGAATTCGCAAAATTAGATAAAGATAATCTAGAATTAGGAGTTACTTGCAGGAAACCTTTCGGAGTCTCAGTTCTTTCAATTAAAAAGGGATAAATAATATGTCAAATGTGATAAAACTAGATTCAGATCAAATACAGAAACTGGCAATTTTTGAATCAATAACAAGAACTAGCCTAAAAGATTTCTTAGAGGATGAAACCGAATTAACTTTTATTGTGAATTCAAAAGATTTAGGAAAAGCAATAGGCAAAGGCGCAAGCAATGTTAAAACTTTAGAGAACAAATTCAAAAAAAGAGTGCTAATGCTCGGGTTTGAGCCTGATTATCAGGACTTTGCAAGAAACATTTTTAAGCCAATAACTATAAAAAATATGTCACTGCAAAATGATTTATTGAACATAACAATATTCGGTTCACAAATGGCCTTTCCAAGCAAAAAGGTTAAAAAGGCTAAAATACTTTTAACAAAGTATTTTGATAATATAAAAGACATAATGGTTAAGGTATAAAACAATGGCGAAAAAAACAAGAGGCTTATTTGCTGGAAAACAGCTGGAAAAGAGAAGAGAGAAATTTCAATATGCCAGAAAAGGCTCAAGAGAGCAGGATTATGGGCTGTGGAAAAAATTCGACCCAATGCAGGGAGCTCCAGCAGCAAAAGGAATTGTTGTAAAAAAGAAAACTGTTGAAAAAAAGCAGCCACACTCAGGTTTAATCAAATGTGTCAGCGTCCAGTTAATAAAAAATGGCAAAGTAGTAACAGCATTTGTTCCAGGAGACGGAGCTATAAAATATGTTGATGAGCATAATGAAGTAGTTATTGAAAGAATCGGTGCTCCGCAAAGAGGAGCAAAAGGTGACATTCCAGGAGTTAAATTCAAGGTTATAAAAGTTGCAGGCAAGTCATTGAATGAGCTGCTTAAAAACAAGAAAGAGGAAGTTAAGAAATGATGTTATTTAACAAATATGACACAAGCAATGTAGTTGTAGGAGACCCTGGGTTAGTCAGGTATATTAATTTAAAGCAAGTTGTTGTTCCAAAAAGCCAGGGAAGGAATGTTAAGAAAAGATTCTGGAAAAGCAAATGCCACATTATTGAAAGATTAATGCTAAAAATGGCAGTTGCAGGGCATAAAGGAAAGAAACACTGGAGAACAAGCGGAAGAAACACAGGAAAATACACTGTTCAGCAAAAAATAATAATGGATGCTTTGGATATTATAGAGAAAAAAACCAAAAAGAACCCAGTGCAAGTCTTAGTTGACGGCATTGCCAACTCAAGTCCATGTGCAGAAATCACAGTAATAGAATATGGAGGCATGAAGCATCCTAAAGCAGTTGATGTTGCTCCTCAAAGAAGAATTGACCTAGCGCTTAGGTGGATTAGCCAAGGAACTTACCAAGCATGCGCTAACAAAAAAATCAATTATGCCCAAGCTTTAGCTGCTACTTTAATGCAGGCAGCAGAAAATGACATAAAAAGCTTCTCATTAAGCAAAAAGAATGAGACAGAAAGGCAGGCAGCAGCAAGCAGATAAAACGATTTAATTTTTGATTACTTTTTTAAACCTTCAATTATTATTTTTAATCAATGAAGTCAATCACTCCAGTAGTCAGTGTTATCTTAATGGTATTAATTACAATAGTAGCAAGTGTTAGTGCTTTCTTTTTTATTAATTCAAATGTTTTAGATTTAGAATCGCAGGGCAATTTAGACAATTATCCAGGAGCTGACAATTCAAGGCTTAATTTAGTCTCAATCACCGGAAGCAAGGCAATTGTCAGGAATGACGGCTCAAGCCCAGTTAATGAAGTCATAGTTTTTATCAATGGCGAAATGTTCAACTACTCATTAGACACTCCACTTTTGCCAGGAGAATACAAAGAAATCACTTACACACCTCAATTAATCTCAAGGGATTTGGAAATAAAAATGATTTATAATAATGGAAAAATAGCCCAGCAAACAAGCCCTGCAAGGGTTAATACAGAAAATTCCGGATTCGTTGACTCGCATTGCCCTGACAATATTTGTGACATTGAAGGGGGAGAAACTCTTATTAACTGCTTTCTTGATTGCGGAACAAAAATCTCTATGCACCAGCATGAAAACTTTGATGGAACAAATGATGCAATAATAAAAGTTGAAAGAATAGTTAATGAAGACGGAATATTTTTCGGGAACAGAAGCGTTGTTTATTCTCCAGGGGATGAATTAGTTAATGACAGGGAAAATTTTTTGGATAATAACTACTGTTTCAGCTTATTTGGATATGAAGAGAACTTAAAATATTTTTATTATGACGGAACCCAATTTTCAGAGCTTATGAATCTCACTAATTTAAGGAATACTCATGAATCAAGAGCTGTCAGGGCAAATAATAATGTGCATATAATGTTCATAAATTGCACAACTTCTTATAATAGTGGATGCGATTTAGTTTACCTTAATTGGAGCGTCTCTAATGGTTTTTCAAGCTTTGAAAAAATAACTGATTTAGGTTTGGTTGAATCCGAGTTCTATGAAAGTGATAATGTTGAATCCCCCATCATTTCAGTAAGCAACAATGAAAATTATAAATTAGCTGCATGGATTAATTCAGGAATAATAAATTACACAGTTTATAATAACATCTGGAATGAAATAAGCACCCTAATAATTGACCCTGATGTTGATGAATTATTATCAGCAAGGATAAACAATCAAGGACACATAATAATGATTTATTATAATAATTCAGAAAACCAGATAATATACTATAATGGCTCTGATTGGGAAAAATTAGACAATAGTCTTTTTTTATCAAGCTCGCTTATAAGAGCTGAAGCCTTAGATGATTCCTTTATAATAATGTATCAATCAGGAGCTTATTTTAATTCAACACTTTTATCAAATAATGAATACTCAAATATTCAGCGCATACTCAATGAATCATCTGCAGTTGTAATGCCTTTTAAGACAAAATATGATTACATTATCGGATTTGTGATAAGGCCTAATGGGCATGGCACAAGTTTATTTTATGATTCCTCAGATAATTCATGGAAGAACCCAATTAATGTGACAATTTCAGGAGGACCCATACCTGCTTGCGAAAAATATGAAAGATATTCTGGAGAGTGCTCAACTGAAACTTGGTGCAATGACAGCGTTGACAACGATGAAGACGGGTTATATGATAATGATGACTCTGACTGCCCATAAAATTATACAACAATCTGTTAACACTATTTCAAGCTTATTTTGCTATTTTACACAATTTTATGCGATTAATCCCTTTCCAAAGGGTTAAATTTATAAAATCTTCCTAATTTTCTTTAATCTAATAAAAAAAAATAAATTAGGGTGAAAAAATTTTATGGCAAAAAATGAAGGCATAAGCTTAGTGGATTTGATGCATACTCCTAAAAAGATAAGGAATTTAGGGATTATTGCGCATATTGACCACGGAAAAAGCACATTATCCGACTCATTGTTAGCAGGAGCAGGATTATTAAGTTCAAGAATTGCAGGGCAAGCAAGGGCAACTGATACTTTGGAAGAAGAGCAGGCAAGGGGAATAACTATTTTAGCCAGCGCTGTGACAATGGTTCATCATTTTGAGAATGATTATTTTTTAATAAATTTATTAGACACTCCAGGTCATGTTGATTTTGGTGGAGAAGTATCAAGGTCTTTAAGGGCTGTTGACGGAGCACTCGTTGTTGTGTGCGCAGTTGAAGGATGCATGCCTCAGACTGAAACTGTTTTAAAGCAGGCAATAAGGGAGAGGGTAAAGCCAGTATTATTTATCAACAAAGTTGACAGGATGATAAAGGAGCAGAAATTAACTCCTGAAAAAATGCAGGAAAAATTTATAAGTATTATAAATAAAATCAATAAAATGATTGTAAGCTTAGCGCCTCCAGAGTTCAAGGAATCATGGCAGGTAAGAGTGCAGGATGGAAGCGTTGCTTTCGGTTCAGCTCACAGCAAATGGGCTTTAAGTGCAGGATACATGAAAAAAACCGGGTTAGGTTTCAAGAATGTCATAGAAGCTTACAGCGGAACTGAAGATGAGAAGAAGGAAAAAATTGAGCAATTAGCTTTGAAAGCCCCTCTTCATGAAGTAGTTTTAGACATGACTATTCACCATCTTCCAAACCCGGAGGAAGCCCAAAAATACAGGGTTCCTCATTTGTGGAAAGGGGATTTGGAATCAGATGTTGGTAAATCATTGAAAAATTGCGACCCAAAAGGCAAGACTGTTTTTATAGCAACTAAAGTGAAAACTGACCCAACTTTTGGGGAGTTAGTCTTTGGAAGAGTATTCTCAGGAACATTAAGGCAGGGACAGGAGTTATACATGTCCCAAAAGCAGGAAACCCAGAAAGCCCAGAAAGTTTTTATAATGGTTTGCGACAAGAGAACTCCATTAGATGAAATACCTGTTGGCTGCACTTGCGCAATCATAGGAATAAAGGATGCAACAAGCGGCGAAACCTTAAGCGAAGGAGTAGTCACTCCTTTTGAAGGAATAAAGCACATCTTTGATGCAGTAGTAACTAAAGCTATTGAAGCCAAGAATCCTTCAGATTTGCCTAAACTAATACAGGCATTAAGGGAAGTTAACAAGGAAGACCCAACAATTAATATTAAAATAAATGAAGAAACAGGAGAGTACTTGATAGCAGGATTAGGTGAATTGCATTTAGAGGATGTTATTGACAGAAGAATAATCAAGGAAAGAAAAGTGCAAGTAAAAGCAAGCCCTCCAATAGTTGTTTACAGGGAAGGAGTAAGCGCCAAGAACCCTAATCCTATTGAAGGAAAAAGCCCCAACAAGCACAACAAGTTCTACATCTATGTTTCTCCACTTGAACCAGGAGTTATTGAAGGAATAAAGGACGGCAGAATTGCAGAAGGAAGGGCAAAAAAATTCCCTAAAGATTTCTGGAAAGCCTTGAATGAATGCGGAATGGATAAGGATGAAGCAAGGGCTGTAAAAGACATCTTTCAAGGAAACATTTTCATTGACTCAACCAAAGGTGAGGTTCACATGATTGAAATCATGGAGTCAGTTCTTGAAGCTTTTGAAGCAGTGATGAGAGAAGGGCCATTATGCAGGGAGCCAGTTCAAGGTGTTAAAGTAACACTTGTTGATGTTAAGATGCATGAAGATTCAATTCACAGGGGTCCAGCTCAAATCATTCCAGCAGTAAGGGATGGATTAAAGGAGGCATTCAGGGAGGCTAAGCCTACAATGCTTGAGCCAGTTCAGGACATAAGAATTGACGCGCCTAACCAATACTTAGGAAATATCTCCAAATTGATTGGAGCAAGAAGAGGGCAATTGCTTGACTCCCAGTTTGAAGGTGAAGAATTAATAGTATTAGCAAAAGTACCTGTTGCTGAAAGCTTCGGTTTCACAGGGGATTTAAGAAGCGTCACTGAAGGAAGAGGAGTATGGAGCTTAATGGAATCAAAGTTTGAAAAGCTTCCTAGCTCGCTGCAGGCAGGAGTAATCCAGTCAATAAGAACAAGGAAAGGATTATCTGAGAATCAGTAAAGCTTATTAGCTTTACTTTTTTATTTATTTTTTTAAATAACTATTTAAACCAATCAAAATCTTTAAAAAAGCATAATAGTATTCATAACTATATAAAAAAACTATTAAAAAGGTGAAATGAAATATGGCAAAAGCAAAACCACATTTAAACTTAGTTTTCGTAGGTCATGTAGATCACGGAAAATCAACATTAATGGGTAGAATGTTATTCGAAACAGGAGTAGTAAGTCCCCAAGAACTTGATAAGTTTAAAAAATTAGCAGCAGAGCTAGGTAAAGGTACATGGGAGTACGCTTACGCTTTGGATGCTTCTCCAGAAGAGAGAAAAAGAGGAGTTACTATTGATTTAGCTCACAGGAAATTTGAAACTCCTAAATATGAAGTCACATTAATTGATGCTCCAGGGCACAAAGATTTCATTAAAAACATGATTACTGGTGCAAGCCAGGCAGATGCAGCATTATTAGTTGTAGCTGTTGGTGAAGGAGTACAGCCTCAAACGCAAGAGCACGTATTCTTGCTTAAAACTCAAGGAGTAAAGCAAGTGGCAGTAGCGCTTAACAAAATGGATACTATAAACTATGACCAAGCAAAATATAATGCAGTTAAGGAAGATTTGAAAAAATTGCTAGGAAGCGTTGGATACAAAGCTGATGAAATTAATTTCATACCAACAAGCGCATTAGATGCTGAAGCATGCAATGTTAAAGTTAAGAGCCCAAAAACTTCATGGTATACCGGACCAACGCTTTTAGAGCAGATTGATTCATTCAAGTTGCCTGAAAAGCCAACAAGCTTGCCATTAAGAGTGCCTATACAAGATGTTTACACAATCACTGGAATTGGAACAGTTCCAGTAGGAAAAGTTGAATCAGGAATATTAAAGAATAACTCTAAAGTTATTTTCATGCCTGAAAATCTTACTGCTGATGTAAAAACTATTGAAATGCATCATGAAATGGTGGAAACTGCAGAGCCAGGAGACAACATTGGATTCTCAGTAAAAGGAATCGACAAGAAATCAATCAAAAGAGGAAGTGTTATGGGAACACCAGACAGTCCTCCAACAGTTGCGAAAAGATTCAAGGCTCAAATAATGATTTTGCAGCACCCAACAGTAATAACTGTAGGATACACTCCAGTTCTTCACTGCGGAACAGCGCAAGTTGCTTGTAAGATTGTTGAAATCACTGCACAGCTAGACCCAAAAACTGGCGGTGTTAAGGCAGAGAAGCCAGACTTCATTAAAAGAGGAGACGCTGCCATTGTAGTATTTGAACCAAGCAAGCCAATGGTTATTGAAGAAAAAACAGTTATTCCACAAATGGCAACATTTGCTATAAGGGATATGGGAATGACTATTGGAGCAGGAGTATGCA
Source organism: Candidatus Nanoarchaeia archaeon (assembly GCA_041653395.1). Classification (GTDB taxonomy): domain Archaea; phylum Nanobdellota; class Nanobdellia; order Tiddalikarchaeales; family Tiddalikarchaeaceae; genus JAQTTT01. The sequence goes on from JBAZFK010000001.1 coordinate 107,895, forward strand.
TTAAAGTAGAAAAGGCTTAAAGCCTTTTCTTATTTTTCTTATTTTTTTTAAACTATTAATTTTTTTTAGAAACTATGGAAATCTTTTTAAACTATTCCATTTTATTTTCATTATTATGTCCAGTGTAAGAATAAAACTATCAAGCACGAATATTAGCCAATTGAATGATATTTGCAGTCAAATAAAAGACATTGCTGACAGGATGAAAGTCAAGATGAAAGGCCCAATTCCTTTGCCAAGAAAAGAGATGAGGGTTCCAGTAAGAAGAAGCCCATGCGGCAGCGGAAGGGAATCTTATGAGACTTGGGAAATGAGGCTGTCTAAAAGGTTTATTGACTTGGCAGTTAACGAGATGGCTTTAAGGCTTATTATGAGAATACCAATGCCTAAAGGCGTAAATGTTGAAATGGAAATAAGGGAATAAAGAATTCTTCACAATATTTTAAAAATTAATTACTATTAGTTATTATTATGATAATAATCTATCCAACTGAGACTTGCTATGGACTTGGCTGCAGCGCATTTGACAAGGAAGGCATTAAGAAAATTTATGAATTAAAAAAAAGGGATTCATCTAAGCCATTAATACTTTTAGTAGATTCCATTAAGATGTGGAAACAAATTGCTAAAGTCAGCAAAAAAGCAGAAGCTTTAGCTAAAAAGCATTGGCCCGGAGCTTTGACAATAATTCAGCCAAAAAAATCCTGCATTCCTGATTTATTGGCCAAAGAAGAAATTGGAGTGAGGTTGAGCCCGCACAGAATTCCAAACAAATTAATTAAAGAGTTAAAAGCGCCAATTGTCAGCACTAGTGCTAACATTGCAGGAGGAAAAACACCTTACAGCATTGGCGAAATTCCAGAGTCAATAAAGAAACATGCTGACAAGATTATTGACTATGGTAAATTAGAGTTTAATCCTGCAAGTACTGTTATCAAGATTGAAAAAAACAAGGTACTTCTTGTCAGAAAGGGAAGCATAGAAAATTTTGAATTATAATATTTTATGCTAACAAATTTCTTAAAGCCCAAAAAGCAGAAAAAAGAACAATAATATGAATAAAATAAATTTTTAATGAATGCTTGCCCATGAAGCAAACACTATTAATTATTCCGTTTTTCATTTTTTTAGCTTTCCTATTTTTATAAAATTCACTGCCTAAATATGTGCCTATTAAAAAAACTCCAAGCCAAGGAATAAGAGGATAATAATCAAAAGTGCTTAAATTAGCATAGTTAAAGCCGAGTATTGATAAGTATTTGAAATTGACAGCATAATTATTTATGAACTCACTAATAAACAATATTGCTATCCCAAAAATTAAGGCAAGCTTTTTATTGCTTATAAAATAAGATAATATAATGCAGGCTCCAATGCAGTGAAGTATTCCAAAAAAAACGAAATCATGAGGGAATAACAGAAACGTAGCAATAGTTATTAATAAAGCCAGCCCAAAAATATTAAAGCCCCTTATTAAGACTGATTTTTTGCCAAAAACTCTTGCCTGTATGCTTGAAGAAATACCGCTTACTGTTAAAAAAATCAGGGGAATAGTCATTTGAAACTTTCCAATAAATCCCGAATAAAGACTTAACTTCATAAACCCAAAATAATCAAGGTAAAAAAGGAAATGAAAAATAATCATCATTATAACTGCTGCTCCTCTGAAAAAATCAAGCTCCCAAAACCTTGCCATGAAAATTACCTGAAATATTGGATTTCCTTTGATTTATAATATTTTGAAACAATGAAACCAACAATGAAGCCAGCAGCATGAGCAATGTGGCCTATTCCATCTCCCCCTAATACTGATAAGACTAGTTCAATAATCAAAAATATTGGCCCGACAACGCTTATTTTTAATGGAACTGGGAAGGGGAAGATGAAGATTCTAGTATTGGGCTCAAAGATTACCACACTTCCAATTATTGCGTACACAAAGCTGCTAATTCCTAGCCCGTAAATTCCAGGATTAAAGACTCCGAAAATGATGTTTGAAATAACAGTGCTTGAAAAGAATAATTTAATCATGAAATTAGTGCCTTTTCTTTGCTCTAAAAATGAGCCGAACATGAATATTGCCCAGCAGTTAAAAAATAAATGCTCAAAATTTGCATGAAAGAAAGAGTTAGTGACTAAAATCCATGGATACTTAAAGACATTTAAGCTATTGAATAAGACTAACTCAAACAAGTCATTGCCAAAAAAGCTTGAGGCAACAAAGCATACAGCGCATGAGATTAATAAGAATTTGGTGAATTCTCCCATTAAAACAACCGGCTTTTTCTTTGCTTTGCCGTAATAAAACTGCTTTAAATCCTCATCATTGTAATACTCATCCATGAATAATCCTTACCAACCTAAAGTTTTAAAAGTTTTTAATTGTTTTAGTTAAAACAATGAAAAAAGCAATAATTCCACTACTTATGATTTTAATATTATTTTCAGGATGCGTTAAGCTTAACACTACTGAGGAGCTTAAAAGAAATGGTTTAATGAATGTAATAGTAATATTTGAGTCTTCTTACTTCACAATCTCTGATTTGGTTAATTCTTCAATAACTCCTAATCCTAACCTGAATCCAATTTCTGAAAGGGTGAACAACACTTTAATTTATTATTTTTCAAATGTCAACCCTTTTGAGTCGGACTTGTTTGTCAATTCTGGCGAGAATGAGTATTTAAATGTTAATCCTTCAGGATTCTTAGGAGGCAACACTTTCAAGTATAGCACTGAATTCCAATTCCCTTATTATTACTATTATTACACTGCTGATTTTGGCAATGCTTCTATCCAAGGAGATGAGGCTTTTAACAAGTCTTATTTGCTTGATTTGGCCCAGAATTACACTATTGATTATGATGTAATTTACTTTGGTGAATTAGTAAGCACTAATGGGCAAGAAATTAGTGATAAAAAAATAAGGTTTTCTCCGCAAATCAGTAACGACTACGAGCTTACTTTTAGGGAGTTTTTTTTAATAAATTGGCTTAAAAGATTAACTGAGTGATTACAATAATCTTGAACCTTTTTTTATCATTGAGTTGTCGTTTAATGTTTCAAACACTATTTTAGTTTTTGACATTTTTTTGTAAAATTCGTATTCTTCCTTTATTTTATTAGGCCCAAAGATGTAGATATCCATTCCTTGCCATAAAAAAAACACCCCCATTGGCTCAAATACAACAAAGAACATGCTTAAAACCAATCCTGATTGGTTTTTTAAATAATAATGCAGCAAGGTTGAGCTTATTAGCAAAGCTGCTGAAATAATTATGAACAATAATCCTTTTTTTATGATTGACTTTTTCTTTAAGCCAGTTAATACTTGGTGTTTTTTGAAGTGATTCAAAAGCCTTTCCTTTATTATGCTTTCTTTTCTCTCATTCTTAATGGCTTTAGGGATTAATATTTGCAGCTCCAAACCATCATATCCTTTGTCCTGGCTTGCCTTTTTGCACTCGGACAAGAAATCATCTGACAAGGATTTTTTGTCATAATCCCTGCTGTCAAAATCTGAGAATAAGTCCTGATAATCATCCACTACAAAGTTTATTTGCTCTGATTCTTCCATACTGCTTAATTAAGGTTCATTTTTTTAAAAACTTGATTGTTTCATAATTCTTATAAATACAAAATATTAATATTATTCTTGTTAAGTGCTATGATGGCGGAGTGGTCTATCGCGTCGGTCTAGAAAACCGATTCTCGCAAGGGAGCACAGGTTCAAATCCTGTTCATAGCGGTCCGAGACTAATTCTATACGCCATCCAGTTTTCTTTATAAATGACTTTGGGAGTTGATGTAGTCTTTGGAAGCAACAATAAGATTAAAGTAAAAATGGACGAATCTTACAAATTCCCCGGCAAAGGCACAGAAGAAAGAGAAGAGCTCATGAAATTATTAAAAAAAATAAAGAAATACGAAGAAGTCGTAGATTTAGACATATTTTCTCTAAAAAAAATAATGAAAGACGAGCTATGGACAAAAGAAGAGCTAAAACAATTAAAGAAATTCGCCGAGAAAACACAAAGCACCACAATTTACCCAAGCAAAATAAACAAAAACGAGGAATGAAACTCCTTCTCTCCCTGCAAGTATTTTAAGCTCCTTCGCTCAAGCTCAGAGAGCATTAAAAAACTTGCTGCCACAGTATAACACTGTGTTTGGCACCGCTCGAGAAGAAAAGCCTCTCTCTTTCCTTTGAACTGACTGCCCAAACCCCGAATTTTTTCAACGAAAGTCTTTGATTGAAAAAATCGGAGGTTTGTAAAATGAATACAAAAATGTTAGTAAGTAGGGTGTGGGCAACCACTGGATTAAGCTTCAAGGTAAAGAAGCTAATCGACGAAAAAACCAGAAAGGTTTTAGAAGAAACCAATCCAGAAATCAACCAGATAGGCATGCTGGAAGACATCAGTAAGCTACTAAGCTTAGACTGGAAGGTCTCAAGGCAGCTATGGAGAATGAGAGAAGAGCTGAAAGCTGTTAAAGAAGGTGCTCAAGAATGAGCACCTTCATAAAAGACAGCAAAGTCGGCGACAAGCTGATAATAAAAGCTTGGGAATCTTTCTCAGGCATCTACTGGCTAGCTACTGAGCTAGCCTACAAGCAAGACTCAGTCATTAACGGAAAAGTCTACAAAGATGACGAAATCTACTTCGGATTCGTTACAGGTCCATATCCAGAATGGGGCTATTTTAGCAAAACCGAAATAGAACTTCTAAAGCCAATGGCTTGGGAGCTAAAAAAAGAAGCCATCGGATGGCTAACCAAAGAATGCTAGGTTCTACCTAGCTATTAATAAACAATTAGCTTCGCTTGTTGTTAGGGCTCGCTCTTCGAGCTTGCCTATTTAAATATATTTATGATTATATTTTTTAAAAATAGTAATCATAACATTTTTAAATATAAATTTATTTTTAAATTTTTATGAGTTGTTTAACAAAAATCATAATCAATTTTAATTTAAATAGAATTGAAAATTCAGATATTTTAGGTGAGACAATAAGTAAATATTTGACTAAATCTTATGAAATGGCACTAAAAGGAGATATCAAAGCAGTTGAATATGCGTTAGATTCTGCATTATCTGTAAGACTTATTGGTCCAAAGGGATATTTTGATAGAGAAATAAATACTGCTAAATTGATTTATAATCTTGCTCAAAAAAGAAGTCATTAACTGGCTTACCAAAGAATGCTTTATAAAAGATTTTATCCTATTTATTGGTTTTTTAAAAAAAATAATTGATTAACTATTATTTTAATAATAATTGTTTTATAGATTTATTTATAAATTATCTATATGTATATTTTAAAAATGGATGAGCAAGAATTTTTTACTCTTAATTGGGAAATGAGCGTTGATAAAAAAGATGCTAAGAAAAGGGCAGATTATGTTAAAAAATATGTAGTTAAATATAATAAGCATGCTAATAAGATATTAGAATTGGGTGTGGGCATAGGAGAAGTATTAGTTCATTTTTCAAAGGATTATCTTGTTCATGGTCTTGATATTGAGAAAGAATGCATTAAAATATGCAGAAAAAAAATGCCAAATGGGAAATTTTTGGTTGCAAGTATGCACAATTTCAAAATTGATGAAAAATTTGATGTAATATTTTCCGCTCAGGATTCGTTAAACTTTCTTGAAACTTTTAGCAAATGGGAATCAACATTTAAAAATGTCCATAATCATTTGATTAAAAATGGGCTGTTTATCTTTGATATATATACCCCTAAAGTGTTAAAAGAAAATAAAAACAAAGAAGTTCTTGAAAAAGTGCCTGCAGGCTTTTCTTATTACAAAGTAAATGTTAAAAAGAATGTTTTAGTTTTTGAAGAGAAAATCTTTGAACAAGTAATCGGAAAAGAAAAAACATATAAACTTCATGAGGATAAATTCAATGAAATTATATGGCCAGTTTCCAAGGTTAAAAAAGCATTGTTAAAATACTTTAAAATTGTTGAAACATTTAATTTGAATCAGGGTTTAAGGATACTTTTTATATGCAAGAAAACTTAGTTTTTTATAATTACTTCTTTCTTCTTCTAAATAAGAAGAATATCAGGTATGCTACTGTTGATAGCCAGTATCCTATTTCGTATTGTTTTTGGCCATAGAACATGTATCTCATTGTTATCATTAAGTAGGCAATATTAACTATGTTGTTTGAGCTGATTAGGTTTATTCTTTTAGTGCTTGGCTTGACATGTTCTACAAGCTTGTTTTCTTCATTCAATTCTTTTAGAGCTAAATTTTGTTCGCACACTTTTTTTATCTGTTCTGGGCTGTTGTTGGTGCTGTTTTGGACTATTCTTATTACTTCATTTGTGTTTTCGCATTTGCCTTCTAAGAGTTTCATTATTAATTGGTTGGCTTCTTGGTTGGTTAATGATTTAAGCTTAATAGTGTGGTCAAATTCAATGTATGCTTTGTTGTTAATTCCTGCTCCTATGAATTGGTAGTTGTTTCTCATTAAATCCTTGATAATTTTCTTGTCATTAACAGTGGCTGATTCTAAAGAGTCTAACAAAACAATTATATGATTGTTGTCTTGGCGTAATTTATTCATTAATTCCTGCTTATTGGCTGATTTGCTGGTTATTATTCCTTTGGCTTTGCATATTGTTTCTAGGCAAGTCTTTATGGGCTTAATCTCTGCATAAACGCTGCCTTTCAAGTATTTATCATTTAATCTTTTAAGCAAAGCTGTTTTTCCAAATCCGCTCTCTCCTAATAAGAGGACATTTTTCTTCCTTTCAGCATTGTAAAGAATTTCATTAATAACTTCCTTGTTTTCAATGAATAAATCTTTATTGTCAAAAACTAAATCTTGTTTTAATTCTGTATTTATTGATTCAAACTTTCCTAAAACTGTTAAAGCTAAAAGTTTTCCTTTAGAAGTTAATGAATACTTGTTTTCTTTCTTGTCAACTATTCCATTAATAATATAAGAATTAATGATTCTGTAAAAAGTCTTTTTATTAACATTCTTGATTTCATTAAAAGCTTTAGAATTATCAAACAACTCTTCCAATATTAATTGATGATTCTTTGTTTTAGAACACAACTGCACAAGCTTTGACCACATGAAAGGTATTAGTTTTAAAGATGTATAAAAACAAATATGTTTTTAATAAATTAAATATTTAATTTATTATGGTTGATTTGGTTAACAAGAAAAGGGTTAATTATGACAAACTTGTAGGTTCTTCAAGGGATTTTACTAAGCAAATAGAATGGATGGATAAATTATTTAAAAAATATGGAGTTAAGACTGTTCTTGATGCAGGTTGTGGGACAGGAACTCATGCAGTTTTATTGGCAAAAAAAGGATACCTAGTTTCAGCTTTTGATTACAGCAAAGGGCAGGTAGAACTTGCTAAAGAAAAAGCAAAACAAAACAATGTTAAAATAAATTTTTATGTGGGAGATATTAGGGATTTTGATTTTGGAAAATTTGATGCAATAGTGAGCTTTTTTGCTCCAATAATGTTTGGATGCAAAAATAAATCCGATTTAAAAAAAGCCATTTTATCCATAAAGAATTCATTAAGCCCAAATGGCATAGCTTTTATTGAAACTATGGATTCTAAAATGATGGAATCTTCAGGTCTTGAAATACTCAAACATGCTGACAAAGATTTCAAAGCTGCAAGACTGGCATTCTATGATTTTAATAAAGATAAAAAATCAGCTAAAATAAAATATGTTGAAGTTATTGAAAACAATAAAAAAATAACTATTGACAAATCAGAAGCAAATCATTATTACTATGACAAGAAAGATTTTGAAGAAGTGTTTAAATCCCTTGATATTAAACTAATTAATTGGTATAGTTCATTTAATGATAAGAAAGGAAAGTATGATTTATTTTCAGATAAAGTATCTTGGATGATTACCCCTTTATTTAGAAAATAATTTAATTTAAAGAAAATAATATACACTATTCGCTTCATTCTCACCATTTGAGACTAAAACCTAGCTCAACTATCACACATGCCAAAACCATGAAAACAAAGCCAATTATGGCATCTTTAGCGGAACCAGTCTCTACTGGACCATTAAAAATCACGAATCTTGACTTGTTTGGATAGAATAACTGCACTCCAGATGGTGTAAATAGGTCTAAAATGATATGAGATGTGTATCCAACTAACATAAACAAGCAATTGGTCTCTACAAATGATAATAAACCAAGCAGTAGAGACCAATAAATACTATGAAAAAGCCCCCTATGGCCAAAAGTTTTGTATAAATAATCACTAATTCCAGGCAAAAACTTACCTAATAAGGTATTTGGGTTGTCTATATCAGGTATTAAAGAAAAAACTAAAAGCCAAGCATTGGCCTTTAAGCCAAATAGCATAGAAATCATTATTGCAAGGTTTAAATGAGTAAACCAAATCATAAAATAAAAACAGTTAAAGTTATATTTAAATAAAAATATAAAATAGTAATGATTAGACATATTTTTTGGGCAGTTATTATTGTATTCCAAAAAATTTATGCATTTCTTGATTTTATTTATGAAATAACTTCAAATTTTTTTCTTGGATGGAAATATGTTGGAAATACTTTTGATATCTATTCAATAAAAAACATTCATCCAACTATTATAAAAATATTAGAAAATAAAGCTAAAAAAAAACAGAAGCTTTGGAATAAAAAAAATAAGGGATTTATTTCATTAGGCAGGACTATTAGGGGAGTAAAAAATGAACATGATATTCCTTCAGTTATTGTTTATGTTAATGGAAACACTTGGAAATATAAAGGTAAGAAATCTTCAAGTCAATGGATTGATAATCATGGCCATGGAGGAAGATTAAGTTCTGGAATGAAAATTTGGAGAAAATTAAAAAATAATAAAAATAAAACTCCAAAAATTCTTTTATTATCTGAAAAAGTAGGTAAATGGAAAGAAAAAAGAGAAACTAAACATTTTTCATATCCAACTAATCCTTGGCCTAATAATATAAGATTACCAGAATATGTTAATGGGAAAAAAGTAAGATTTTGGAAACAACAAAGTGATGATGATTCTGAAGGATATGTTATTCCTATTTTTTATAAAAACCCCAAAGATAAGCTTTTTAATAAGAAATTATTAAAATAAATAATATGAAATGGTGGTATTGGGTATTAATAATTGGATTTTTTTTCTTTTATATGAATTCTATTAAATATTTTGAATCTATTATAATTTTATCAATATTACTTTTACCAATATTAGGATTAATATTAATTCCACTTATGCTTATAAAAAATCAAGCTGATAAAAAAGAAGAAGAAAAATTGGAAACACAAATAACAGAAAAAGAAAGAATGGAAGAAGAAAAATTGGAAAGACAAAGAAAACAAGAAGAAAGAATGGAAGAAGAAAAATTGGAAAGACAAAGAAAACAAGAAGAAAGAATGGAAGAAGAAAAATTGGAAAGACAAAGAAAACAAGAAGAATCAATAAATAGTGAAATAAAAAAACGGAATAAATCATATTTAAAAAGTTCTCATTTTATAAAGACTGAAAAAAAATCATTAGATGATAAAATATTTTGTTTAAAATGTCATAAAAGATATGAAAATACTTTTGACAGATTTCTGTGCCATTATTGTGATAACTATTATTGTTCCTCCCATAGATTACCCGAAAATCATAATTGTAAAGGTAATTTAAAATCACATTCTTCAAGTTTAATGGAGTCCTATTCTAAAGGAAACTTAACCGCAAGAGGAAAATAATATTCTAAAAAGTCCTTAAAGATAAGCTTTTTAATAAGAAATTATTAAAATAAATAATATGAAATGGTATCATGGGGTATTAATAATTGGTATAATTTATTTTTTAATTTCTAATTTAAATTCAGATGTTATTTCTGATTCAAATTCAGAGGTTACAGGTTTAATTACTGCTAGTTCTAATCCTTTATCTACTTATGAATTAGAGGATATTTTTATGAGTATGAGTGTAGAAGGTGCCTATGATTATAGAACTCAACTCTTTGAAGGAGATGCATATTATGCATTTAGCGATTTGTTTCCATTAAATAGTGAGTGGGAATATGTTTATACTCCTTTAGGGTATGATGAAAATATGAATTATCATAATCCTAAGGATTTTTGTCATGCTGGTTCAAGTCAGGGAGAAAATGTTAATTATGTTTATTGTTCATTCCCTGTTAAAATAACTCCTGTTAGTAATGATGGAACTATTGGGATTGTTAAAACAATAAATTTAAATGTAAAAATTGATTCATATTGTTTTCGTGAACCATTTCCTTATTGTGTTTTTACAATAAAAGAATAAAATTAGTATTTGAGCATCATTTCTCTTTTTAGGTGCCTTAAGGCTTTGAAGAGCAGTTTCTCGTTTAGGTTTAACTTTGTAGCTATTGCTGTCATTTTTAGTTCTCCTCCGTAGTTCTTGACTACATAATATGCTAGGGCTCCTATTGATAGGCCTAGTTCTCTGCCTTGTGTCAGGTTGCTTTGTAAGGCTTTGAAGTATAGCCTTTTGATTTCGCTTATTTGGTGCTCTTTTAGCTCCAATTTATCGCACATTATGTCTATTTCTGGTTCGTTTATTCCGAATCTTCTCTCATTGTAGTTTGTCATATTTACCCGCACCTCACAGGGCAAGCCATACTTATTATTATGGCTCTGCCGTTTATTATTTTTGCTTCAGTCAATGTTTGCCTGAAGTTGCATCTCCAAGCATTGTACAAGCTTTCCTTAGTTGCCTTCACGTTCCCTCCATAATAGATGTAGTTATCTATTACATAGCCGCAGTGATAGCAGTAGTACTCGTATCTCCCTTTCATCATTACTATGTCGCAGTTAGGACAAAGCATAAATTAACACCTCCATTTAATGCTTTTTTTTTAACCTAATTACATTTTAACAAAAAAATTATTCAAAAACTCTTATTCAATAGTTTTAAAAGATTAATCTGACGTTGTCTATGCTTTTACTACTATACTGCTATAATAAAATATAGTTGACATCATAATAATATGGTGTGTTAAAGTAATATATAAATACTCTTTTTAGTATTTCAGCTTGCGTTTTATCTTGAACTCTTCATTCTTCTTCTTAACATATTCTATTATATCAATTGGAACTCTCTTGCCAATGTATCTGATGATTTCAGGCCTGACTTTGCCATTTACCCTTATACTCATAGCTACATAATAGTAAACTCCGAGTTTTCCGTTTTTTAGTGTGACTATTTTCTTTTTTATATACATAAAAAGTATTGTTCCTAAAGAAATATTTAAACAAAACAAGCTAAGTTCTTACTGTTCTAAAATGCGGATTTACGGATTTGCTAAATTGAAGGCTTGCTGTTTAATTTTGTTCGTTTTTAACAAATTCGCGAGCCGCGAATTTCTTATTTTTGCATAAAATAAACAATCAAGCCTTATTGCTAAGAAATCCGCAAATACGGAAAAATAAAGTGTAAGAAATGCTTTTAAATAGAATTAAATATTTATTTTATTATGGTAATTAAGGATAAAATCCTTGAATTTAAGAAAAGTAAATTCAAAAGTGTTGTTGAATCTGTTTGTAAAGCTAGAAATTTGTCATTACCCACTATTAATTTTGATGGTTGTTCTGAAGAAACAGAAAATCAATTAGCACATTATCATAAAGATAATAATACTATTTGTGTTTCAGAAAGACAATTAAATAAAATGAATTCTGATGTTTTAGAAAATAACGCAGCTCACGAAGTAAGTCATATTCTTGAATTTAATCATAGTTCAAGTTTTCATAATGAAAATGCTATAAGTCGTCAAGCATCTTTTGTTAAAAAATATAATCAAAAAAGTCCTGATATAAGTGATTTAAAAGAAAAAGAAGCAGATAAAGATGAATGTGCTTTTCATCTGTGTCATTACAAAGGTGATGAATTATATTATTGTTCTTTTTGTAAAAAATATTACTGTCATAAACATAAAATACCAAAGTCTCCTTCCATGCCTAATTTTAGATCTGCATCATTAGAAAATGAGGATAAATTATATGATTATAGACAAGAAGGTCATCCATGCCCTAATTTTAGAGGATATTATCATGAAGATGTTCATGATCAAAAAATAATTGTTAAAAATATTGAAAGAAAACCAAAAATAGATATTAAGGAAAATCAAAGGATAAAAAAAGAAGAATGTGGTCAAGCATTAGATAAGGCACTAAAAACTCCTATAAATAAAAACAATTTCAATTCTCAAAAAAAAGAACAGGTATATGTTGATCAATGGATTAACCTAGGTTATGGACAAAAAACTGCTAGTGAATCACTTAATAACTCAAAAAAATATAAATCTATTTATGATGAAGATAATGCGCAAATAAAAAATGAAATCTGTGATTTTTGTAAAGATAGAGTTTCTAATGTATTTTATTGCGAACATTGTAACAAATATTTTTGTTATAAACATAGAAATACTCAAAGTCATAACTGTAAAGTTGATAAAAATTCAGAGTATTATAAGAAAAAACTAGAAGGACTTAAAAAAACTTCAGAAGCATATAATAAATTAAAAAAAGTAAAAAATGAAGATATTAAAGAAGATGAAAAAGAAGTTGTTGAAATTAAACCAGAAATACAAAACAAAAAAACCATAAAATGGTATTGGCCAATAATAATTGGTTTTATTTTATTTTATTTAAATTCATTTTTAATTTATATTGATTCATTCAATTATTATGAAAATATTTTTATTCTTGTAATATTTTATTTTGTAATTATTTTATTTTCAGTAATTATTTCAATTATTTTATTTTTAAATGAAAATCATAAATAAAAACTATTTTCTAAAATAATAATCTTTTATTTATATATTTCTTTGTTTCTATTAGTATTTCATGTTAGATGATGCTCCAGCTTTACTAAAGGATAAGAATTTCTTGGATGTTTTGCATAATGAATGGAATAAGAGAATAGTTGGAGAAGTAATGGCTAGGGAAATAATCTTTGCTATGTGCCTTGGAGGGTGCTTATGTATGAATGCCCAAAAAACAAGCAATAACTTAATAGTTAACAGCAAGAGTGGTTCAGGAAAGGACTACATTACTACTCAAGTGTTAAATATCATTCCTGGAAAGGAATCTAAATGGATTAAAAGAACCAGAATTACTAAGACTGCGTTCACTTATTGGCATAACAGCATTATTGAGCCTAACTGGACATGGAATAATAAGATATTTTATGGAGAAGATATGAGCAGTGATGTGATTAACAGTGATGTTTTCAAAGTTATTTGCTCAGGAGAAAACTACTCTACTATTGTTAAGGATCAGAAAGCTATTGAATTAAAGATTAACGGCAAGCCAAGTATTATAGTTACTGCAGCCAAAGCCATACTAGAAGAGGAGTTGCTTAGAAGGTTCGCAGTATTGAATTTAGATGAGTCTAAAGAACAGGATGATTTAATCATTGACTTTCACTCAAAAGCTGCAATGAATGAAGGCCTGCTTAACTACGATGAGTCTGTGATGAAAGCTCTTGATAGTTTAAGACCTGTTAGTGTGGTCATAGATTTCGCCAACAAGTTTGGAAAATACTTCAAGGAAATGAATGCTAATGTTATAGTCAGAACTAATTATAATAGATTCATTGACTTAATCAAGTATAGTGCAGTGTTATTTCAGCATCAGAGATTCTGGCTAGATGGAAGCACCATTAAAGCAGAGCCTGAAGATTATGATAGGGCTATTGAATGGTTCACTTACTTATTCAAGAATCCATGCTTATTGCCAATCACTAAGGATCAGCAGAAGCTCATTCAAGTAGTGTGGGATTTGAAGCATGCAACAGTGGATGAAATCATTTCAGAAGTAACCTTTGCAGGAAGAACATGGGTATATACTAACTTAAACTTATTAACAGAGAAAGGATTCCTAGAAAAGACTAGAATAGATGATGAGTTATCCAATTCAAGAAAAAAACTGGATTCTTACACAGCTACAGGCCAAGCCAAAATAAAGCTGCCTTACTGGGTAGACTTAGAGTAAGGCTAATTGTTTTTATATTACTTTATTATTATTAATTATCATGGATAAAGAACTTGAAAAATTTTTTACACCAGTTGAATTAAAGATACTGGAAATAATTGAAGAAGCAAAGAAAGAAAAGAAACTAAAAGAAGAACAAGAAAAAAACAAAAAGAAAGAATAAAACTAATCTTTTTATTATTTTTTTATTAATAGAAAATTCTAACAACGTTTTTAATTAATCAATGCTTAATTTTAACCTGCAAATCATTTATCGGGAAAACACTGAAGGATAATTGTTGACTTTTGATTGATTGGCGTATATACTTAGTATAGGCAAGCCTGTTCATAGCGAAAAATTCTATTCTTAGTTGTTAATACTAAATTAGTGTTTAAAGAAAATATTTTTCGGAGTCAAAAAATATGAATAGTATCACAAAAATAAGCTGAGTAAACATAGTTTTATAACTTATTGAATTATTATTAAAAAACATGAAAAAAACTTATTTAATGCTTTTATTTTTAATTATTTTTATTTCCGGATGCTCGCAGCAGCAAACTGGAAGAATGGCTTATACTGAAGATTTGAACATTTATGGTGAATTAATTGATTATTCTCAAAATGGTAATTTTACTTTTTTTAAAATTCAGCCCGGATTTGTTGATTACGAATTGAATGATTCCTTGCTTGATATTAATTTAATATACATGAAAACGTTTAGCAAGTTAGATGAGTTAATTATTTGCTTAGGGCTTTATACTGAAGATTATGGTTCTTCAGGCTTTGTGGGAATGCTAAGAAATGATTATATTAGTTTGGATTCATACTTAAAGGAAAAAGGAGTCAGTGCTGATAAGCTTGATTCATGCAAATCAAGTGTTTTTGAAGAGGCTAAGCAGGAGCTAGGTTGCATCAATGCTTATTTATCTGAAACTTATATGGACAATATAAAAAAAGGATATGGTGATTTTTGGAATTTTGGAGTTTCATGTTATATGAATATTAATATAACTAAAGGAAATTCTTACGCTTTTTATTTTATCAGAGAGGAAAATAGCGAGCCTTGGTCTTTATTAAGCTTTTCTCAAAATTTCAGCAAATATGCAAAAGAGGGTGCCTTTGGTCATGAGCGAGACCTGATGATTGACAATAGAAACTTGTTAATTAGTGATGGCGGATCAGGAAGCGCTTCAAGAATAATGCCCCAAATTATTTATAGGGGAGCATCCAGCATTAATTCAACTTTAGTTAATAATCAGGATGTTAATATTAGTTATAGAATTAAAAATTTAAGATTAATTAATTTGATTGGGAATTGCAATGTTAATTTTGATGAATTAAATCATTCAATCCAAGCGAAATCTAGTGAAACATTAAACTTTGATTTAAACTGCTCTGAAAATGTTGAATTATCAGGCTTTTATTACTTATGTTCAGGAGGTTCGAGAAAAAACTGCGCTGAAAGGCCTGATTTTCCAAACTCATTTGTATGTGACGAATGCCCGAACAATGAAACATTCAGTGTAGTTTATGTTAATAATGATGTTCAACTTGTCGGAACACTTGAATACGCTGATGAGCTAGGAAATCTTCACATTATCTTTGATAAAGAATTCAGCCAAAATATAGAGATTAAATGATATTAATAGAAAATTCAGGAAATATTTATATAAAATCGCTGATTTATTTGATCTTTGTAAATAAAAAAACATGCTAAAATTAATAGCGGTTGACCTTTTACGTACCGCGTGCTCATAGCGGTTCTCTGATTGGAGTTATTTGGGCTCTTCTGTAAAAATCTCTTTTGAAAAGATTTTTTTCAATGTTGAATAATCCTTCTTTTCCTTCCATCAAATATTTTACTCCATTTAAGTAAATATCCATTCTTGAATTAGCCATTATATTGTTTTCATGGATTATTCGATCGTTGTCATTCATGACTGAAGCATTAAATGCTCTCATCATCATCCATTCAGTTTCTTCCAAGAATTTATGGGGTTTGAATAAGTGTTCAAGGTTCATGATTTCATAATACCTAGTTTTTTCTCCATCAAGCTTTGTTCTTAACACAGTGAATAAGCTATAATTTTTTAGTCCAAAAGGAAAATCATGGTTTTTATAACGAGTTGGAGGAGCGTTTTTTATTCCTCTGATTTGCTCTTCAAGCTCTCTTAGGGTTGTTTTTGCGTCGCTTAATATTATGAAGCTATTAGTGCAGATTTCTGAGTTTTTTAAAATGCTTAATGATTTATTATTATCTTTTACAGTGGTTTTTTTGTTCCATCTGTTAAGTTGAGATTGCGAAAATGATTCAATGCCTATGCTGACTTCCTCAATGCTTTTGCAATAATCCTTAAATATTGATTCATTCTCTACAACACTATCCGCTCTTGAAAGAAATAATGCTTTTAGATTATTCTCACTTAAGTATTCAAGGATTTTTTCAGCCCTTATCGGGTCTGACATGAAGTTATCATCCATGAACTGAATCCTGCTTAAATTTTTGTGATATTTTATTAATTTGTCTATCCAGTTGATTACTGTATTTGCATTCATACCTCTTAATCCTTGGTTGAAATATTTTGCCTCGCAGAATGAGCAGTTTCCATTGCATCCTCTCATTGTTGACAGCTGCACAATGCTATTAAGATTCTCTCCATAAAATAAGGGTGTGACAGCATTGTTAATATCAATAGGGTTTCTTTTTGAAAAATTGCTGTTTCTCTGGTAAATTCCTTTAATTTTTGAAGTGGATTCGTTGTTTTTTATTGCTAAAACATACTCCAGTAATGTTTCCTCTCCTTCTCCCCAGCATATTGCATCTATGTACTCATTTTTTAGCAATTCTTCATGAAAAATGCTTACCTGCCCTCCAACTATCACATAAATTCCAGGATTTGCATTCTTGATTACTTTTGAGTATTCTTTTATGTCATAAATATCCTCTGGGAAGCCACTGAGCCCTACGACTTTTGGATAAATCATCATTTTAGGATCATCTCTAAAATTGTCAATGCTGCAGCTTACTCCATTTTTAAGCATGTATTCTTTCAAGAATTCAAGACCAAGAATCGGCCTTTCATACTTTGTGTTTCCAGCTTTAATCAAAAGAACATCCACTTTGTTATAATCCATGAACTATTATTTAAGAATTTTTAATTATAAATATTGCCCTTGGAATTGCATTATCTTATTTTTAATGGTTTTTTTATATTATTTAAATATTTTTTCAATACTAATTTATAAATGCTTAAGGTTTAAAGTATTATTTAGCATAAGAAATTATTTCAGGTAAAGGATTATTAATAATTTTTTAAAAAATTCTTTCAAGGGATTAGGGAAAATAATTTTGTGTCTAAGAGGTAAAAATGAAGGTATATAATTACAATATAAGGTGCAAAGCATGCAATAAGGGTTTTAATCCTAAAGACAAGCAGAATATGTACACCAAATTATGCCCAAAATGCTACAAGTTAAGGGCAAAAGTAATGGAAAAATTTGAAATTGAGAAAAAAAATCTAATCTTATCAATGGTGAAGCAGTAATGCAGTGCGGAATATGCAGTAACAGCAGGACCAAGACTGTTTTTAAGTGCAAGAAATGCGGATTAAAATTTTGCTTGAATTGTGGGGATAAGCAAACCCTGATTTGCGCGTTATGCGAGCAGTCAATTAAAAACAAGCAGTAATTAATTAGAAACCTTTTTTAATAGTTCTTTGCCTAATTATTAATAGGTGATATTTTTAAAATGGCTAAAAAACAAGTTTCAAAAAAAGACAGCAAAGAAGACCCTTTGGTTTCTGAATTAAAATCAATTTTTAATGAAAATCTTATTTCAGTCTCTAAAGTTGAGTTTGTAAAAGATGCTGAAGAAGGCGAAGAAAAAAGCAAAGAGATAAGCCTTCCAAAAACTGAAGAGCAAATAATTGCAGTAATCAATGACTTGGCAGATGAAAAAGTCTCAAAAATAATGGAGAATTATAAAGGCACAAAAGCAAAAATTTTGCCATTAAGCGGATTATGGCAAAGCTGCTATGACCAAAAATATGAATTAATGAGCGCAATAACCAATCCTCAAAGCAGCAAAACCTTATATGACAAAGGATTCATTAAAGGATTAACTGCTGCCCAAGTTCTGAAATCAATGGCACTAGAGAAGCTAAAAAGATATATTTTGTCAATAATTCTTGTTGGAAGCGTTTCAAGAGGAACAATGCATGAGCACAGCGACGTGGACATATCATTCGTAATTGATGATACTGATGTAAAAAAAATGTCCAGGCATGAAGTCCTAGCAAGATTAAGGGGCATGATTCTTCAAATGGCAGCTCAGACAGGGTTTGAATTCAACATCCAGGTCTATTTATTGACTGATTTCTGGCAAGCATTAAGGGATACTCAGCCAGTGATATTCAGCATGGTAAGGGATGGGGTCCCATTATATGACACAGGAATGTTCATGCCTTGGAGAACTCTTTTAAAAACAGGGAAGATGAAGCCAAGCCCTGAAGCAGTTGACCAATTCTATAAAACAGGAAGATTGCTGATTGAGGATGTTAACAACAGCCTTAAAGAGATAGTCATTGAAAGGCTGTTTTTATCAATGCTTAATCCTGCGCAGGCAGCAACAATGCTTGTCGGAATACCCCCAACTCATCATGGAGACACTCCGAAAGTTTTCAAGAAATACTTTGTTGATGAATACAAATTAATCGAGCCAAAATATGTTGGTTACTTGAATGAAATACTTGAATTAAGGAAAGGGGTTGAATATGGAAAAATTAAGGAAATCTCCCCTGAAAAATTCTTAGAGCAAATGAATCACGCAAAAGAATTCCAGGACAGAATGGACAAGCTCTTCAATGACATCAGGCATGATTTGATAAAGAACTCCCTTGAGGAATCAGAAAAGAAATGCACTAAAGCAATAATGAATGTTCTGAAAGCAATGAATGTCAAGGCAGCAGAAAAAGACGTGATTGACCTATTCAGAACCAAACTGTTTGATTCAGGATTAGTAACCCAAAAAGACTACAATTTCTATGTTAAAAAGCTCAAAAATGTTTTTAATGACTTCAAAAGGGATTTATTGACAACAGAGGAAGCTTCAAGCATTGAAAGAGAAGCGCTTGAATTCACGAACAGGATTACTGGCATAGAAGAAATGCTTGAAATAAAATCAACTGAAAGGTCAAGGGTTCATTTCAGGGCTAATAATGCCAACGGAGAGCTTTGGATTTTTAAAAATGAGATTTTTATAATCAGTGACTTGAAAAAAATGACTGTTTATAAGGCTAAGCTCAAAGATGACGGAAGCTTTGAAAAGCCGACAATAAGCAACACTGAAGAGCTTTTAAAAACAAGAAAATCAATCAAGCCTGATGAAATGACTTCAGTAAGCTCAAAGATGCTTGAAAGCCTTAAGAAAGCGCTCAATGTTTCAGAAGTTGAAATAATTATTGTGTGAAAAAAACTACATCATTGTAGTTTTCTTTTTCCTTTATTTTTTTGAACTCTTTTTTTAATAATTTTCTTGCTTCATTTATCCTATTCTTATTAAGGACTGATAATAATATTTTTCCGTCAGGCTTCAGTACCCTTTTAATCTCAGAGATTGCTGATTTTAAGTCATTAACATCCTGCAGAACTGTAAGCGAGAAGACTAAATCAAAAACTTTGCATTTAAAAGGCAGCTTAGAGCTATCAGCGCACACAACCCTTAAATTTTTTGGGCATACTTTGAGCATTCCAATAGAATAATCAACTCCTATAATATTTTTTATTTTCTCTGTAATGAATCCTGTGCCGCACCCTAACTCAAGGATTAAGCCTTTTTTAGGAATCAAATCTTTGATGTTTTCGAACTTTTTAATCTGCTCAGACATGTAAAGCGAGTTATAGCCTTTAGCGATTGAATCATAATAATTCATAAAGAAATAAAAAGCAGGCATTATTATTTAACAGTTATGAAATATGAGTACTTGGAGCATGAAGCAACAGCTGATTTGGCAATAAAGGCTTATGGCAAAACATTGAAAGAAGCCTTTGAGAACAGCGCGAACGCTATATGCAACGCCATTTCTGAAACTAAAAAAATAGATGAGCAGGAAATTAAGCTGGTCAAAAAAAGCTCCGAAAACTTGAAAATGCTGCTTTATGAATTCTTGGAAGAACTATTGTTCTTGCATGATTCTGAGAATTTGATATTCAAAAGAGTAATTATTGATGAATTGGACGAAAAAACTAATTCCTTGTCAGCAATTTTTTACGGAGAACCTTTTGAGCCTAAAAAGCATATCCCTAAATCTAACATTAAAGCAATAACTTACTTTGACATGCAGATAAAAAAAGAGAATGGCAATTTTGCAATCAAATTCATTGCTGATGTATGATTGTAAAGATTTTAAAGAGCAAACAATTAGCAATTATTTATGAATATTGTTAAAAATTCTGATTATGAATTCATGATAAAAAAAGAAGGAAGCATGCTTACTGATGCTTTAATATTTGCAGACAAAAAATTGCTGGAATTAATAAAAAAAGACAGGACTTTAGAGCAGCTAAAAAACATGGCATGCCTTCCAGGAATAGTCGGCAACGCATGCGCCTTGCCAGATGCCCATCAAGGATATGGTTTTTGCATAGGAGGTGTTGCAGCGCTTAGCGCAGAAACTGGAGGAATCAGCCCTGGAGGAGTTGGCTTTGATATCAATTGCGGAGTAAGAGTGCTAAAAACTAACTTAACAGCAAAAGAAGTCTTGCCTAAAATTAAGGAACTATTGAACAGTTTATCTGATGCTGTTCCCAGTGGTTTAGGAAATAAAGGCCTTAAAAAGTTCAGCAATGATGAATTCTTTGAAATTTTAAACAAAGGAAATAATTATTTAAAAGAAAAGGGTTTGGCAACAAAAAATGATTTGCTAAATTGCGAAGACAATGGAGTGATGAAGCAGGCAAGCCATGCATTCATAAGCCAACGAGCACTTGCAAGGGGAAAAAATACTGTTGGAAGCTTAGGCAGCGGGAATCATTTTGTTGATTTATTAAGGGTTGATGAATTAATGGATGAAAAATTAGCCAAAAAGAATGGATTGTTTCTAGGCCAGGTAGTTATTATGATTCATTCAGGTAGCAGAGGGTTAGGTCATCAGGTTGCAAGTGATTACATCAATGAAATAATGAGAACTTACCCTGAGTTAGTGAAAAAATTACCAGATCCTGAACTGTGCTACGCGCCTAGCGGCTCAGAGCTTGCCCAAAAATATTATAGCTCCATGTGCGCTTGCGCTAATTATGCTTATGCAAACAGGCAATTAATGACAAACAGCATTAAGGAAATCATGTGCAATTTTTTTGATTCAAAGCCTGAATCTTTGGGCTTAGAACTATTCTATGATGTCACCCATAATGTTGCAAAAATCGAGAAAGTGAATGGTATTAGCTGTTATGTTCATAGGAAAGGCGCAACTAAGTGCATAAAAGACGGCAAGATTATAATTCCAGGAAGCATGGGAACCAGCAGTTATTTAATGATAGGGCAAAATGCAGCTATATCAATTAACAGCAGCGCCCATGGAAGCGGGAGAGTAATGAGCAGGTCAAGCGCAATCAAAACCCTTAACAAAAAAGAGATATTAAAATCTTTAGGAAATCAAGGGATAATTGTGAAATCCTCAAGCAAAAACATTGTTTTAGAGGAAGCTCCAGAGGTTTACAAAAACGTTACTGATGTCATCAATGTAACTGAAAAATTAGGATTTGCAAAAAGCTTGGCAAAGCTAAACCCTTTTGCTGTGCTTAACGGCTAAATATCATCAATAACCAATTCTTCCCAATAAGCCATTGATTTATTTAAGAAAACTAACTCTCCTATTTCAGGATTCATTGATTCCAAATAAGCAATTATTATTTCATAAGAATCCTGGTAAATGCTCTCCTTCGCAATAGCTATAGGTATGCCGTTATTATCCAAGCACATCTCATACCTTAACTGCAACAAATCACTGAACTCTTCATGATTAATATCTATTTCAAAGAATAAAGGGGCGCAAGCAATATTTGTCAAATTCCAAACCTCTTCCCTTCCTGATTCATTAGTGTAATAATTGTTAACTAAATTGTAAACCTCATCATATAAGCTGATTATTAATGCATTATTCATTCTTAATGAATCAGTACTTGTCTTTGAGTAATTGCCACTTACATCATAATATAAATAATTATTCTGCTCCCTGCTTATTATGTCCCTTTGAGGAGACTGCATTATTGCAGTGATTTTTGAATTATCAAGGTAATAATATTGTTTCCCTAAAAATTCTAAGCTGCTAGAGTTATATAAGAATGTGTAATTAAGGTAAGTGTCATTTAAATTGTTGAAGATTTGATAGCCTAATCTTAATGAATTCCTTGAAGTGTCCCCTGTTGGAGGATTTGACAGCCAAAAGAATCCAATAGCTGATAGCAATAATATGCCAATGACTGCCATTGAAAGAATTGCAAAAGCAGCAGGATTAGATTTTTTTTGGCCGCTTTTTTTTACAGGCTTTGAAATAACTGGCTTAGAAGTGATTTTTTTTAAAGGAATTAAAACAGGAGGTTTTTGGTTTTTTGGGCTAATGGCTGCTTTTGGCTTAATTTCAGGAACAGCAACGTTTTGGGTTTTAGGAGCAGGTTTTTGGATAGTTGGCATTGCTTTCTTTTGAATGTTCAAATTATTTTGACTTGGCTCCGAGCTTTTGTAAGGAATATCACTGTTAAGGTTAAGCATTATCATTATTTTAAAGTAAGCATCATAATCGCTTTTCTTAAGCTTTCTAAGCTTCTTTTTATACTCCTCATTGTCATATAATTCAAGGTCCCTTAATTCATTTAAAATCTCATTTATTTCAGCATCGCTTTTTTTGCTCTTTTCCATATTAATTAATGATTTGCCGGGATTTTAAAAATTAAATCCTTTTTCACTAATTTATTTAAACAAGCGACTAATAAAGTGATTAATGAAATCTATCACTCCAATAGTCAGTGTTATTTTATTGATTTTAATCACTATTGTTACAAGCGCTTCAGCGTTCTTTTTCATTAACTCAAACATTTTGGACTTGGAATCAAGAAGCAATTTGGACAATTATCCAGGGGCTGACAATTCAAGGCTTAATCTGGTTAGTGTTACTGGCACCAAAGCTATTGTCAGAAATGACGGCTCAAGCCCTGTGACTGATGTTGTAATCTTTGTCAATGATGAATTGTTCAATTACACATTGGATGAGCCAATCCTGCCAGGGGAATTAAGGGAGATTGATTTTTTATCAAGGCAAGCAGGGGAGGATTTGCAGATAAAGCTAATCTACAACAATAAAAAAATTGCTCAAGCAACAAGCCCTGCAAGCAAAAATACTCCTTCTTCAGGATTCACAGAGACTCCGCTGCCATTGAATGAAATAGATGATGCAAGCAGCGAATATTGCTTACTAAATAATATCAATAATACCTGGTTTAGTGGAAGCATAACAGGAAGCAATGGAGCTTGCTGCGGAGATGACTGGGCAAGCGATAATTTTTACAACTCAACAATAAATATCACTAACTATTTTTGTGTCAATGGTGATTTGGTAAATGATTTAATTGATTTTAACAAAACTTTATGCGAGCATTATAATTATGTGTGGATGACTAATATCTCGTATCCTGCAACTTATTCTTTCACTGATGATGAAGCTGGAAGCGTGCCTGCTGGCTTTTCTTTGATGCAGGATAATTTAGAGAATAATTTCTTGAATGTAAGCAATGAATTAGGCAATCATTACAAAATAGTCAATATTTCATGGCAATCTGAAACAACAGGCTCTGAGATGTGGAACAAGTCAACATCTAAGATTTCTTCAGGCATTCATACAGTCTCTTGGTGGATTAGGAACTCTGAACTTCACAGGAACTCATTCAATCAGGATTCAGGGGCAGGAATATTTTTAGCAAACTTTGACTTTTCAGAGCTTCTTATCATTTGGCATGATGCGAACAACGGGCAAAATGGAGTTATAATCTATAACAGTACTGTTCTTAACGGCGCGCTTGATATCTTGCCTGATAAATGGTATTATTATTCATTGTCTTTGGATTTGGATAATGATTACTGCAACCTGTCAAGAGATGGAGAATTATTAAATAATTTTATAGGAGTGCCAATAAGCTATTACAAATTGCCTGCAGGCTTTGAAATTGAAAACTTCGGAGTTTTTATAACCCAAGGCGACCCAAGGGATAATGTTTACCTTGATGCATTAGAGCTTTCATGGGAGAGCTCAAACAATAACTTTGCCCCTGCATGCTGCGGTGATGACGCTTCATTAGATAATTTCACTAATGGCACCCACCAATGCAGCAGCGGAATCTTTAGCGCAATTTGAGTTTTAAACAATTTTTTTAAATTAGTAATTAATAGTTTTATATTAATGAAATCTATCACTCCAATAGTCAGTGTTATCTTATTAGTCTTAATCACTATTGTTGCAAGCGTGTCAGCGTTCTTTTTTATTAATTCAAATGTTTTGGACTTGGAGTCTCAGGGCAATTTGGACAATTATCCAGGGGCTGACAATTCAAGGCTTAATCTGGTTAGTGTTACTGGCACTAAAGCTATTGTCAGAAATGACGGCTCAAGCCCTGTGACTGAGATTGTTGTTTTTATCAACGGAGAACTATTTAATTACACTCTTGACTCCCCTCTTATGCCTGGAGAGTTAAGGGAGATTAACTACACTGCTCAGTTAGCAGGTGAGGATTTGGAGATAAAAGTTATTTATAATACTGGTAAAACTGTTCAGCAAATAAGTCCTGCAAAAAAAAACACTGCTGATTCAGGATTCGCAGAAAATCCTTTAAGTGAATTGCCCATTCAATCTTATGAAGGTGATTCAAACAGCACATATTGCTTGCTGAACAATAGCAATAACACTTGGTTTACTGGTTCTGTTTCAGAAAGCAATGGTCCTTGCTGCGGAGATGACTTATTAATTGACACTTTTAAGAATGACACTGATTTTTGCATTAATGGAAACTTAACAATGAATGCTTCTTTATCTTGCGGAGACGGAATCTGCCAAGTGTGGGAATCAGCATTCAATTGCTCTAATGATTGCACAACTTATTTCACATCTTTTGAAGAATTGGATGAGCAAACTGTTCAAGGAATTAATTGGGAACAATATGTTGATACTTATTTAACTCCCCTGTCTTCTCATTGGAAAGCTACTTGCATGGATGACCAAGGCATAGCAAAGATTACTGGCAGTTATGGAGGAGTTGACCCTTACTTTGGAACTAAAATGGGTTACACTGAAGCGAATCCTGTTGATAATGGATGGACTTATGGTTGTTTAATGACTAATCTATCTATTTATGACACTTCAAATATTTCCCTTAACTTAAAATTTGCATGGTTTGTAGACCAACTTTTTTGGGGAGGAAATTCTCGTATTCAGACTGACTGGTGGTTTTATTATGATACCAACAATGACTCAGTATTTGCAGGGCCTGATGAAATAATATGGGTAATTCTTAATGACAGCTATTATGATATTCAGGCGGAAAAAACAAACAGCACTGCATATCCTTTAGATAATAGTATCATACCTACAGATGGCAGCTGGAATGACATAAGACTGAATCTTAGTGATTTATTCTTGAACAAATATGGTCATTTTCCAGTTTCAACAACAGGTTTAATGCTTTTTGAATTCTGCGCAAGAAAATATTGCACAAGTTGCGGAGATACTGGGTATTCTTATAATTATTATGACAATGTGACAATTTCATGGAATAATGATTAAATCAATTTTTATATAGCAACCTTTTTAAACAATTCATTATTATTTTAATCTTGTTCCAATTAGTAGCCCCATTACGGCAATAACAGCATTAGCTAAATAAAAAGGTTTAAAAAAGAAATAAATGTAGGTAAATAAATATGGGTCATACAATTGGGGATATAGATACGCCAAGAAGAGGAAGCATGCAGTTTTGGCCAAGATGCAGAGCTAAAAGAATCTTTCCTAGCATAAAAACAATACCTAATTTAACATCTAATATTCTAACAAGCTTTTCAGGCTATAAAGTTGGCATGACTCATGTTGGCTTAATTGACAATGTAAAAACCAGCGTTACAAAAGGCCAGGAAATTATTGTTCCAGTCACTATTATTGAGTGCCCTCCAATCAATGTTTTTTCTATAAGATTTTATTCATGCTCTGAAAATGACGGCTACAAAGCTATTGGCCAGCTGAATTCTGAATTATACGAAAAAGAATTGCTAAGAAAATTAACACTTAAAAGCAAGAAAGGCAAAGAAAAAGAATCTAAGCCAATGACTAAAGAAGATGCTGACAAATTAGTTGAAAGCGGCAAAGTGAAAAGAGTTAGCTTAATAGTTCATACTAACCCAAAATCTACATCAATCGGAAAAAAGAAGCCTGAAGTAATGGAAATAATTGTTTCAGGAGAGGCAAAAGGAGCTTATGATAAAGCATTAAGCTTTTTAGGAAAGCAAGTTAAGGTCAATGATGTTTTTGCAGAAGGCGAGCAATTAGATATTTTCTCAGTGACTATTGGCAAGGGATTCCAAGGCAGTGTCAAAAGATTTGGAGTAAAATTAGGAAGGCATAAGGCTGAAAAAGTTAAAAGAAAAGCAATGAGCTTAGGTGCAGTAACTCCCTGCAAAGTAAACCACAGGGTTCCTCAGCATGGGCAAATGGGTTTTCAAACAAGATGCGATTATAATAAGTGGCTATTAAAAATAACCCAGCCAAAAGATGCCAGCATTAAAGGAGGATTCATTAAGTATGGGGATCCAAAAAATACTATATTAATAATAAAAGGAAGCATTCCAGGGCCAAAAAAAAGGCTGATAAGGATTAGGAAAAGCATGAGGCCTAGCGACAAGATTCCTAAGCAAGCGCCTGAACTATCATATATTTCAAAGGAGTCAAAGCAGTGAGTTGAATTAAAAATGAAAGCAGAAACAGTAAGCATTAAAGGGGAAAAGAAAGGAAAGATTGATTTGCCAATCCAATTCTCGGAAAAATATCATCCTGATTTAATAAAAAGGGCTTTTAATGCAAACATGTCATTAAATTACCAGCATCATGGAACTGACCCTTTAGCAGGATTAAAGCATATTGTAAGGATTAGAAGAAGAAGGAATGTTTACAGGACTGGCTACGGCAAAGGAGCAAGCAGGACGCCTAGAAAAATAGTTTCAAGAAAAGGAAACAGGCTAAACTTTATTGCTGAGCAGGTTCCATTTGTAAGAAAAGGTAGGACAGCTTTTCCTCCATTAGTTGAAAAAATCTTTGAAGACAAAATCAATACTAAGGAGAGGTTGTTTGCAATCAGAAGTGCAATAACAGCAACTTTGAAAAAAGAATTGGTTGAAAAAAGGAACCATAAGATAGGAAAAGTTGAGTTGCCAATAATTGTTGAAGGCGCTGAGAAGTTGTCAAAAACTGCTGATGTGAAGAAAATGATTGAATCATTCGGATTAAAGGATGAATTATTAAGAGCTAAGGAGAAAAAGGTAAGGGCTGGTGTTGGAAAGATGAGGGGAAGAAAATATAAGACAAAGAAAGGACCCTTAATAGTTGTCAGCAAGGAGTGCCAATTGCTAAAGTCTTCAAAATCAATGCAAGGAATTGAGGCAATACCTGTTAATAATTTAAATGTCACATTATTAGCTCCAGGAGGCGTTGCCGGAAGGCTAACTATCTGGACTAAGGAATCAATAGATGAACTGGGCAATAAAAAGCTTTTTTTAGGTGAGAAGAAATGAAAAACTATGATGTTTTAGTGAATCCAATGGCAACTGAGAAAAGCGTAAGATTAATGGAAACTGAAAACAAATTAACATTTGTGGTTAATAAGTCAGCAACAAAGGAAATGATAAAAAAAGCGATTGAGTCAATGTTTAATATTAAAGTAAGCGAGGTTAATACTCATATAAGGGGAGGGAAAAAAATAGCTTATATTTCCCTGCACCCTGACTTTAACGCAATGGATATAGCTAACCAATTAGGAGTGTTATAAAGTATGCCAAAAAGATTAATACAGCAAAGAAGAGGAAAAGGAGGACCAAGATTCAGAAGTCCTGGCCACAGATTTAAAGGGGCAACCAGCCTAAGGAAAATGGATGAGACTGAAGAAAAAAGCGTTATAATAGGAATAGTTAAAGATATTTATAATGACCCTGCAAAAACAGCGCCAATGCTATTAGTTGAATATGAAAATAAGGAGATACTTTCATATCCTGCACCTCAAGGTATTAAAGTAGGAGATTATGTTGAAAGCGGATTTACAGCTAAGCCTAATATAGGAAATATTTTGCCTTTATCGCAAATACCTGATGGCAGCAGCATTTATTGCATTGAAAACAGGCACGGAAGCGGCCCTAAATTTGTCAGAACAGGAGGAAACTCAGCAAAGCTTGTAGCTCATGAGGATAGAGGGGTTTCAATTGAAATGCCTAGCAAAAAGAATTTAAAATTGGCAGGAAACTGCAGGGCAGTTATAGGAAAAATTGCAGGCTCAGGAAGAAAAGAGAAGCCATTTGTTAAGGCTGTTAACAAGAAATATTCAAGAAATGCAAGAGGGAAAAAGCATTCAGTTGTAAAAGGAACTGGAATGAATGCAGTTAATCATCCTCATGGTGGTGGAGGAACAAGGAATAGGAAGAACTATTCAGTTAGCAGGAATGCGCCTCCAGGAGCAAAAGTTGGTTCAATAGCTCCAAGAAGAACAGGTATAAAAAAGGGGAGTAAAAAATGAGTGACGAAAGAAAGAAAGTTTATTATTTCAAAGGAAAAAGCTATGAAGAGCTTAAAAGCTTAAGCCAGGAGGAGTTGCTTAAATTAATAGGTTCAAGAGGTAGAAGAAACCTTAAGAGAGGATTAAGTGTTGCAAAGAAAGATTTAATGAAAAAAGTGAAGGATTCAAATGAATTAATTAAGCAAGGCAAGCAGCAGTTAAAAATAAAGACTCACTCAAGAGATATGATAATACTTCCAGAAATGGTTGATTTGAAAATAGAAGTCTACACAGGAAGAGTTTTTGAGCCAATTAATATAAAGCAGGAAATGATTGGCCATTACTTGGGCGAATTCGTGCTTACAAGAAAGAAAGTTATTCATGGCTCAGGCAATAAACAGGCAGCTGAACCTAAAAAAGGTGACAAGAAATGAAGCGTGAAACTTTAGAAAACCAAGCAGTAGCAGTCACTACAATGCCTGCATCATTCAAGGATGCTGTTAATATTGGAAAACTAATAAGGGGAAAAAATTTGGACAAGGCAGTAATAAGGCTTGAGAAAGTGATCTCAAAAGAATTGGCTTTGCCATCAATCAGGTTTAATGATAACGTTGCCCATAAAAAAGGATTAGGTGTTGGAGGAAGGTATCCTAAAAATGCTTCAATGGGAGTAATAAAGGCTTTGAAGCTTTTAAAAGCAAATGCGAAAGCAAAAGGGCTAGATGATTCAAAACTAATAATAAACGAGTTCATAGCAAACTTTGCAGTAAGCAAGAATAAAAGGGCAAGGTATAAAACAGGAGCATCAACTCACCTGAAAATAGGAGCTGTGGTAAAAAATGATTGAAAGAAAATTTATAAAGGAAAAATTAAGCGACTACAAGATTCAGAAGTTCCTTTTAAAAAATTTTGAAAGAAGCAGTTATTCTCATGCAGTTATTCAAAAAACCCCTCTGGGTGACAAGATAATAATTTTCTCATCAAGGCCTGGAATGATTGTAGGAAGAGGAGGAGAGAACCTTAAAAAAATAACTGAAAAATTAAAGGAATTAGGCATTCAAAATCCTCAGGTTGATGTTCAAGAAGTTGACAATGCAATGCTAGACCCTTCATTGATTGCTGAAAGGATTGTTGAAATGTTTTTGAAAATGGGAACAGGAAGATTCAAGTTTATAGGGCATAATATTTGCGAGAAAGTCTTATTAGCAGGAGCAAAAGGAGTCCAAGTCACTCTTGCAGGAAGGATACCTGCTGCAAGAGCTAAGATGTGGAAATTCATAATGGGCTTTTTGCCAAAATGCGGAAGCGTGGCTTATGAGGATGTTGATGAAAGCTTCAGAATAGCTAACCTTAAGACAGGAGTAATAGGTGTAAGGGTTAAAATACTTCCACCTAATGTAAGAATGCCTGATGAAATCATATTGCTTAATCCAGTTATAGAAGAGCATAAAGATATTAAAGTTGACGTGAAAAAAGAGGAAAGCATTATTAAGGTAATGGAAAAAGAAGAGGATTTGGAGAAAAAAACTGCTGAAGTTAAGGATAAAAAAGCTGAATTAAAGGAAAAAATTGCAGAATTGGCAAAGAAGATTGAATCAAAAAAAATAGATGTGGTTGAAGAATTAAAGCCAATAAAAGAAGAGCCTATAAAAAAAGAAAAAGAGGCTGAGAAAAAATGAGTATTATTCGTTTAAAAGAACTAAAGGAAATGACTGAAGAAAAGCTAGAGGAAAAAATAGCTGAAATAAAGAAAGAATTAATGAAGGCAAGAACTCAAGTTTCATCAAAGCAGAATCCGGATAAAATAGGAAAGATAAAGGAGCTGAAAAAGGTTATTGCCAGGATTAAAACAATACTTAGATTAAGAGGTGGGATGTAAAAAGATGGATGTCTGTTCAACCTGCGGATTGCCAAAAGAACTATGCGTATGCGAATCAATGGCAAAAGAACAGCAAAAAATAACTGT
>JBAZFK010000002.1:0-99404 GCA_041653395.1 Candidatus Nanoarchaeia archaeon
GAAGCGCTTTTGGCCAAGCAACAAGCATTGATGCAAAAGCAAAAGCTTCAAGCATGCTTAACAAGGCATTAATGGGATTTTATGCAGTTGCTGAAAATTACCCTAAATTAAAGGCAGACAAAAGCTTTAAGCACTTGCAGGAAAGAATTTCAACAATTGAATCCGACATTGCCAACAAAAGAGAATCATACAATGGCGTTGTCAATGAATATAACATTAAAGTGTCACAATTCCCAAGCATGATAATAGCTAGCTTCATGAAACTGAAAAGCAGGGAATTATTCCAAGTAACAGAATCAGAAAGACAAAACGTTAAAATACAATTTTAAAATTTTTTTAATTCTTTTTTTATTTATTTTTTATCTTGACAATCACACTTTTAACTTTAGGCTGAGGGTAAAAATCAGCCGGAGCTAAATCCCTCACTTTTTCACAATTAAGATTAGTGTATTTATTTGCCTGGTTCTCAAAAAATTTTAAGGGAATAGTAACAATGCTTAATTCAAACTTTGAATTGTTCAATTTGTCAAAGAACCAGTCGCAAATAGTGTAAGGCAAGTTGCTGATAATTTTGTTCGCATCAAGAAACCCGACACTTTTAGCATCGCCAATAATTATCTCAACATTTTTTTTCTTGGCCATCATGTCTGACAACACTCTAAACAATCTCTCATCCTTTTCAACAGCATAAACTTTAGCCGCATAATCAGCTAATTTAGCAGTGAGTATTCCTGTGCCAGAACCAATCTCCAGCACTATGTCTGATTTTTTGAGCTCAGCAGCTCGAACAATCGCCCTAATAGCTTCTGGACTAATCATGAAGCACTGGTCAAGAGAAACCAAATCCGCAGAAAGATTATACTTTTTCAGCAAACTTATCAGCCTCATAATTTTTAAACCTCCAAGCATCATTGATATCATTAAAAAAAGATAATATAAAAAAATAACAAACAACTAATTTATCCCTAATTATTTCTTTGAAAATAAACTCTTAACTTTGTCTAACAAGCTTTTCTTCTTAGCAGGACTAGCAACTTTTTTTGCAGCAGGAGCAGCCTTTTTAGCAGCAACTTTTTTTGCGACAGATTTTTTTTTAGCAACCATTCATTTCACCTCCGAATTATTAAAACATTTTTTACTCAAATTATTAATAAATGAAAAAGGTCCCAGTAGTTTAAAAAGTTTTTTTAAAAAAACTCATAATTTTTTAAGCTCATCCTCAAGCTTTAGTAAATCAATCTTAGAATTATTCTTCTCATTCTTTAATTTAGGCTTATCCTTATTAATAGTTTCAAGAGCTTTCAAAGCCTGGTCTTTAACTTCCTTGCTGACCTGGATTTTTCCATCCCTAATTGCCTCCAAAAGCTTCATAGTGGAATCCCTGATTGCTGAAGTTATTAACTTTTGCTCCTCATACAACTCTTCCTCATTAGTTTTACCTTCAGGCATGTCAATCTTAATCTTATCCCCAGCATACCTTGGAATTAATTCAAAGCTCAGATGATTAATTTTTTGCCCAGCAACGCTTCCAATGTTGTGCATAACATTTATTCCTGAGCATTGAAGAATCTGTGTAAGGATTGTGCTAAGCGCCTTAACTGCACCTATCATATGAAAAGCTATATCATCAGGCAAGTTGCTTATGAAAGAATGATGCTGCTTAGGGATTATTATAATATGCCCTTTGCTCACTGGCTTAATGCTTAACACTGCAACACAACCCTCATTCTCAAAGACTTTTAATGAAGGGATGTTTCCCTTAAGAATCTCGCAAAATAAGCATTTTTCTTCAGCCATAAAATACTTATGGAAAATCTCTATTTATAAAACTATTTTTTTTCCCAAGAGTCTCAATAAACTCTTCATACTTAATGCTTTTATGATCTGACTTAGGCGGCGAATAATTCCAAGCTTTCAAAAACAACGCAAACCTTGGCTCCTCGCTGAAACCATTGCTCTTCACTTTTTTTTCAACCTCGCACCAAGGCATATCTGAATAGACAATGCTATAACTGTTTATTCTGTTTTCCAAAGCGAAACTGTCAAAAGTTTCATTTAAGCATTCAGGAATGGATTTATACAAAAGCGACTGATACTTTTTTCCAAAAACTTGCCGCTCTTTTCCAACCAAATAAGGCTGAAGCAGAACCCTGACGCTATGATAAGCTTTAGGAAGATTAACAGCTTGCCTGATTAAATCAATGCTGGCAACGCTGCCTAAAAGTTCCTCAAAATCGCTAAAAAGTATTACACCCAAGCTTTTTGCAGACTTTAATTCAGTGTTCCTAAGTTTTACCTGCTCTTTAATATAATTAGTATCAAACATGAATATTTAGATAATATGAATTCTTTTTAAAAGTTTTCAAAATGCGGAAGAAGGGGTTCGAACCCTCGCAGGCACTAAGCCACTGGAGCCTTAATCCAGTCCGTTTGACCGCTCCGGCACTTCCGCAAGTAAAACACTATACTTATTTTATTATTAAACTTTATCCAATCTTAAGAATATTATAAAAAAAACTTTTAAAGAAAAAATAAAAAACAAGCTAAAACTAGCTTATTAATAAATAATTTAATTAATTACCAAAAATTATCCTATAATCAGCCGTTTCTTGCTCTTCTTTGGGCTCTTTTAGCTTTCCTTTCTTTCATTTTCTTCTTTCTCCATTTCCATCTGGAGATTTTATACTTTTTCCAAGCACGCGATCCTCTTTTCATTAAAGAAAGAAATATAATACATCATTTTAAAAAGATTTCTTTAGTTTCTTTAATTCACTATTCATGCTATTTGAAAATTTTTCAAATTCTTCAATTAATCCATTATCCTTCTTTTCTTTTAAGCTCATAGACAGCAAAAACGTGTTCATAATAATACCCATGAAAGC
The DNA here is from genome assembly GCA_041653395.1 of Candidatus Nanoarchaeia archaeon. GTDB lineage: Archaea > Nanobdellota > Nanobdellia > Tiddalikarchaeales > Tiddalikarchaeaceae > JAQTTT01. The sequence continues at coordinate 2,883 of JBAZFK010000002.1, forward strand.
CAAATACCTGATAAAGCTCAAATAATGCTTGTTAGAGATTAAATTATTCTTAACAGACTCCAAGAAATACTTCTCATGCTTCTCAATAGTTGATTTATAATCATAATCCTTCCAATGCTTCCTGCTGTTAACGCTGAACTTCTTGGCAATAACCTCATTATTGGCAATGAGCTTAATCTTATTCGCGAATTCATTGACTTCAGAATCATTAACATCTATTAAAAAGCCATTATCACTAATTAATTCAGGATGCGGACCGCTATTTGCCAAAACCAAAGGCTTTCCATAAAATAAACCTTCAGCAGCGCATAAATTAAACGTTTCATAAAGCCCGAAAGCAGTAACAACATTTGATTGCTCATAAAGCCAAGATAATTCATCCCTGCAAACAAAACCAGTGAACTTAATATTATTGCTGACCTTTAATTTTTTAGCCAATTTTTCCAAATCAACCCTAATCAAGCCGTCGCTGCAAATGATTCCAAAAATGTTAGGCATTGATTTCTTAAGCTTTGCAATAACCTTAATGAAAACATCAACCCTTTTTTCAGCGCTTAACCTTCCAACATGAATCACTACAAACTTACTCTTCAGCTTATACTTTTTAGAATAATCTTTCTTGCTGACTGTCGGATTAACAGGATTATTTAAAACAACAATTTCACTTTTAACCCCTTTCTCCCTTAATAATTTCTTGCAAAACCTTGCAGGAACTGTTAATGCTGGAACAGCGTTATAAAAATTCTTAACAAGGCTCCAAGCCAAGGAATGAATCATTTTTCCAAAACCCGTTCTTAAAAACCCGAACTTAATCATTGATTTATACAAAATATTATTGGATTCATGGGCTAAAACCTCTTCATTCAGAAAACTTGAAGCGAAATCAGCAACATTTGTGTGAAAAGTGCTGCTAACAGGAATATTATATTTTAAAGCAATCAAAAAACCAAGGCTTCCAAGCGTTGCAGGGCTTTGAATCTGGATTAAATCATACTTTGAAAAATCCTCCAATTTTTCAACATAGCCAGGATTCTTGAAGCAAATCTTCATCAGTTCAGTCAGCTTAATGCTATAAGACTTCAGCCTAATCACTTTAAACCCATCCTGATGCCCTGACTCAGTATTGTTTCCAGGGCAAACCACAACAACAGTATGCCCTTTTTTGACCATTTCTTTAGCCAAAACATTAGTGACTGTTGCAACACCGTCAAGGTTAGGCTTAAAACTGTCAGTAAAAATAGCTAATTTCATTATTTCATTAATTTTGCCAGGCATTAAATAATTTATTGTTTTAATCGCAACTGCATCATTTAAAAAATCTGCTTATAATTAACCCTAAAAGTGTTAATGCTTTGGCCAATGGTTAACTTAGCATTTTCCAAAAACCTGTTCTCTTTCAGCCTAACAAAAAGCGAAGTTTTTCCAACCCCTCCCTGTCCGGTAAAGACAATCTTTGATTCCCTTAAAGTATTATCAGCATTCCTTGGCCTATAATTACCCGGAGCTGAAACTACTGAAATAATCGCATTAAGCAAGTTATCAATATTAGTGCCATCCTTGTTTGAAACATAAAATACAGGAAAGTCTATAAACTTATTCAAAGTGTTTATTTCTTCAAAATCTTCAGGCTCCATTAAATCATACCTTGTTGCAACATAAAGATTATTGTAACTTTCTTTTATACCTTGAATAGAATTCAAATACTTAAGTGACCCAAGATAATTTTTTCCATTAATAACATTAATGATTAAATTAGCTCCCTTAACCATACTATACTCCTTAGATTCAATCAAAAATTTATACCTCTCCTGTCCACCAATATCATAAACTTTCAAAATATGCTCAATATCATGTTCAGCTTCAGCTGCATTAATAATCATAGGAACTTAAAAAGAATTTCAGTTTTTAAACCTTTTTATATTAAGCAATCGCTTGGGCAGTTCTCAACAGTTTCAGCGCAAGGGCAGCCAATAGCTTGGCAAACAATGCTTTGGCATTCGCCATCCCCACATAAATTCTTGCAAGAGGAAGCAGTTTCAACTGAGCACTCCTCCCTGTAATAAGCCCACGCTTCGCACTCTGAACCATCATTAAAAATGCAATAGCCAGACTGACCTAAAGGAGTATCCCTTATGCTGTAATTATAACCCTGCTCAATGCAGTACGTTGCAGAAGGATTGGCAATCTGAGAATTATCATCAGAGACTTTTGTGCAGCCAGCAATTAAAAAAATGCTGATTAAAAAAATAGCCCACTTATTCATGGAAGAAAAAATGAACCAAGAATTTATAAATCTTTATTCAAAAACTGACTTCGCAATTATATCGCGTCATCATACTGGAATTTTATTAAAAAAATATCCGGAGTGACAGTTAATTTTTCAGCAGGGTTAATTCCGACTTTGGAGCCCATTAAATTGCCAATGCTTTCCAGATTCCTTGAAGTGGTTGTTTTTCCAACCCCTCCCATGCCCATAACTATTGCATTAATTAACTTTTTATCCTCAAACTTTCTTTGCACATCATCTGCTATGAAATTGTATAAAGAAGTAACAGATTCAATATTATTATTTGAAAGCAATACCATGTTTTTGTCAATTTTTGAAGTAAGCTCAGGAATATTAGGCATTAAATCATTAATAAAATTAGATGGAGAGTTATAAGCCTTATCATTTTCCTCTAAGAAAATATCAGTTTTTGTCCCTACAATATAAGCCAGCCTGCATTGGCTAAAATCGCAGCCTCTAAGGGCATCATTAAAATAATTTTTAGTCTCTTCAACATCCTTATTGACATCATGTATAAAAAAATAAATATTAGCACCTCTAGTGTATGAGGAATTCATAAAGGCGAATCTCTTCTGCCCTCCAACAGCTAATGTTTTTAATATCTTTTCAATTGGCATTTTATCACCTTATTCTTTTGTTTAAATTTAAATATTTATATTTAAAAACTTATTGTTTTAAACCAATATTTTATACCTCATTCTCCTTATGGCTTTTCTGGCCTTATCCAAATTATTCTGATTGGAATCAATTATATTCTTGAGTTTAGCATTATATTTTTTTGCAAAACCATCATAATTATAAGACAACAAGATTTCAGGATTAAGCTCTAACTGGTCAAACATTTCATTATTCAACCCCTTGTTTTTAATATTCAAATCATTATTTTCAGATGCGGATTTTTGAATGTTTTCCGTTAATTCTTTCAATTTATTTTCAATTATCATAGATTTATTAGTTACTTCAAGGTCATATGCTATTTGCAAATCTTCTTTTTCATTTTTCGCGCTTAACCACTCCTTTGTAAGCTTCATAATCTCAGGCAAATATTCATCTTTGGATTTGCCCCATTTATCCCAAGGAATATCCTCCAATTTTAATAGTCCTAAACCTTTATTTAACAAAGTATCTAAAGTTTTTACAGTTACTTCATTATCTAATTCTTTCTTCAAGTTAGTTATTAACAGCTCATAAAAAGGAGAGTAAGGCGTCTGATCCGAAAGATATTTATTCTTCTCTGACATTTTTGTTTTTAACTCCCCTAAATTCTTGATTGAATTCTCAAGCTCAGTGAATTTGAACGACAAAGGAGTGCTATCATCAGAAGCGTATTTTTTCAACTCATCAACTTTTGATGCATATTTAGAGATTACTGCCTCATTATACTTAATTGATTCAAGAGAAGCATCAATGGATTTTTCTTCCAAAACAATCGGGTTAACAACTATGTTATTCTTGTATAGTTGCGAAGACTGCGCAGAATTCAAAGGCAATAATGATGAGCCGTGCTCTATCTTTTTCATCTTATTATAATAATAAACTCCAAGCAATGTTGCAATCGCAGTGCTTATTCCAATAGAGACTGCAATGCCCATCCACATGTTGGAAAGGTTTTCGCTGCTAACCATCTCCTTGAAATTTTCGCTGATTTTTGCGCCAAGAGCATCAGCATCAGAATACAATCCGACAAGCTCAGTGTATTCAGCATTAATATTATTGAAAATGTTTTCAAGGCTTAACCTGCTGCTTCTTGCATCCTCGTATTCCTGCAAATCATTCCATGACTGCTGCATATCCTCATAAGTTGCAGGGCCATTGCTAGGAACACTGTCTTCAGAAATGACAGAAAAAGGATTCTCAACAATTTCATGGGTAATATTATCCACATAATAATCAGTCAATCCATCATGGTCAACATCAATAGCTGAATAATCCTGGCTTAGCAGGAACCCATCCAAAGCCTTCAAATTATTGTTCCCGCTGCTGCCCGGAGCAATCTGTGCATAAAGAGCATTCTCCGAACTTACTGCACTATCAAGATTAGCCTTAGCATCATCCTTGTTATCTTCATACTCCTCCAAATCCCTTCCGTTTATCTCACCATTCTTCTCGCTTAACTGAGCCTCATACTGGCTGCCTAAATTCCTGAAATTATTTATAGATTTACCAATCTTAATAATGCTGTAGATTGAAAGGCCTATTCCTGCGCCAGGAATCAGATAAGCCAAGGAAGCAAAAGCGGCTTTTCTTGCCAAAGTCTTAGGCATATTCTTAAAAGATTTCTTCAAAGAGTTTTTAACAGCATCCAAATTATCCCTTTTCTCATCTAAAATTTCAGAAGCTTCAGCAAGCTGATAATTTTTCCTATGGTTCTCTAAATGCTTATTAAACTTTTCAGTATTCTCCTTAGAATCAACATAATTAAAAGCAATATCAACAGGCTTAATAATAGGTATCCTTTTTTTAATCAATTGCTTCTGCTTTTTAGCAACTATTCCATAGGCAATATGCTCTTTTGCCAAAAGAATTTTCTCCAAAGACTCGTCATTTTGCTCTGACTGCGAAACAAAAGTAACAGAAGCATCATCAGCGTAAAAAACTCCAATCCTTCCCCTGTAATTAAACTCATACCTTTTATTCTTAGCATTAACAAGCTTTTTGTCCTTAACAAAAGCATCAGCATCAACAGGTCTGTAAACAGTGCTATTAATTTTATCCTCTGAACTCTCAGACCCTCCAAGCTCATTCAAGTAATCTAAATTAATGGGGTTTAAACCTTTATTGCTGATAGGATCATTTGTTGGAGACCCTATATCTGTTAAATCAGTAATCCTGTCAAAATAAAACTTAAAAGGAGCTTTGCAATTTTCATCTTCGCAAGTTTTGTAAAAATAAAGAGATTGACCAGCCCCCCAATTAGAAGGTATTTTAATTTTGTTCAAATTTATATGATATTCTTTCTTGCACTCAGGACATGAAACCTGGATTACTTTATTAACTTGGGACATACTGTAATAAAATATTTAATACCTTATAAAAAACTTATTTATTACGCCTTAGTGGTTACAATATAAACAAATATATTTAAATTAAAACTCTAATTTAAAATAGTTATGCTGAAAAAATTATACTTCTTACTGCTCATAACATTGTTTTTCTCAAAATCCTATTCTTTAAAGTGCGCAAACGAACTCCAAGGAACTCAAGGAACATGCACGAACCTAACCTATGACTTAATAAACAACAGAGGCCAAGCATACTATGCATGCAACACAATCATAACAGGCCTATGGTACTATAACACTTGCACAGCAACTGTTTCAACAAACAGCATTAAATCCGACAACAACAACATAGTTGCGGAATGGTGGAGCAACGAAGCAGACAAAGTCAGCGCATGCATAAGCCATGACGGATTAACCTGCAACGTAAACCCCTTGTTCAACTTTCAAACAGACTACTCGCTCAATTATGTTGGGAACTGCGACTCCTCAGAGCAAACCTGCGTCAAATGCTCACCCCAAGGAACTGAACTGTTAAAATTTGACGGCACAGGAAGGATAAAAACAAGCATAAACGGAGCAGGCAACAACTTATGCGAAAGCGGATGCGGAGCTTCAGCTGAATGCGACGAAAAACCAACAGATTACAACACCGGAGACACAAGATGCACAAGCGACTGCGAATGGCAAAGCGCAAGATTCAACACAACACTAAACCTGAATGACACTAACATGATAACCTTCACAGGATATGGAAGCATTGAAGAGAACAAGAAGCCGGACAACTCAATAAACTCAGAATTAATAGGGGAAATAACCTTAACCCATGACGGGAAAAACATTGTCTCAAAATACTCCTTCAAAATAAACGAATCACTGCCATCAAGCATAAGAATAAAAATAACTAATACTCCTGATTCGCAAAACGCAATAATTTTAAATGAAATCTTCCAATATCCTAATTGGTGCCAAAGCCAAAACCCAGGAGACAATTGCCAAATATGGATATGGATGGACTTGGATTACGGTAACGAACCTGCGAATTACTTAAGAACTTTGGTGGTAAACCATGAATCAAACTAAAATAAAAAACAATTATAAAGAGCAAGAAACTAAAAAAACTATGGAAAAAAAGCTTTTAATCACAATTTTAATGCTTTTAACACTCACATTAAGCGCAGCATTCAGCGAAGACGTCTGCAGATACATAGAAGGACAAACAATATTTAGATGCAACGACGCAATGCCAAATTTAGTAATAGTTCCAGGAACAGAGCAAAATTTGACTATATATTGCTGCCTAACAGGAGAAGATTATAACAATACTGATGTTTATGAAGGAAATATTGATATAACTTTTAATGAAAGCTATAGGACTCAATATGTTGAAAATGGAACACGAATGACACAATATAATATTGATTATTATAATGCAAGCAAATGGATAAGTGCTTATTACTTGCCTGAAAATATTACTGGCTTTGAAACATTTTCAGTAATAATAACATTTAAAGCACCTGCATTTAGCAATGAATATAAAGCAAGCATGTCACTGAAAGCAAGGTTTGATTTATCTATTGATATTTTTGGGGATATGATTCCTCAATTAGCAATATTACCTATTATTAAATTACCTATTGATTACAAACCAATAGATTATAAGATTTATATTTATTCAATTGGAGGAGCTTTTTTATTAATAATTTTATTAGTAATAACATTTAAAAATAACAAAATCAATCAAAAGATAAAAAGGCTTTTTAAGAAACATAAAAAATCAGAAGCTCATCACGAGCCTGATAAGGAAACAAAAGAGCAAAAAGTTGAAAAAAAAGAGGAGGAAAAAAAGAATGAATAAACAAATAATGGGAATCTTAGGAACACTGTTGATGATAGGGACTGTATTAGCTCCTATAAATAGTGGTGCAGAAATTCCATTTGAAATTACTATAGATAAAGATGCAAGTATTTCTATTAGTAATTTAAGAACTAATGATTCTACAAGTTCTTTAAAATTTGAATTGGGAATAACTGGAAAATGGGTAGAAGATGGATGTGGAGAAGTTGGAAATGAAACTGATTGTTATATAAACAATGTAAATGCTTCAGATTTTGGAGTATTACCCTATAATGTTGATTTAATAAGTGAAAATGCAAGTTTAGAATCAGGACAATGGAATATAACAAATATAGGTAATTATAATATGCAATTAAGAGTTAAATTATCAGAAAAACCAACCGGAATTTACTCAGAAGTAGGAGAAACAGAAGGGTATAGTGTTGATTATAAAGAATTAGATACTGATGAAATACAATATGTAAGTGATTTAGCAAAAGATGCTAATATTAAATTTTGGCAAAGAGTTGCTTCAACATCAGATGCAGTTCCAGGACCACAAGGATTAGAAGCCCTTAAGGTAATTATAACTAGTATTCCAATATAAATGAATTTTTTAATTTTTTTATCATTTATTTTTTATTATTTTTTTTTTAAAATAAATTAGTGGTGCAAAATAAGCAAAAAAGTGAATAAACGATGATAAGCAATGAAAAGCAAAATAATAGCAGCAATATTACTATTAATTAGTCTCAGCTTTTCAATACAAATATCTTTCTCAGATACAAAATATGTAGAGTTCACAATATTCATAGACAGGACAGCTCCTGAGTATTCAAATGAAACAATCACTTCAGAATTAATAAATAACTCAAATGAAGAGATAAACATTTCAGTGTTCTGGACAGACAATCACGCACTGAAAAATTATTATTACGAATCCAATATCACAGGAGATTTTATGAACTCAACACTCAAAAGCTTTAGCCAAGCATACAGCAATGAAACAATAACAGTGACCAACGCGGATTATGAAGGAAGAAGCGTTTATTACAGATTCATAGGCTTTGACATGGCTGGCAACATTAACAGCACTGAATATAAAACATTCAATATCTTAAGCCAATCGCCTAATTTCAGCAACGTTTCGCAGTCAGCGAATGAGATAACCCAAGGCAATAATATCACATTAAGCGCTTACTGGGCTGACAATTTTAATATAAAAAATGCAACATTAGAGATTAATGACTTGGGCTGGCAGGACAAGGAAACTTTAATAATCAATTCAATTAATTCTTGGAGCAACTTCACAATAAACACAACAGGCTTATCAGGCAGCATTGACTGGAAAATAAAAGCCTTTGACAATATTGGCAACCTTAATACAACTGATATTTTGAATTTTACTTTAATATAAAGAAATTGCTTATTTTTTTTTAATTATTTTTTTAACCAAACTAATAAGCAAGGAGATTATGAAGTAAACACTTAATAATACAATGGGAATGAACTGCTTGTTAAAAGCCCAAATAATTGAGGCAATGAATAGTATAAGAAATATTATGCCTTTAGTTTTATTCTTTTTTATTAAAACTATAATATTAGCCCCTGAAAAAATGAACAATAAAATTATTATTAATAATATAGCAAACACTGCGATTAACAATACCCAAACAATGACTTTGGCGAACTCTGAAAACATTGCGCTAAAAATTGTCCCAATAACGCTTTCAGCCATTTAATATTCCTCAGGAACATCCTTTGTTTGGTACTCATTGCTTAATACAGTAGGGCTTCCTCCTCCATGCCAAGTAAACCTAGGCCTGACCTGCATAGGGTAAACGTTCTCGTTCAAATCATCCATTACTATTGCGGAGCCTTTAGTTTTAGGCAAATCATTCATCATCTTGAAAAGATTAACTGAGGTGAAAGAGCCCATTGCTGCTTCCAAAGCCTTAATGTCCAAATCAGCAGTTAATCTGTGGGACAAAATGATATCAGCTTGAGTTATTGCATCAGTGTGAATTTTTCCAGGCTGCTGAGTAGCTAAAACTAAATTAACTCCTGGTTGCCTGCCTTCCCTTAAAATTTGAACCAAAGCATCAGTTGCCAACGTTTTAGCAGGAGCAGGAGGCAAAAACTCATGAGCTTCATCAACAAACACCCACACTATTGGAATCTCCTTAGAGTCAGTTTTTCCCTTATTCTCAACGCTGCTTGAGAAATAAGTGGTGCTTTTTTCAACATCCCCTAACTCTTCAGTTTTTCTAACAACCATCCTACTGTTAAGCAGCCTTCTGCAAATCAATCCTATTACCAAGCTTCTTATATCAAACTCTGCAGCAGCACTGACATAGATGCTGATGTCAATAATGCTCATAATGCCTTTTTTCACAAGCTCGCTTAAAGGAGTGGCGTTCTCGCTGAAAAGCCCCCAGCTTTCAGCAATTTCGAACCTGTTAATGCTTCCAAGCTTAGTTATTTGGCTAAAAGTCTTGTCTGACTCTATCTCTTTTTTAATATCACTAATAGAGTATTTAGCTTTCTTTTTCTTAATCTGATTAATAGCCCTTTCAATGCAAACACCTATCTCATCATTTGAGCTTATTCCAAAAACCATGCTCCATTCGCTTGGGGATAAATCAGCAGGGTCAACAGTGAAAGGCTTGTCAACAGGAACGTTTTTTTCCTTATAATAATCAAAATACCCTGCTGGGCAGTAAACAACAGCTGAATCAGCAAAGCCTTTAGGCTCAAGATTCCAATTCATCAATTCATTGCTCTGCTTATAATTAGGATATTTAGTAGTCCAATAAAGCCCCATAGTGTCAAAAAATATCATCCCAATATTATCCTTAACCTCTTTAGGCAAGCCTAAAATCGCCTCAGCCATAACTCCCATGGTGTAGCTTTTTCCCCCTCCACGCTTGCCGCAAATAAGCACTACATGGCTTCCGTTGACATCAACATAGATATCATTAGCTAAACTGACAGTCTTGCCCATAGTAACATAATGCTTTCCAATCAGCATGCTGGCTTCAGTTCCAAGCTTCTTATAATCTTTCGCGCTCCTGCCTAATACTATATCAAATCCCATTAATTAAAATTTAATAGCCAGAGTTTATTAAACGTTTTGGAAATAATTTTAAATAAAGGTTTTTTGTATTCTAATACATGAGCTATAAGGAAAAACTCCGCTACTTGGTTAAAAACTACATAAAAAGGGACGGTTACCCGAACAAAAATAAAGCCTATGATTTTGGCATAAAAAAAATTAACGAATTACTCAATTCACAAAAATGCATAAATGAACAAATTTACAATGAAATAAACGAAGTCTTCACCAATAAATATTTTTCACTGTCGGGATTTCAAAGAGCTGTTGAAATCTCCAAGCACATGATTTATTATGATTCTGAGAATAAAACAATAGACTTGAAAGAAGGTTTTTACATAGTATACTTGCATGAAAAAAACAGGATTAATTCACTTATTACATGCACTGATTTGCGCGCATTGCCAGACTTTTACCGCGCATACTCCTTAAAAGAGCTTTCGCCGCCAATAGGCATTTTAAAGCAGGGATTAGAGCTTACTCTTATGGAAGTTATAGCAAAAATGTATCCTTAGAACAATAATTATAAAACCATAAAGCTCTAAATAATCTTAATTGCCAGAGTGGCGGAGAGGTCTAACGCGCCAGTCTCGAAAACTGGTACTCGAAAGGGTGCACAGGTTCAAATCCTGTCTCTGGCGCTTAATTTTTTTTCTCTAATAGATATTCTTTTGCCAGCTTAATATTCTCAGCTAGCCTGGTTTGGGAAAATCCAAGATAATTCTCTAATTTGCCGTTAAGGATTAATTTTTTAAAATCATTCAGCCCTGAATACAATTTTGCGAACTCATTATCATTTAAGCAAACGCTGAACAACTCCTTTTTCTCTTGCTTGGCAATAATGCTCATTTTTTTGACAAAATCATGGCCAACTCCAAGGGTTGAATGGCTCCAGCCTTCTCCCCTAAGAATTGCAGTCATTGCTTCGCTAGGGAATTCCCTGATGCCTTTAAGATTCTTCTCAAGATTATCAACATGGAATGCTAAGTTAGGCAAAACCCTTTTTCCGTTCAATCTTTTCAAGGATTCATAGATTAAAGTCATTGGCTCTTGAGGCACATACCTTGCCTGAACGCTTCCTCTCAAATCTCTCTGCAGATTGCTGTGAATCAAATCATAAAGCACAGACATATTCGATTTTATTAAGCTAGTCACTCCAGCAACGTTTTCATAATTAATAGGATTATCCTTAGCTGCATCAGCGCTGCTTCCACCAAGCCTTTTCGCGCTAGCGCTTGAAATTAATTCCTTAATATCTGAGCCGTAAAGTATCCTAACATCATCTGCGAAATTGCCCATAACAACTGAAAGGGATGCTAATCCATGACCTATGTCAGCAATAACTTCCTTGCTTGTAACCTGGAAAGCGCAGCTGTCAGGAGTTAGCCCCATTTTTTTAAGAACCCTTGATTCAAATTCTAATCCCCTGCCAGAGCCTATTATTTCTTCAATTCCAGCTCCAGTTCCGACAATTCCGCTTATTTTACCCCTAAGATTTGAAAAATATTGATCGCATAATTTTATTCTTTCAGCAATCCTTAAAGCATAGTTTGCAAAAAAAGAGCCTAAAAGTATTGGAGAAGTGTGCTGCAAATGAGTTCTGCCAACCTGAAGCAAATACTCTCCTTTATCATTTTTTGAATTCTCAGCAAGAGCGCATAAATTCTTAACAGTATTAGCTGCTTCTTCCCTTATAGTTTTCCAGGCATTTTTGAACAAATACGCCCTTGCAGTGTCCAAAATATCATAGCTTGTTGTTCCAGGATGAAGCAAAGCCTTAGTTTTTTCGCTTACATAATATCCTATCTCCTCAATGACTGCCAACTGGTCATGCAGAGTAATCTCATCCTCAATAACTGAAATCCTAACAGGCATTATGCTATCTAATGATTTTTTGACTTCCAAAACATTCTCTAGCGAAGTTTTTAAAATATAATCCGGATTTTTAGCTTTAAATTCTTGCTCCATTTCATACCTTGTTTCAATCAAGTAATATTGGACCAATGCGCAAGCCTCCCATTCAGCCCCGAAAGTCAGCTCATGCAAAGCTTGTACTTTCTCCTCATACTTAGGATGAATAAGATGAGAATCATGGCTGTAAACCAATTTATTGAATTTTTCAATAGGAATAAAAAAATTTTTGCCCTCTTTTACCCCAATAAAAACCTTATCTATCATGCTATAATTGTTATCTTTCAATCATTTAAAAAAATAATGTGACAACTAATAAGTGAATACTAAAAAGCATCAAACAAAGGCAAAGAATTAAGTGTCCCAGCCAGACTGTAAATTTAAGTTAATGGTTTTAATATTTTTTAATGAAACCTTTCAATTAAATATAATTTAATAAATTTTTAAGGGTTAATAAAATTAATTAAATGAATATTGCATTTATACTTTAACAAAAAAATAATAAAAAAATTGAAAATAAATTTATTCTAATTTATCATCAAGAAACTCAACAGTTATTGCTTTTGATTTAATTAACGGCATTAATACTTTTTCAGCAGCATTTTCTCCGTTGTCTCTATTATACAAACCTGTTAGTAACTCATCTGAAGAAAGATCTATTTTCATAACTCTTCCCTTCAAATAATCAAAATAGGTTATTCCTGTTTCAATGTACTGCCTTGCTTCATTAACACTCATAGGATTTGGATTAAATTGTATAAAACCCATACCTTGAGGTTTTGATGCATTATACAATGCAGCTAAAACTTCAGCTTTGTCTAATTTGGATATGTTCATGAAACTTAATAGAAAAAAAACTCTTTATAAATTTAACTAATAAGTTTAAATAGTCTGTCCCAGCCGGGATTCGAACCCGGGTTACCGGCTTGAAAGGCTGGTGTCCTTGACCGGACTAGACTACTGGGACATTAATATTAATCTAAGGCATAAAGCGATTTTTAAACTTTCGCATTAGCGCATTAAAAACTTTTAGCAATTAATTAATAATTCCATAAAAAACTAATTAGTTTTTAAATAAATAATCCTTACTTAAATATGATGCTGACAAATAACTTAAGGGGTTTTAACTTAGTGTTTATTTCACTGCCCTTCTTTATAATAATAATTAATCCTGCAATAATAATCTATTATTTTGCGCAAAAACTTTACAGTTATATAGGAGTATCATGGATTCTGCCTTTAATCTTTTACTTTTCGCTTTTAAGCTATGCTACACTATTCATGATTGAATCCTACATTATTTTGAAAATCATATTTAACCCAAAAAATAAGGAAGGCACTTTTAACATCCACAAAACAACCCCTGAAATATTGTATTACTCAATCTCTGAAATACTCATGAAAATAAATGAAAAAATATTTTCAATGCTATTAATCCCCCAAGCAGTTTATGGAAATATTATTTTCAAAGTATTCGGAAAGCATTGCGGGAAAAAAAGCTTAATCAACCCAATTTATGACCCTTACTTAACCTCAATAGGTGATGAATGCATAATAGGATTTGGAGTGATAATTCTTGGGCATGAAATCTCAGGGCAAAGAATAATACTAAAAGAAGTGAAAATAGGCAACAGAGTAACCATTGGAGCCAATTCAATAATAAGCCCAGGAGTAATAATTGAAGATGACGTTATTGTTGGAGCTAAAAGTTACGTCAAAAAGAACTCAATCCTTAAAAAAGGAGGCTTTTATGTTGGATGCCCTGCTGAATTAAAGGAGAGAAAGCCTTATTTAAAACTTTGAATGCGTTTCCATGTAAAGAAACGTTATGCTTTTTTTTATTAGGTTTTCTTGTTTTATTTTCAGCTTTTTCATAAGTTCCATAATAGTCATTTTATGATGGCTTATATTTTTATCAGAGATTATTTCAAACTCAACTGCGGGCTTAAACCCTTTTATTAACTCAATATTAACCAGGCATCTCTTAATCCTGTAAGTTATTCTTTTTTTGTCAACAATGCAGAAATTTTTGAATCCTACGCATTCAAGAATTTTCCTGCACTCTGCAGGGTTTATAATATCTGATTCATGCTCTATGAAAGCGTTGTGGTCAAATTGTTTTGCAAGCACTTTGCAATTTAATTGGGAGATAAGCTTTCCCTTTTTAACTTCAGTCCTTATCCTAAAACCATAAGAGCCGACCTTGTCCATCTTTGCTCCTTCAAAAGAGTTTACCTCTTTTCTGCAGAACCAATAATCAATAATGTGGCTTTCTGATTCTTGTTTTATACCCATCTCTTTAAGCCTTTTTTCAAAAGCTTTGGCATTCTCTATAAAAGCTCTTATTTCGATTTCCATAAATGAATCTTGCTTTTAGTTTTTTAAATAATTTTTGCTGTAAATTTTTTTTAAGGGAATTAAACTGCAGCTTTCAGTACTTAAACATAAGGGGCAGCTCTTTCATCAAAGGAATGAATGATTTTAATCCATAAAAATAAACGCTGAAATCCCTATACCAGCTCATGTTGCAGCAATTGCAAGGCTTAAGATTCAAATCCTTACTTTTCAGCTTCAATACGCTTCCTAAATTTTTATTAAGATGCATGCAAGGATAAGTGTTCAAATGCCAGTCAACAAAGAAAACTTTGCTGCCCCCAAAGCAGTAATATTTCGGATTCTCTCCTTTAAGATAAGAGATAATATTATTCAAGGATTCAACAGGATTAACTATAGGAAACTCTTTTTTTAGCTCTTTTACCTCTTGTAAAGCATCAATGACTTGCTTTTTTGTTAGATTAATCGCGTTCCCGCCTAAAACATAAACCTCTGATTCGCTTATTTCAGGATAATTGATGCAAACATTATCAAAGCCTATTTCAGCGCATTTTTCGCATAACTTTCTCAGGCTTTTGTGGTTATAATTGCATATTACTATGCTGCCAAGCACTTTAATCTTCAATTTTTTAAGATTGCTAACAGCATTTTTTATATGATTAAGAAGCTTTGGAATCTTCCTTGATTCAAATTCCACTTTATCAGTATGATGATCTATTGATATTGAAACCATGCCAGGCTTGCTTTTTTCAAGCATGCCTAAAACTTTAGGGGTAAAAATTCTTGCATCAGCATTTAAAATCGAGCTCATCATTCCATACTTGTTGCATTCGGCAATGATTTTATCAAAATCAGGATGAAGCAAAGGCTCTCCTCCTGTCAAGGTTACAAAACCAACACCTAACTCATCTAATTTATCAATCACTTTCAAAGCTTTATAAGTGTCAACAGTGACTTTTGGCTTCTGCTTCCATATCCCGCAAAAAGAGCACTTGCAACTGCAGATATTGGTCAAAGCGAATTCGCAAACCTTAAGCTTGCCTGAAAGATATTTTAAAGCAATGTTTAATTTTGAATTCATGTTTTATAAAAATGATTAATACCATATTTAAATAACTATGGATTTAAACAATGCTTTTTGCATGGGCGGGAAGGGATTCGAACCCTTGACCACTAGTTGACTCAGACGAGCCAATTATTTTTGTACTAGTGTTCGTCTTATAAGACTAGCGCTCCACCAGGCTGAGCTACCCGCCCAAATAGTAATTAAATTATAACTAGCATTTTTTAAAAGTTATTATTATTTAATAATTAAATTTATAAGCAACCAAAGAGTATTACTGAATATGTTTTCAGGTTTCAATTTCAAGAAAAACAAGAACTACGGAGAGCATTACATGATTTTAGTTCTTGCTATAATAATCATAGTAGTAGCTATTTTAGGATTAATGTTGTTCAAGGATGCATTATTTCCATTGCTTATAAGTGGAATATGGGCTTTTTTCATAAAAAGCATTAAAAAAACAATCAAGAGCTACTTTGATTAAATCAATTACATTAAACATTGAATAAAACTTGTTTTAAGCGTGTTTAATCCAGTTTTTAATAATCTTTTTAAACAGAAACTTTTCTTTTGCTAGTATGATTAGTTGCTTAAACTGTGGTAATTCTTTAACTATTAATATTGACGCTAAAAATAAGGATTTTAAATGCAAAGACTGCTATGAAAAATATGAATTATTTTTTGAGAAAAAGATTTTAAAAATTATTCACAAAAAAAAACAGCTAACTTTTTTCATTACTGACTTGTCCAACTGCGACAAAGAATTCTCCCTAAAAAATGTTTATGAAATGTACAATAAAGGTTATCTGGACTGCATCAAGCTCTTGAATTCGAAATATAACCAGAGCGATAATTGCTGGGAGCTTTCAGTCAACAAGCTTAAAGAAAAAATTTCCCAAAATATTAAATTAAAGATTAACAATATTCTTAATTCAAATGCTGAAGTGTATGAATGCGGTTCCTGCATGTCAAATTATTCTTCGCAGGATGCATTAGTCAATAACTACTCATGCATTATTTGCTCAAAACAGCTTTCTTTAAAGAACAACATGTCTGAAGTTGATGACTTAAAAAAAAACTTGCTCACTCTTGAAACTAATTGGGTTACATCATTTTGATGTTAAACTTTAAGCCAATTATCAGGCTTAAAGCTATTGAAATAAGCATGAAAAGGTAATCCCCTTTGAAGCTATTCCAGGTATTGATTAAGTTGTTCTGCTCAAAAGGATTTAGGCCATAATTTTCAATATTCATAAAAAATACGGATTTCACGCTCATTAAAACTGCAAAAATCAAGATTGCAACAACCACTTTTATAACAAGCATATTTTTGAAATCAGTCATTAAAAATAATGAGGTATTGTTGTTTTAAATATTTTTTTGTCTGCCAATTACTTCTTCAATGCCTATCTGAATAATTCCAAAAAGCACCGGACCAATTAGAAATCCAAGCATGCCAAATGAATAAAAACCCACAATTACCCCCATTATGAACAGTATTGGATGAATTGTCTTGTTTTTATTCACTATAACTCTTATCATTTTTATCAAATAGCTTAAGAAAAAACTGAAAACAATGATTAAGGCGGCTTTAATGTAATTATTCAAGTACAAATAATAGAATGAGATAAATAAAGGTATAACCCAATTGCCAACTAAAGGGATTAAGGATAGAATTGCTGAAATCAATGAGTAATCAAAAGCCATTGGCATCTTAATAAAGTTTAAGAAAATGAAGGTAAAAAGCATCACAAATATGGAGATTAAGAAATACCCAAAGCTTAGTTCTTTTAATAAATTGTTAATCTTTGAAAAGACGGACTTTATTGAGTTTTTTGAATTTTCAGGAATCAGCTTTAGCACAGCTTCGTAAATTTTTTCAGAATCAATTATGAAATAAAAAGTTATGTAAATAAGCAATAAAATATCTATCAGCAGCTCAGGAGTTTTAAAGGTGTATTCTTTTGCTTTTTCAACTATTAAGTTAAATGCTTGATGGGTGATGTCATTATTTAAGTCTAATAAGATGTTTGATGAATTAAGCTTGCTTAAATAATTGTTGAAATCAAAGAACTGGCTTATTATTGGAGAGCCGAAATTTGTTAACTGGTAATAAATGCTGTTTATGACAAAGATGAATATAGAAATAATTGCTGCAAAAAACAATAACTCAGAGATTAATGCGCTTGCCGGCTTATTTTTTATGAAATTATTAATCCAATTATAAAAAGGCTTTATTAAGTATGACAAAATAAAGCATGTCAATATTAAGGTTATAAAATTCCTGATTACAAATAAAGAAACTAAGAATAAGAGCACTAAGATTATTTTTAAAAAAGGCTTTTTAATCTTCACAGTAAATATTATCGCATTAATTCTTTTAAAATCTTTATAATGCTTTTAAAGTCATTCTCCGAATTGCTGCTCTTATAGTTTTTCATTAAAGGCATGATTTTTTTATAGTCAATTTTAAACCTTTTGCACAAATATTGTGTGAATTGGGTGACATTTTTTGGTTTAATAGTTATTTTTGCCCTTTCAAAATCAATCATCATAACCTTATTTTTGCAAAAGAAGACATGCTTGTAAGGATTGTTAAGCTCCTTTTGGTTTATCCCCTTTAAATCCAAAGCTCTTGAAAGCCTTAATGTTTTTAGGAATAATTTTTTATCCAGACTAGCATCAATTGTTTTTCCTTTTACATATTCCCTGACTAAAAATTTAAGTTCATCATTGTATACTAATGCTTTTGGAAAAAACTCGTATTCTTCAAGCTTTTTTAGCACATTGTATTCATTTTTCACAGAATCAGTTGCTGCTGAATCATCGCGCTGAATCTTAACAATAAGTGCTTCGCTGATTTTGTATACTTCCCCTCGTGTGCCTTTTGCTAAGAACAAAAATAGAGGATAATTTTTCAGGCAAGCTTTTATTTTTCCAAGCCTTTTTTCATCAATCATTAATCAATTTAATTAAATTAATAGTTAAAAACTCTTTTTTATTCAAAGCATTTAAAAAGTGATAACTGTAATTATCTTTCATGGAATCATTTAATGAATTAGGATTAAGCAGCGAAATACTGCAGGATTTGGATTCAAAAAAAATACTCAAGCCAACGATTGTTCAGGAAAAATCAATACCAGTAGTTCTGAAAGGCAAGGACATCTTAGTCCAATCAGAAACCGGAAGCGGAAAAACATTATGTTTTGCTCTGCCATCAATACAAATGATTTCAAAAGGCAAAGGAATACAGGCTTTAATTATTGCTCCTACAAGGGAGCTGGCCAAGCAGGTGGCTAATGAGTATGAAAAATTTTCAAAAACAAAAGGTCTAAGAGTTTCAATTGTTTATGGTGGAGTTTCAATAAATAACCAGATAACAAGCCTTGTTAGAAGCGAAATAGTTGTCGGCACACCAGGAAGATTGCTTGATTTACTAAACAGGAATGCCCTTAATCTAAGCCATTGCGCAATATTAATCATTGATGAAGCGGATAAATTAATGGAAATGGGATTCATTGAGGATGTTCAAAAAATAATGAAAGAAATGCCAAATAAGAAGCAGACTTTAATGTTTAGCGCAACAATAAATAGCCAAGTTAACAGGATAGTTGAAAAATATTTGGATAATCCGGTAAAAATAATACTTGACAATATGATAAAGAATTTGATTCTAAAGCAATACTATTATGATATTAACAGCAAAGATAAGATTTCTTTGCTTATTCATTTGCTTAAAAAAGAAAATAGGGGCCTTGTTTTAATCTTCGCAAACACTAAGCATCAGACAAGGTTTTTGTCAAAAGTGCTTCAAAAAAACGGTATTAAGGCTGATTGCATAAATGGCGACATGAGCCAGAACTTAAGGGAGAAAGTGATGCAAGATTTTTCAAGAGGAAAAATTGACACATTAATAGCAACAGATGTTGCTGCAAGAGGCATACATGTTGATGATATAACTCATGTTATAAATTTTGACTTGCCTGATGATTCGGAAACTTACCTTCATAGGATTGGAAGAACTGCCAGAAGCGGAAAGAAAGGCACTGCAATAATACTTCTTTCAGAAAAAGACTACAATAATATGGACAAGATTAAGAAAGGCTTAAAGCAGATTATTGAAAAAAAAGAAACCGAATTTGAAAGAATTAAAATAGAGTATCCTGCAAGAAATAACAGCAATATGAGAAATGAGCGCCAAAGCTCAAGCAGGAGTTTTAGGAGGGAAGGAGGCTCTAATTTTAGGGGAAGAGGGGATTCAAGACAAGGAGGATCAGGATTTAGAGGCAGGAATTCTAGGAATGAAGAACCTGATTCAAGAGGCAGCGGGCATAAAAGGAATTTTCATAGGCGCTGAATAGCAATAATTTAATAAATTTTGAATCATTATTTTAATAATTATGATAAAAGCCATCTTGTTTGATTTAGACAATACCTTAACTGACACTCGATTGATAAAAATTAACTGCATCAAGCATTCATTGAAAGAGATGATTAAGTCAGGGCTTGAAATGGAATTTGATGATGCATTTAGTTCTCTTATGAAAATTTACAAAAAAAGCGATTACGAAAACGATGTAATCTTCCAGGATTTCTTGATAAAAGAATTAGGGTTTATTGATTATAAAATCTTGTCAGCAGGAATAGTTGAATACAGAAAAATAAGATACAAGTATGTTAAAGCTTATCCTGGAATAAAAGAAACTCTTGGAGAGCTTAGAAAAAACAAAGACTTAATTCTTGGAGTATTAACTGATTCTCCAAAAATAAAGGCATGGATCAGGCTTACCAGCATAAAATTGGTTGATTTTTTTGACTTAATAATAACTTATGATGACATAAAAAGCAAAAAACCTGATGTTAAAGGTTTCAAAAAAGCAATACAAATTCTTAAAATAAAGCCTGAGGAAATATTATTTGTTGGAGATATTCCTGAAAAAGACATAAAAGGCGCAAAAAGTGCAGGAATGAAAACCGCACTTGCAAAATACGGGCAGTTTTTGCCTGATTCAACAGCTCCTGATTACATTCTTAATTACCCTAAAGACTTAGCAAGAATAATACGTAAGGAAAAAAAAGTGAATTAATAATGAGAAAGAATCAGGAATTCAGCAAGGAAGCAATTGTTAGAATTAATAACAAATTATCCAAAAAAAGCTTGAGTGAAAAGCAAAGAATTAAGGAATTAAAAAAGGAATTGTATGAAATTCACTCCAATTATTATAAGAACTTCAATTATGATAAAGCGATTAATGACTTAAAAAAATCAGCCAGCAAAGAAACTTATGAAAAGCTCTTGAAAATCTATGATTCCAACAGGTTTATTGTATTAAAAGATTTGTATGAAAAAATATTTGAAATAACTGGGAAGCCGAAAGTGTTAATTGATTTGGCTTGCGGGCTGAATCCCCTGACATTACCATGGATGAATCTGGAAAGCAACTGCAAATATTATTGTTATGATTTGGAGCAAAATCTTATAGATTTCTTGAACAAGTATTTCAAAATAATCAAAAAAGGCTACAAAGCATTCTTATGCGATGCATTAACCACTCCTCCAAAAATTAAATCAGATATTGTGTTGCTTTTCAAATCAACCACTTGCTTTGAGTGGCAAAGCCCAAAAAGCACTGTTAAACTTTTAGAAAAAATAAACTCGAATTATTTAGTAATCTCTGTAATGCTTAGGGGTGAAGAAAACATCACAGGTACAAGGAATTACCTGAATTCAATAATTGGCGAGTTCATTAAAGGAAAAGAAACGCATGAAATAATTTTAAAGAAAGAATATTTTTTAATAATTAAAACAAATAAGAATTAAATCATTCTTTTAGTAATAATTTATTTAACTTACTGCCAAGCAAAGGTTTTTCAGACTTTATTGTTGATGCATTAAAATCCCCTATTTCAACCCCTTTGCTGTTGAGTACATAAAATTTTGAATTGTTTTCATTTGAACTTATCAATTCAGGATGGAATTTTGCATTATTTTCTAAAACCATTAAGTCAAACCAATTATAATAAGTAGAATAATTGAAACCTTTTCTTATTTTGAGGTTATCTAATTCACTTAACTTGGCATTCTCAACTATACTTACTATTTCAGGGAATGATTTTTCAAATCCGAAATAATTCTTTAATCCATTGAATGTAATTTCAGTTTTTCTGCATAAGCCTCCATAATTCTTTTCTGGGTCAAACTCTGAACACATAGTATCAACTTTTTCAATTGAAAAAACATCATATTCAGGCATGTAAGCTATAGTTTTTATTGAGCCGTTAGCAAGAGTCTTGACATATTTTGACAGCATTTCTTTCAAAAGAGCTTTATGCCCTTCTTTTAAATCAGTGTTTAAATCAATCATTTCGGAAATCTTTTGACTGTTTGTTTCATCCCATTGGTAGCATGATGATTCAACCCTGTTGCTGAAATCCATGTCTGCTTCTTTAAGTGATATATCTGTTTTAGGCAAGGTTAGGCTTTCTGAGTTCATATTGATTATTTTTCTGCCTTTAGGCATCTTAGTTTTAGGGAAATATAAAAAACCGTCAAGCGAGTATTCATGATTATCAAAATCCACCATACTTTCTAAATCCTTTTTTCCTATACTTTTTATGGCTTTAACAGGACCGAATAGTGTAAGTCCCAAATCAATAATAATCTTATAAGAAAAACTAGGCTGATTTTCTGTGATTAATGCGAATCTTTTGCTGCTGGTTAGGTATTTAGGTATTTGATTGTCATCTAAGTGAGAATAACCGCAATAAACAGCAATTTTTTTGCCAGGATTTGATTCTGAAATCTTTTTAATTTCATTACCCATATATTCCCCTCTTTTTGCTGCCATTTCGTTGTTTTTCACTAATTGGCATTCATCTAATGGCATATCAATGAAATAAGTATTTATATTCTCATTTTTGGCATTTTTTAACAATATATAACTTCTCAAAGGATTCCATAATGATTCTGATAGTTCTAGCATATCATTATTTCTTCCGCTGTAAAAAGATTCTAGTAAATTTGAGTAATTTTTGGGAATTTCCATGCATAAAATATCAACTCCTGCATTTTTTAGCCCTTTAATTGAATTAGCAAAACCTCCAATAATTCCATCTTTAGAATGGTTAGTGTCTCCAAAAATAGCAATATCTGTATTTTTGTATATTTCATTAAAATCTATATTCTTAGAGTTTTTAAGCACAAAAGGAAGCGCTTCGGATTCAGTTAAGGAAAGGAATTTTTCAAGCATCATATCTATAATTATGAGAAAAATGTATTTAAAAAGTTTTATTATTGAGTAGTTAAAAATATAATAATACTTTTTATTACTTCTTGGTCAATTATTACTTTAATTTGATTATATGTGAACTCCTTGAACTATTTCTCTATTTTTTACCTTAACTCCTTTGCTTAAGTAAGTGGATGGCGCAATAAAGCTATTATCTCCTATAACACAGTTATCATCAATGTATACAATTCCTTTTCTTAATCCTTCAGGAGTATAATAATGGTCAGCGATTATTACATTGCTTCCTATGCTAACATTATTTCCTATATGGATTAGTTCAGAGTTAAGGTAGCCCATACCAGTAAGCCTGCCTATTTTTGTGTTCTTTCCAATGTGTATTCCTCCAAAAGCGTACAACGCATTCCTTACAAGGCTAGGCATTAATATCAGTTTGGCAAGCCCCATGCAAATTCGGGTGTTAAGCATGCTTAACGGATTATTTGGCTCAAAAGCTTTTTTCCAATTAGAATCCATTGATAGGAATGTTCCTGAAAGAATGCTCTCATTCATAATAATTTTGCAAAGATTTTCTTGCGAATATTCAGCAGCAATGTTTTTAGCATTTTCTTTAGGAAGTATTGAAATATTATAGCTGCCAAAAGACCTAGAAATTACTAATTCCTTATTCTTATAAGTGCCTTTCTTAAGCCGCTGCGTTGAGGATTCAATTATTTTGAATAATTTATAATGATACTTTCCCAAGCTATTGGGCAATTTATTATTTCCATAATTAGCATGCGAGATTACGCTGCCATTTTCAAAAATGCCCTGAACGTCCTCTAATGCGCCAATAGTTACCCTATCTTTAAGCAAGGTGCCTGGATGCAGAATTGTTGCTCCTGCTGTTAGGCAATTACTGCCTACATGCACAGGCCCTACAGTTAAGCAGTTGTTATTAGAATTATACTGCGTAGTAATTATTCTTGTTCTTTCGCCTGCAAAAGTGCCATTGCCTATTGAGACCTGCCTTAAGGGGTTAAGCACCTGATTAACAAAATCTGAAGGGCAATCAATACATGAATTTGGAGAAATAACTACTTTCTCAAGATTATTAATCTTTACCCCCTTATTTGCATAGATGCGCGCCTTAACAGGAGGCAGCGGGTTCCAATTAAGGTAATTCCTGCTTAACCAGTTGCCTTTCTTTGCCAAGTATTGCATGGGATTATTCAGGCCGTAAAATTCAAAGGTTAACACTCCTGAAAGGTCAGGAATCATATAACTATCAGCTGAAACCTCAGGCTTAACTATTAATCTGCTCT
This sequence comes from Candidatus Nanoarchaeia archaeon, assembly GCA_041653395.1. Lineage (GTDB taxonomy): Archaea > Nanobdellota > Nanobdellia > Tiddalikarchaeales > Tiddalikarchaeaceae > JAQTTT01. The sequence continues at coordinate 26,980 of JBAZFK010000002.1, forward strand.
TTTCTTTTTCAACGTTAAGGTTAATCTTGCCATATAACTTTAAAAGTATGCTGCCAAGGGTTTCTTTATCAATCATTTTAAAAAATAATATCTTATTTTATTTATAAACTTTTAATATGCCCATTATTCAGATAAAAGAGTTGATAAAAGTTAATAAATACTCTATAAATCAACTAAGCTTATGAACTATAATGATTTTATTGACTTAAAATACAAGCCTAACAAGGATGACTTAATCTGCTTGTTTAGGATAACTCCCTCTAAAGACTTTAATTTAAAAGAAGCTGCAATTAGGGTTGCCGCAGAGTCAAGCAATGGAACATGGAGTGATTTGAAAGTCCCTGAGCATATCCAAAAACTCAAGGCAATAGTTTATAATATAAAAAATGATTTTGTGAAAATCGCATACCCTATTGATTTATTTGAAAAAGGCAACATGAGCCAAGTGCTTTCAAGCATTGCAGGCAATATTTTTGGAATGAAAGCTGTTGAAGGATTAAGGTTGGAGGATATTAAATGGCCAAAAGAAATTATGAAATCTTTCAAAGGCCCTAATTTTGGAATAAAAGGGGTTCAGAAAATATTCAAAACCAAAAGAACCTTGACTGCAACAGTGCCTAAGCCAAAAGTTGGGTATTACCCTGGCGAGCATGCAAAAGTCGGATTTGAAGGCTGGATGGGAGGGTTAGATTTATTAAAAGATGATGAAAACTTGACAGACCAAGTTTTTAACAGGTTTGACAAAAGGCTAGAGCTGTGCATGAAAATGAGAGACGAAGCTGAAAAGCTTACAGGCGAGAAGAAAAGCTATTTAATCAATATTACAGGCGAGACTAATGAGATGCTTAAAAAGATGGAATTAGTCAAAAAATCAGGAAATGAGTATGTAATGGTTGATATTTTGACAGCTGGATGGGCAGCAACTCAGACAGTCTGCAACAAGGCAAGAGAGTTAGGCTTGGCAGTTCATGCTCACAGGGCTTTCCATTCAGCATTTGACAGGAATCCAATGCATGGAATGAGCATGAAAGTCTTATGCTCTATTGCAAGGCTTCAGGGAGTTGACCAATTGCATATTGGAGGGCTGGGAAAATTAGTCGGAGGAAAAGATGAAGTTAGGACTAATTTTGAAAAAACTTCGCTAATGGAAAACAATGATGAAGAGCTAATGCTTAAGCAAGAATGGGGCAGCATTAAGCCAGTTATGAGTGTTTGCAGTGGAGGGCTTCATCCCGGAATAATAAAGCCTCTTTTTGATTTGCTAGGAACGGAAATAGTTGTTCAAGCAGGAGGAGGCATTCATGGCCACCCTGATGGCACAAGACAAGGCGCAATGGCTTTAAGGGAAAGCATTGATGCATACAATAAAGGGATTAGCATAAAAGAATACTCATTAACTCATCCTGCGTTGAAAAAAGCTTATAATAAATGGGGAGAAAAAGTTTATGAATAAGGAAATTGAAAAGAAATACTTGCTTAGGGATAGCTTTAAAACCTACACAACCCCTGAGTTTTTTTTCCACTATAACTCCTTAGAATCCTTTACTGAAGTAATTAAAGAAAAAGGTGTTTTTATAAAACAAGGATATTTGTCAATTAAGCAAGGGCTTGATTTAGCAAAATCGCTTAAATTAAAGGTTGATTTCGTTCCAGCTCAAGCAAGGGTAAGGCAAAAAGGAAACGAATTCTTTTTTGCATTAAAATCAGAAGGCTTAGAGGAGAGAATGGAGTTAGAGCCTAAAATTTCTCAGGAACTGTTTAGTAATCTGTATTCTTTTACTGAAGGAAGAAGGGTTGAAAAAATAAGGTATGTTCAAAACATTGAAGGGTTAGATTACGAGTTTGATTTCTACCTTGACAGGGATTTAGTTGTTGTAGAGATTGAAGTGAAAGACAAAAAAGATTTAAGCAAAATACTTGCCTTAGGAAAAGATATCACTTTTGACAAGAATTACAAAAATGATGAATTAGCAAAATGAACTATGGATTAGCGCTTGGAGGAGGATTCAGAGGATTTGCGCACATAGGTGCATTAAAATTCTTGGAAGAAAAAGGTTTCAAGCCAAAAATTATTTCATGAACAAGCGTTGGCTCAATCATAGTTGCAAATCAAAAACAAAGCAATTCCAATAATTGATAATATAAAAGAAGAAAAAAATCCTAACTCATATGAAAAATAGCTAATTATTATTCCAGTAATGAAAGGACCAAGAGAATGTCCAATATCCATAATCGAACTTAAACCCCCTAGAGTAGTTCCAATCCTTGATTTATCCGTAATCTCAGACAAGTATGTGGGTGTTGCAATTGTTGAAAAAGACAAGCCTAACCCGAAAATTACTCCAATCACAGTTATTAAAATAATATTTGAAAAAAATCCTAAAATGCCAAAAGACAATCCTAAAATAAATAAACCCGCTATTATCTGTATTCTTTTGTCAATCTTGTCTGCAATTTTTCCAAACAAAGGTTTAGAAAAAGCGATTGAAAAAATTTGCACTGAAAAAACGAATCCAATCTCATAACTAGGAATACCTTTCAAAGTAAGGTATAAAGGAAGGTAAGTTTCAAAAGCCCCAAATGCAAAATAAGTGATTAAATCAATAAGGGCTGTTGAGAAAATCTTTTTATTAATGAAGATGTATTTTAAGCTTGAAATGAAATCATTAAAATCTAAATTCTTCAGCTTATTGGCTTTTAAAGGCTTCAAAAGAAGAGTCAGTATAAAGACAGGCATTGCAAGAATGAATGCAGCAATGTAGACTAATTTGTAATCCCATAAATTGCCAAAGTAATTCATGGATAGTATTAACCCTCCAATTAAAGGGGCTAAAGTTCTTCCAATAAGAGTGCTTGATGAATAAAACCCTAATTTTTCACCCTTATTTTTTGAATAAATTGAAACAATCATTGAAGCACTGACAGGCCCTAAAATTGCAGTTGCAATGCCATGGAAAAATCTTATAGGAATAAGCCATAATGCTGAATTCACAAACAAATAAAGCAGCGGAGCTGATAAAAAAATGAAGCCTGATAGGATTAACAATTTTTTGAAACCTATCTTATCAGACAAGTAGCCAATAGGAAAACTAAACAGTATTCCTGCAAGAGGAGATATTGCTGCAATTAAGCCAACAATGAACTCGCTGGCATTTAAGGCACTAGAAAAAAGAGGCAAAACAGGATTTTTTGAGATAGTTGTTGAGAATATTCCAAAGAATCCGATTAAAACAAGATAATAAATCATACTTGAGTTTTTCGGCTTAGCAGAATTCATGAATATTACCAGACTTTGTTGTTAAATTTGATTTCATTCTTCACTTTTTTCAAAATGCAAGTGTTCTTGTTACTACTATCAGTTATTAAGCTGCAATAATTTATTGAAGGACAATTATTAATGTTTTCTTCGCAATAATTCACATATGAGCTAATGCAAGCGCTCTTTTTTAAAGCATCATTAATTGCCAAGCAGTAATCAATTTCTTTAAACCAGTAGCCAACAGTGTAAATGCAATTTTCTTCATTTGCAGCATCTCTACAAATCCTGATATTGTTATAAAAATAAGCAAAGTTTGCAAGGCACCAATCCCTTTCGCTGCCTGATTTGTCATAACAGAAGGATAAATTATTCTGCCTAATTGCATTGCAATCATCCCTGATAAAATAACCAACATTTTCGCACACACTGCTGTTTCCTGAATTTTTAATATGATACACATAGCATGCAGTGCTTGACTGGTAATTTAAGGAATTGTTCACAAAACTGAAAGTTTTGCAATCATTAATATCATCCCTGTAAGTTTCATAAACCCCTGAATTAGATAAACAATTGGATTTAACATTAGAGCTTTGAATACTGTTGCAAAACGAAGGATTAGAATAAGTTACAGCTAAATATTGATATCTTAAATCCACCTCATAATTGCAATCGCTCCTATTATCAGGAGGTAAAATGTTGCAGAAAGATTTATCTAAACTAATTGCTGCTTTGCAAGTGTTCCTTGAAGCTGAAGTATTAATCAAATCGCAAGTGTTGAAATTTGAGTAAATATATGCATAAGAATACAAGCAAGATTCAGATGATAATGAATCAGTTATGTTATAGCAATACTTATTTGAATTATAAACCAAACTATTGCACTCCTCTTTCATTTTAGAATCTGAAATGTTTAAGCAAGGATTGTTAAAAACGCATTTTTGGGTGCTATTAGGGCTATCAGTTATGTTTAGAACATCAGAATCGTTGAAGCACTTGTTTAAATCAGTGCAGCTTCTAAACTGGCTTTCCTCCTTTGAGCACTCGCTCCATTCGCTGCAAGACCAATTAGAAACGCAAGGCATTACGCAATCCTGCTTCTCAATTCCTTCATAAATCAATGAGCCATTATTGCAGTCAAACACCATCTTTATCCTTGCCTGAATGCCTCCATTGCAATCGCTCCAGTTTTTTAAAACAACCTCATTCTCGCAAGTTGAGATATTTGTGGTGCATCCTGAAATTATGATAACTAAAAAACTAGCCAACATTAACTGCTTTAGCATAAAAATATAATATTTTTATATTTTAAAAACATATTCAAAAAATAAGGCAAAATCTGAATCTTTATTGCTAATAAAAAACTTTTAAAAACCCTATTATTACTATTATTTAATATTGAGATGAGACTGTAGCTCAGACTGGGAGAGCGCACGGCTGAAGACCGTGATGTCGCGTGTTCAAATCACGCCAGTCTCAATATGGCAACTGAAAAGAAACCAGAAAAAAACGAAGAAAAAAAGCAGGAATCAAAAGAACAGCAAGAATTGCAGGAAAAATACACAAAAGTCTTCAAAAAAGTGGTGGATGCTGTCCAGTCTGAAGAGAATGTGGCAATAGTCTACCAAGTATTGGTTGATATTTTAACGCAATTAGAACAGCACATAAAATCCCAAATGGGAAGCGGATGCGGGCATGACTGCACAAGCTGCAACGAATGCGAGCCAAAACCCAAGAAAAAATAGAGCTTTTTTTTAACAATTAAACTTTTTTTACTTTTTTTTATTTTAACATAAATTTTTTTACAATTCCATATTTAATACAATTGCCTTCAAAAACTGAGCTCATGAGGCAAAAATTATTAACCCTAAAAGGTTCTGATTTAAACTTGTAAACTGACTCATCCTTAATGTAGGGATTCCTTGCAAGAGTAACATGGGGATAAAAATCAAAATCTGACTTGTGCTCGCTTGATTGTTTATTTATTAAACTGCTTAACTGCCTTGTTTCATTTAGCCCCTTATTAACCTTTGCAAAGATCAAAGAAGGGTTCGGAGCTTTTCCGAAGATGTCAATTCCTTCAATTGAGCACTTGAAACTTTTAAAGATTATAGATTCCATTTTTAATATTAATTTTTTCAACTCAGCATCGCTGACATCTCCAATAAATTTCAAGGTTATATGATAATTATCCAAAGGAATAAGGCTTCCGCTTATTTTTGATTTATTGACAAAACCAGACAGTTCTTTTTTTAAACTGTCAGGCAAATTTATTGCAAAAAAAATTCTCATCTTACATTCCAGGATTCAATAAGACAAACATGAAATTAAGAATTGTTGCCAATAAAACCCAAGCCAAATAAGGGAATAATAAGTAAGCGCTTTTTCTGTCAATCTGCCAGAATTCTATTGCTGTCGCTAAAATCGTGAACCATAAAAACACTATCTCTATTAATCCAAACAAAAATTGCTTAAGCCCAAAAAACAATGCGCACCATAAGGCATTAAGAATTAATTGCGCAATAAATAAAATAACTGCAGTTAAATTCTTCTTCAGCCCCTTGCACCATATCCACGCAAAAGACACAGCCATCAATAAATAAAGAGTTGTCCAAATAACGGGGAAAAACCAATTAGGAGGAGTAATAGCTGGCTTATTCATTGTGTCATACCATGAGCTGATCGCAGATGAGGTGAAAAGCGAGCCAATTAATGCAAAAGCAAAGACAAATATTAAAGAAAACAAGTATTTATTGCACTTTTTCATAATATTAATATCATAAGATAATTTAAAAATTTTTTTCTTGCTGGTTTAATAAGCTGCTTGCAATAAATTTCAGCATAATTAAACATTTTTCCTTTCTATGATTAATTCAATAATGATATTTTTATCTTTTATTTTTTTTGTGTATTTTCCTTTCCATTTTTTTTGGGTCAATTCTTCCATGAACCCCACAATATATCCAGTAACATAAGAAAGTGTTGGATTGGAATATGAATCCTTGCTTTTAGGGTCAAATCTGCTTTTTCCGGATAGCACTATTTTATTATTTGAAAATGTTTTAATATGGGAATTTTTTGACGAAACTCCAGAATAATAACCTATTAAAATAAGCTTTTTTAAATATCTTTTAATATCTTCAGGATCATTTTTATGTTTTCCCCTAACTAGTGACATGCCAATTTTTTTTCCCTGCTCAAAATTAAGGTCAGAAGAAGCATTTTCGCCAATAACTCTTTTAAGCTCTTTGCTAAGAAACTCATGCACTTTTATTGGAATTATAACCATTTCAATTTTGTTTTTTGATTCTGAACTCACAGCAATCATCACCTCTTGCCAAGCATTTTACTTCATTGCATAAAAACCCCTTATATTCCGAATAGCTTAGTATTTTTTTAATAAACCCTTCAATAAAGCTGCATACACAATAATTTTTTATTGAATGGTTTTTTGATTGCAATGTCCACTCACAAGTCAATATTGCAGAATCCTCACTCAATTTCAGACTTTTCATTTTAATCCATTTTCTTTGCTCTGCAAATTCTGTAAATTCCTTTATTATTCCTACATAGTTCTTGTTTCTTATTTTTCTTTCTTTTGCCATTAATTCAGCGCTCATTTCTCCATAATTAAAAAAAAGTAAAAGCGCAGCTTTTCCAGTATATTTTTCTAGTATTTCCTGACTCAATGAAAATGTTTCAACTCTCATGATTCTTGAATTCTTGAATTTGTTAAAACTGTTTTTTAAAACAGCTGTGGAAGCATCCAAGAAAAAATCTAAACTTATGACTTTTTCAACAAAATCCAAATTCATACATTAATTTAATGTTACTAATAAATTATAAACTTATTGAAAAAAATTGCTTAAAACCAAATTTCTAACCTCAATATGCCTGTTAATATTTTTTAAATATAATTTATCATCATAACCTTTGAATTCTTCAAGGTATCCTTTTTCATAAGATTTATACAAATATTCATCATGATATTTTAATATTTTGCTTGAAATTATTTTATCAATAAAATTAATTCTTTTGTGTCTTGAATAAGTAATTGAATCTATTCCATTTCCTGCTCCGCCAGGTATAAAAATTATTGGCTTAAAACCTTTCTCAATCAATATTTTTTGCCTATACAAATTTTCGGCATTTTGTGGCATTTTTGTTTGAAGCATTCTAGTGTTTTTATTAGATTTAAGGATTGATTCAAGTAGGCTTTTAAAGAATGAATCCTTGGTACAGTTTGAAAAATCCAAATAAGATGAATTGTCATTAATGTTTTTTAATGCATAAGCCCACTCATTTTCTTGGGTTCTAAATGCCTGCTTTGTTTGGTAAAACAATGCATCAACCGGTTCGGCTTTTAAAATCTGAACATGGCTTTTTATTTCTTTATATTCTTGAGGCATTTTAACTTTTGGAGGACTTATTCCCGCAAATGATGAAACCCTTTCAGCCAAAGGAAAGACTTCAGCCAAAGAACAATTATCCTTTCTCAAAGGCCTATTGTCTTCACAAGTTATTTCATCTTTTCTGTAATAATGATTCCTGTCAAACATGCATGCATCCAAATCCCCTTTAAATTCCTTAAACTTGAATTTTGGAGTCTGTATAAGTATATGATTTGGAGCATATCCTATTGGAAAAGCATCTGTTGCAGCAGTATGGGATAAAACTTGGGGAGAAAATATTATTGGCTCAGCAATAACTCTATAAATCTTAGGATTATTCAAAAACTCCAAAACAGCATTGCTTAAATAATCCCCCATTGATAAAGTATAATTTTTTTTCTCTTTTCTTGCGCTAATTGTATTTACCAAGGCTTTGATTTCAAGTTCATTTCCTTCTAAATATCCCATTAATGAAGAAAGAGGAGTGTTATTTTTTTCTATATAATCCCAAAAAACGGATTTGGAATGGTTTTTGGTTGAGTTGATAATTTCTTTAGGATGATATACAAAATCATGAGGATAAAACCCTCTCCCTTTTTTAGGATTAAAAAAATATCCATCTCTATAGATTTCTGAAACTCGCAAGGAATATTCATTGACATTATTTTCATCTAATCTAGTTACCTTAATAACATCTTTCACTTATAATATGTATATAATTCTATTTAAATATTCTTTTATTTTTGGACTTTTTAAAAACGAACAAAAAAAACAGAAAAGAATTTTACAAGTTTATTCTTAAAGATTCATAAAAAACTATAAAAACCAAGAGATAATTAGTTTAATTCATGGCAACAATACTAATTGTTGATGATGACGAAAAAATAAGGGCAGTATTGGAGATTTTTTTGAAATCAAAAAATCACAAAATATTAAGCGCTGATAATGGAAAAATTGCAATAAATGTTTTAAAAAAAATGCAGCAAATGCCTGATTTAATAATTATGGATGTAATGATGCCCGAACTTGATGGATATAGCACAAGTAGAATAATAAGAAAAGAGATAACAAAAACAGTTCCAATATTATTCTTAACAGTTAGGGATTCAAGTAATGATTTAGTGACCGGCTTTGATGCAGGTGGCACTGAATTCATGACAAAGCCTTTTGAATATGAAAAACTTGAAGCAGTAATTAAAAAGCTTTTATCCTCACCATCCAGCCAAAAAAGAATAATGAGATATTAAATGAAAAATGATTCCGACTTTGAAAAAGTAAATAAGATACTAAAATCTTTAATTCAAGGAAAAGATATAAAAATTGAAGACACCAAAAATGAAATATATTTTAATCTTAATATAATATCTAAAAAACTTCAGGAAAATAAAGAAAATCTCAACAAGATAGTTAATTTTAATGAAAAAATAGTTGAAAATGCATTAACAGAATCAAAAGAAAAATTAGCAATAGTTTTCGAATCTTCAAGAGATGGAATAGTAATACTTAATAAAAATTCTGAAATAATTGAAATAAACAACAGGCTTACTGAAATAATGGAATACAAAAAAAATGAAATATTAGGCAAAAAAATCTCACAACTCAAGTCTTTCAAAAAAAATGATTTAAATGAAATGAAGAAAGATTTTTTGGAAATACTCTCAGGGAAAAAATATATTGTAAAAGAATATGTAATACACACAAAAAACGGAAAAGAATTAAGCGTTGAAATCCACTCTTCTTCAATAAAAAAAGGGGATGAAGTAACTGGGGTTGCAAGCATTTTAAGGGACATAACTGAACAAAAAACTGCAGAAATTGCGCTTAAAAAAAGTGAAGAAAAATTTAAAAACCAATTTCTTTACTATAAAGAAATTGATGATATAAAAAATGATTTTATAAGTTTACTGAGTCATGAATTAAAAAGCCCATTAGTTCCAATAATAAGCTATTCTGATTTATTCTTAACAAAAATACTTGGGCCTATAAACACTGAGCAAAAAAAAGCAATATTATCAATTAAAGAAAGTGCTCAAGAATTGCTTAATATGATTGAAGAAATACTTGATATAAGTAGAATAGAAAGAGACACAATGAAATATTATTATTCAGATGTTGAAATCAACCAATTAATAAATGAAATTATTAATTCAGAAAAAGGATTTGCTTCAAGTAAAGGATTAAAAATAATATACAAACAAACAAGTAAAAACTTAGTCATTAATACTGACAAGACAAAATTATCAAGAGTTATACATAATTTGTTAAATAATGCCATTAAATTCACAGAAAAAGGGGGCATAGAAATAAATGTTTTAAAAGAAAAAAATGATTTAATAATAAAAGTAAAAGATTCAGGTATTGGTATTTCTGAGGATAAAAAAGATAAGATATTTACAAAATTTTTTCAAATAGATTCATCATTATCAAGAAAATATAAAGGAACAGGAATAGGATTATACAATACTAAAATAGTTGTTGAAAATTTAAACGGAAAAATTTCTTTTGAAAGCAAAAAAAACAAGGGAACAACTTTTATTGTCAAACTTCCAATAAAACCAGCCCCCGAAAACAACGTTATTGCAATAATAGGCGCAAGCCCAAACAAAAGCAGAATGAGCAATAAAGCCATAAGAGCTTATTTAAAAAAAGGATTCAAGGTTTTTCCAATAAACCCCAAATATTCAGAGATTGAAGGGCTAAAAGTTTACCCTTCACTTAAAGCCCTTAGCATAAAACCTAAAATAATAAGCGTTTATACAAACCCTGAAATCACTGAAACTTTAATTGAGGATATTGTAAAAATTGGGCCAAAAAAAGTGTTTTTCAATCCAGGCTCAACAGACAAGCAACTCCTGCAGGAGCTTGACAAAACAAAGCTTAACTATGAAAGATTATGCAGCATAATGGCATTAGGGGAAAATCCTCAAGATTACTAAACAATTTTAAATTATAATAAATACTATAATACTTATGAATAAGGAGCTGGAAAACAAAATAAAAGAAGATATAAAAAAATCAGGATTTCCGCTGGAAATTGATTCCTCAATTGAGCTAAACAAAAAAGGCTGGAGTGTTGTAAACAGCTCAAGATATTATGATGAGAACAAGAAAGATTACTCTGAAATAGACATTGTTGCCACAAAAGACCAGGGAATAAAAGGAGTAAAAAATATTCTAATAATTGAATGCAAAAAATTTAGTGAAGGCCAATGGGTTTTTTTCAAGCAAGAGATAAGCAAGCCAAGCGTTTATAACCTAAACATTGTTGAAAATGGCAGGAATATCTCTTCATACAGCTGGTTTGACAAGAACTTGATGGCAAATCATCATTATTCAAAAAATCCAGTATGCACATACTCAATAGTTCCCCACACTAAAGGCAAAGGTGAAGTGAATGAGAAAAAGCAAAGAATGATTTATAATGCAGTAAGCCAAGTTGTCAATGCATTAATGTTTTATTTGATCAGGGACAACAAAATGCTTAATCAGAACAACATTAATGATATTTACTTATTGTATCCAGTTATTATTTTTGACGGCCCATTATTTTCAGCCCAAATGAAAGATGATGAGATTATATTAAAGGAGGAGAATCATGTGCAATTGCTTTTCTCGCTGCAGCTGAATACTCCATTTCAGATACAATGGGACTATAAAAGCAGGAAAGTAATAAAACAAAAAAACATCATAATAGACATTGTCAAAAAAGAATACTTGAACGAATATCTAAAAAATTTTAATTGATGATTTTTTCAGGCATTAAGCGCTGAAATGTTTGCCACTTTTTCTTTTTTAGAAACAGTGATAGTGCTTTGCTTTTCAAGGAACCTGTAATATTCTTCAGTTTTTTTGTCGGACAAGTCATATTTTAGCTTAATCCATATTTTTATGATTTCGCTAGTTGGCATCATTCCTTGGGTTTCATAATATTTTTGAATGTCAGCTTTAACAATGTTTATTCTTTCAACCTTATTTTCAGCAGGGTTTCTTCTGCAGAAAATGCAGGTCTTAATTCTGCTGACATTTTTTGGAATATAAGGTATTTTGCATCTTTTGCATCTGACTAAATAATCCCGAAAAACCATACTTAAAGATTACAGAATTCTTTATAAAAAGCTTTCGCAAAAAATTGTTACTCCTTAACAATTAATATATGCCTTTTATGGAAATATCCTTTAAAGTGTATTTATTTATTAAATGTTTAACCCTATTTACAATCTCTTTATTTGCCAACTCCCCTTTTGAGACATTAATAGTTATGCGCACTTTTTTTGAAAACAATAAAGAAACTTTGTTCGAAAAATCCTGCACTGAAAAAAATTTATCAAAATTATTGATCTTAAGAAATACTGAAGCAAATAAGTCTGATGAATAACTCGCTTTTTGATTCTTAATGATAAAAATGGATGCATCTATAACCTCTTTCCATTCAATCAAGCCGAATTTGCTGAAAATTCCACTGCTGTTTATAACTAATGCAGGAACCTTTTTTTTCATATTATTTAATGCTTTAATACTTGTAATAAAAAGAGGCAAGCCTCCAAGTATTAACATTATTGAAAATACATACTCTGCAATTGCAATTGGCAAACTATAAACTATTGAATTACACTTTGAAATTATCAAAAAACTTCCTAGAACTATTAACATTATAGAGGCTAAAAAATAAAAAAAACTGTTTATATTATACTCAATAATTAATTCATCATTATCCATTCATTTTTTTAATTACTAATAATATATAAATAAGTATTGCAAAAAATGTTACCACTCACTAATTAAACAACACCTTTTTTAAAAAAATAAATGCTAATATATTTATAATGAATCATTATTACGAAAAAGTTTTGCATTCAATGAAAAATACTAAAAGATATGAATCAAGAATAGGATGCCTTCACGAAGCCCTGCCATGCCACTGCTTTTCATTAATAGAGCTAGCTGAGCTTTATCACTCAAAATATGAGCTTAATTTAGATGTTAATGTCGCAAAAAACATTGCGCAAAATCATGATTTAGGTGAGTATTTGAAAGGAGACATTGATGCTGGAAAAATAGCTCATGGCAAAGTTTCTGAAAAAGAAAAGCATGAACAAGAACTAGCTGCATGGGCTGAGATTAAAAAATTAGTTCCTGAAAAATTATACGAACAAAAATATGCTTATTGGGAAATGTTTGAAAAATTAGACACATTAGAAGCAAAATATGTGAAATCACTTGACAAATTAGAAGCAATCTTATACATGTGCGAGATTGGAGCTGAAGGTTTTATCAATAAAGAAATTGACAACGCTTGCGGAATGGATGAAAAAGACTATGATTTAACTGCCAAGTATATGGATGAAGCTTTTAATAATTTTTTATTAGCAATTAAAATTAAAGAAAATCCAGGTGATTTGAATGGCTTTTTAGGAGAGTTAAAACATGTCAAAGAAAAATTAAAACTAATCTATGAAAAAGTCAAAGCTCCATGGAAAGAAGAATACAATTATGGAATGGAATAAATTATTAAATATCTCCTAATTAATCTAAACATATGGCAATAAACAAGGAATGGCATCTAAAGAATAAGATGCCTGATAAAGCAACATTTGAGCAAAGGCTGAAATGGCATATTGAGCACAACAATAATTGCTCATGCCACCCAGGGCTGCCGAAAAAACTAGTGCAAGAGGCAAAAAAGAAAGGTGTAAAGATATGAATAATTTAGTTGATGAATACATTGGCAAGCAAAACTCCATGCAAAAAAAGATACTGAAAGAATTAAGAGAATTAATCAAGAAATCTTTGCCTACTATTAGTGAAGAAATGAAAGGTGGTGTACCATGTTATGGAGTCAGCCCAAAAACACCCTATGGCATTTGCTACATTGTGGGATTAAAAGACCATGTTAACATTGGATTCTTAACAATCAATTTGAACTCTGAAGAGCTTAAATTATTAAAAGGCAACGGCAAAACAATGAGACCTATAGAAATTAACTCCTTAAAAGAGCTAAATAAGGAAGAGATTACAAAATTATTACAATCTGTAAATAAAAAAAATTAATTAACCAAATTACTTGGTTAATTTTTTAGCGCTATTTTCAAGCAACAAAGCCATTTTTTTCAAATTATTAGAAACATCTGACTTGATTTTTTTAATAGCCTTTCCTTCAGAGTACTTAATCTTGATTTTTCCAAACTGGGTTGTCAAATTATTCTTTAAGATATTATATTCTTTCTCTAATTTTTTTATATTATTCTTAATTTCTGCTTCTTTAGGATTTGGCTTAATTGTTTTTTTGCCTAAAACTTTTTTTTTAATCATTGTTTTCTTTTTAGTAACCATAGATAAAATAAGCAGTTGTTAATATTTAAATTTAATTAATTATTTTATTTTATCTGAAAAATCAAGTTGATAATCAGGAATGCCTAAAGATAATCCATACTTAATGACATTATTATACTCATTTTTAGTTCTATTAATTTTGAAGACTTTATTTTTAAAAATAATAAAATGAATTAAGTCATTTTTGAAATCACTATACCAGTTGTGCTCATAATCTAATGACTCGCTTAATTTTTTAGCAACTAAATCAGCAAATTTTTCTTTAACAAGTATTGTGTGCAGAGTCCACTTTTTAATCCAAGGAGTCTTGTGCTCACTAGTAACTTTTTCAACTTTAGTGTCAATAATTTTAATTAATTTAAGGACTCCTTTATTATCTAAGCTTTCTTCAATAATTACTCCAATAAAATCCATTATTAATCCCTTATGCCTTCAGGAGTTACTCTAAAGACGCATTCAGCTTCTGGCAAGCAGGGTGAGTCTATCATTCTTGCAACCCTTTTGTCGCCCTTGCTTTTTCTTAAATATACTCTAAAAGTGCTAGCATGGCCCACAATATTTCCTCCAATAGCAGCAGTTGGGTCACCAAAGAAAACATCAGGCCTGCTCATAACCTGATTAGTAATATAAACAGCTAGATTATACCTATCTGATAATCTTTGTAAATCATGCAAGTGTCTGTTAAGCTTTTGCTGCCTGTCTGCCAGTGTGCCTCGTCCAGCGTACTCGCTTCTAAATAAGCCCATTAGGCTGTCAACAATAACCAATTTTACTGGAACTTTTTCCTTTTCAATTAAATCGCTGACTCTTTCAACTAACAGCATTTGATGATCAGAAGAGTAAGCTCTTGCAACTTTAATTTTGCTTAGTGCAGTTTTAACATCCATTCCTAAGCTCTCAGCTAATTGCACTATTCTTTCAGGCCTGAAAGTATTTTCAGTGTCAATGATTACAGCATAACCATCTAACCCTCCCTTATCTTTAGGCAGCTGAACATTTAATGCCAATTGAAGAGCTATCTGTGTCTTTCCTGAGCCGAATTGGCCAAAACACTCAGTTAAAGCTTGGGTTTCAATTCCTCCTCCAAATAAATTATTCAGCTCAACGCTCTGGAATTTAATCTTTCCAATTTCATCCCTTCTTGCAAGCAAAGTGTCCCCTCCAATGAAACCCATTTTAAGAGCGCTTCTTGCAGCAGTTATAATCTTAGTAGCAGTAGCTGAGCCTAGCTCTGTTGCTTCAGCAATTAATGAAGCTGGAGTTACAGCTATGCTCATTAAATCATTAAATCCTGCTTCCCTTAGTTTTTCAGCAGTTTTTTCGCCAACACCAGGCAGTTCTTCAATGCATTTAATGTCTGATTTTACCTCATCGCTTCTTTCATCAAGCTCTTTTTCAATGCATTCAGGATCATTTTCTTCAATTACTTCAGCAGTATCTTTTTTTTTCATAAAAGAATAGTATCAGATGTTTATTAAAATCCTTTTGGATAACCTTTCCCCTAATATTTTAAGGAGATTTAAGGAATCTTTATCTTAAATATTATTTAAATAAGATTTATTCAATATATTATGAGTACTTTAGAAAAATTAAGAATCTTAGGCGAGGCTGGAAAATATGATATTTGCGCAAGCAGCTCAAGCAAAAGAGCAACATCCACCACAGGAATAGGCAATCCATCAAGCCCAGGAATATGCAATAGTTTCACTCCGGACGGCAGGTGCATAACATTATTTAAAGTTTTATTTTCCAATTCTTGCACGCATGACTGCAAATATTGCCAAAATAGCAATAATTGCAATAAGCAAAAAGCCATATTTGAACCTGAAGAATTAGCAAAAATTTTCATGAACTTATATGTTAAAAATTATGTTGAAGGATTTTTTTTAAGCAGCGGAATAATAAAAAATGCAGATTATACAATGGAATTAATGCTAGATTGCGTCAGATTACTTCGAAGTAAATACTTATACAATGGATATATTCATCTTAAAATTATTCCAGGAGCAAGCAGGGAAAAAATCAAGCAAGCAGCAGAATTAGCAGATAGATTAAGCCTTAACCTAGAAGTTCCAAACAAATCAAGCATGAGAGAGATAAGCACTGTAAAAGACTACAAATTAGACATAATCAAAAGGTTCAGATACATGAAAAAATTAGACTTGCCCAGTGGCTCAACAACACAATTTGTTGTAGGAAGCGCTGATGACACTGATTATAGAATAATGAAAAGGGTTAACTGGATGTATAGCAATATGAACCTAAAAAGAGCATATTTTAGCGCTTTTATCCCAATAAAAAACACAGCTTTTGAAAATAAGATAAAAGAGAAATTAGACAGGGAGCATAGGCTTTACCAGACTGATTTCTTGATGAGAAAATATAATATTGGATTCTCAGAGATAAAGCAAATTTTTGAAGATGAAATGATGCCTCATGAGGACCCTAAAATATTGCTAGCAAATAAGCTTTTAAAAAAAGCTGTCAATATAAACTCAGACAATTATGATTTACTCTTGAAAGTTCCAGGTATTGGTCCAATCAGCGCAAAAAGAATTATTGATTGCAGAAAAAATGCAAAAATAAAAAGCATTGATGCTTTGAAGCAATTAGGGGTTATTGTAAAAAGAGCAAGAAACTATATTGAAATCAATAATAATTACCAGTCAAAAATAGGTGAATATAATTGATAATGTATCATCACATGATTGCATATACAAGACTAGAATATTCAAGCAAAGAAATACTTTATGCTAAGCTTCCCGATGAGTTTAATCCATTAATCATTAATCATTTTTCAAACAAATTTCCTTTATTTTACATAATGCTTGAGCATAAAAACAAAACTTATGTCTTAAAAAATAATGAAAATCTCAAAGTGTACAGTGAAAAAGTTGAAAACATTTTAAAAAAATATAATTCTTTCTTGCCTGACTCTTTTGAATTATCAGAGGATTCAAAAGAAGTTTGGAGCACTTTTTATGATTCCCAATATATTAAGCAAAGAAGGAATGTTAAATTATTCCATCATTTCATCCCAAAAAAGCTCAAAAATCTGGGAATATTAAATAAGGAGTTTGAAAGCATTAAAAAAAACAAGAAATTGAATGAGTTAATTTAAAAAAAAATAAAATAAAAAACAATTTTAAATATTTTTAAATAGATACAGTACAATATTCTGATTGCACTATTCCGTTTACATCAGTTTTAAGCTGGTATCTAGTTCCATTCATTATTGATGGAAACTCTGTGTCTGCATCAAAAGTTATAGTTCCAATGCTGCTCATTCCACTAGTTCCTAAAGCTGTTGATAAACTTTTTATAGTACTATCTAATTCTACTCCAGTTGAATCTAACAACTTAATTAAGAATATTTCAGTAGTTGAAATATCTGATAATCCATTGTTTCTTAATTGTATAGTAATGTTCGCACTTTTGTTACAAGTTAAACTTACTATGCTGTATTGTATATTACCCATTTGTGTTGTTGATTCGATTCCTTGAGCTGAACTTGCTTCTAAATTAGCTTGTAGTCCGTTAACCCAGTACCATGCTGTTGCACTTACTGCAATTGTAAGCATGATAAGCAGAATTACAGAAATTACAGGCGTAATAGTTTTATTCATCATATTTTAAAAAAAGATGTTCATGATTTATAAAGATTTTTCTAGAAAACAATTTAAGGCTTAAATACTCCGCAATGACATTTTTTATTAAAAACGAACTCATAGCAAGGGCATTTAGTGTTTAATTTGCATAAACAATTTCCATCATTGTCAAAAACATCTTTTAACAGCTTGAAATTAATCTTAAAACCTTCATACTCTTCCATTAATCAGTCACCTCTATTTTCCTAAAGCACATAATGAATCCAGTATGGCCAAGCATGTCAAACTTTGGATGGCACACCAAATCATTAACATCCCACTCCCTTAATATTAGCTCAAAAACATGGTCTAATTTAAATTTTTTTGTTGAGAACTCTTTTTGGCTAAGAGTCAATTGAGTTGTATTAGGCACATAAACAGTCAATCTTGAGCCGTTCTTTAACAAGCTACTAATTTTGTCAGAGTAATCCCAAGGGTTAGGCAAGTCAATATTTATAGCATCAAATAACTTCCTTGAAGAATACTCCTTTAACTCTTTGTTAATGACTTCAATGTTTTCAAAACCGAACAAACTAGCATTATTTTTTATTATATTGCAAAACTTTTCATTCTTTTCAACGCTAACAATCCTGCCTTTTGCTCCAACGATGTTGGCAAAAAAGCAGCTAATAGAGCCGCTGCCTCCTCCACAGTCAAGAACCCTGAAACCTTGCATTAAACCTAGCTGCGATGCAATGAATCCTGCATCTTTTAAAGTGATTATTTGAGGGCCTCTTTTAATGCTGAACAATAAATCCTTAAAATCAGGTTTTTTAATCAAAAAACTTTTGCCTTTATGAGTCCTAATTAAACCTTCATTAATGGAATTATATTCCTCCTTTTTTATCAATCCATAATTAATGTTTAAATCCTGATCAATCTTATCAGAATAGATTTTCTTGTACTCATCATTCAATAAAAGTTTCATTTCATTAAACCTATAATATACAGTATTAGCAAGAATAATGCAGCCAAGCCTAAAGTAATATAAGAGATTAAATTAATAATTCCAAATACATTAATTTCTTTTTTTGGAATAATCAAATCTTCAGGCAAAGAAGTGATTGCTTTAGGAGCAGAGTTAACTGTACTCTCTTGTGAACTCATAGGCTCAATAGAGGGATTCTCAATGCTGTCAATTAAATCATCCTGTTGCATAACTATTTTAATCCCTCGCTTCTTTTTAATATTTATGAAAATAATTTACGAGCCGGTGAAATTTAAAGTTAATACAAAAAAATTGCTGGAAGCATTGAAAAACCACAAAAACTGCTTTATAACTTATACTGCGCAGTACGCGCACTTATTCAAGGAGTTGAGAAATTCGGCATTAGTTCTAGGGTGCAATGTCAAAAAAACAAAGAGTTTCAAAGGCAAAACAATCATATTTGTTGGAGATGGAGTGTTTCATGCATTAATGATTAAAAAGGAAAATTTAAGCAAGAAAGTCATAATACTTAACCCTAAAGACTTGACTGAAAAAGAAGTGCTTGAAAGCGATGTTAAAAACTTCATTAACAGGGAATTCATTGCTTTGGAAAGATTAAAGCATGCAAAAAACGTCGGAATAATTGCAAGCACTAAGCCTGGGCAGGAAAGGATAAAAGCCTGCGAGCTTATTAAAAAAAAGCTTGAAGCTCAAGGAAAAATCGTATACTTATTCATTGCTGACTCAATCAACCCTGAAGAATTCATGAATTATTCAGGATTGGATATTTTAATCAATACTGCATGCCCAAGAATTGGCTTAGATGACTATTCTAAATTCAATAAGCCAGTAATTAACTATGAATTAGTCTTATCCAAGTATTTTTAATATTAATGAAAACACTGGAGGGATTATTAAATTGTCATTAATATCAGTGAATAATTCAACAGCTGTAAGAAGAATTCCAGTCAATAAAGCAACAAGTTTTCCATAACCTGACAGGTAAACAATCAAAAAGCATGAAAATAAAAAAGCGCTTGAGCCTTCAACAGTCTTTTTCTTATACAGCTTGTTCTTTCCATGAACTCCAAAAATTGTGGCAAGCCCATCGCAAACCCCTAAAACCAAAGCTGATAATGCAACTATCTGCTGCTCAAAAAAAATGCTGGACAAGAATATGCTTAAAACATAATAAAAAGATGCTTCAATTCCTTCACCTTCCCTGCCAATAGTTTTAATCAAATACTCAATCCAGCCAATTTGTATCTTCTTTCTCCTTATGATTATTATGCAAACTCCAAAAATCAGCATTGAAATCATTACTAATTGGTAAAAATTTTTATAACTAAACATGATAAGCATATAAAAAAATACTCCCCACAAGATATGCCAAACTTTCCTTTTAATTTCAATCCAGTTGATTTTCATACTTGTAAAAATTATTAATCCATTGTTTTTAAATCTTTTTTAGCTTAAGCCTTAAATTAGCTTAACAAAAGAGATTAAAAGAGTTCCAGCAGTAGGTATTAATAAGTTGTCATCTATTGGGCTGAAAAGCTCAAGAGCTGTTAAAACTAGCGAAACCCCTAAAGATGACATTATTGAATTCATTCCAATAATCAAAATCAGGTAGCTAGTTGTGAAAAAGGCAATAGTGCCTGAAAAAGTCTTGTTTTTATAAATTTTATACCTAGAGTTTATCCCTATTATTGTTGCCAAGCCATCGCTTACCCCTAATATTAACACGCTAATTGCTGAATATTCCCTTGGAAATGGAAAAATTAGTGATAACAACATTCCAATAAAATAATTCATTGCACCCATTCCAACCTCCATTGGCCTTCCGAAATTAAGCAAGAATGATTCAATTAACCTGAACTTGAAACCCTTGAGAATTAAGAGCCTTATGATAATTCCTATGCAAATGATTCCAGTCAAAAAAGTCACCAAATAAATTTTTCTGATGTTAAAAATCATAACAGACATGGCTATTCCAAGAAGCATGTGAAATATTTTCCTTTTATACTCAAATTGCATAAAATTAAAAAACAAAGCAAGTTTTTATAAAATTATGTTATTAATAGTTCAGTTCAAAAAAGAGCTTAAAGAATTCGTAAAAAAAGAGATTCAGCCCTTCTGCAAATCAATCAAAGACTTGGATGGCTCCAGATTGCTCGTTGATTCAGACTATAAAGAGCTAATTATTAATTCATTCTTGCCTGAAAAGATATGCTTATTAGTACTGGAATTTTTAAGCATAAAAAACATTAATGCTAATTTTAAGAATTACCTGAAAAGCGATGAATCATTCAAAGTGAAATGCAGCGAAAAGCAAATTTGCATAGAATTAGGCCAAATCATAAAGGATTCAGCAAATGCCCAGGTTTCATTGGACAATCCTGACAAAACTTTTTTTGTTGAAAAAATAAGCGAAAACTATTACTGCTATTTGGACATTGCCGGGGCTGACAACTTAATCAAAAGAGGTTACTCAACAAACAACAATGAATTCATAACAGCAGATTACTGCAAAGCAATGGTTGATTACTCAGGATACAGTGACAATGGAAACCTGCTAGATGCTTTCAGCCATGAAGGTTACATAATAATAGAATGCGCATTAAAGCTGCTTAAAGTTGGGCCAGCTTATTTCAATTCAAAAAATTATGATTTTGAAATTTTAGAGCCAAAAGTCAAGCCGCTGAAGAATAAACTATTCTGCTATTCTGATTCAATGGCTGACTTGAAATTTGCAAAGCAAAATGCGAAGCTGTCAAAAACATCCAAATTCATAGAATTCGGTTTCAGCACACTAAATGACATTGACTATACTTTAAAGGAAGATAAATTTGACTATTTTGTTTCAGCGCTCCCAAAAAACATTGACATGGAAAAGTTTTTCTTCCAAATGGATTATATAATGAAAAAGAAATGCACAATAGTAATATTAACAAATCAGGAGATAGCCGGCAAATTTGAAGAATTCAGCTTTAAAATAACAGGAAGCATAAAATGCAATGATAAAATCATGATTAAGCTAGTGAGACAATGAAACCTAAATTAAGCCAAATATTCCTGAAAGATGAATCAGTCCTGAAAAAAATTGCAGAGACTATAAATGCAACAAAAAAAGACACTGTGTTTGAAATAGGCCCAGGAAAGGGAGCTTTGACAAAATACCTTGTAAACAATGCAAGAAAAGTTATTGCCTGCGAGATAGACAAATCATTAATCCCATATATTAATGGTTTAGGAGCAGAGATAATAAATAAAGACTTCTTAGATTTAGCAATACCTAATAAAGTGACTCTTATAGTTGGAAATATTCCATATCATCTTAGCGGCAAGATTACTGAGAAAATTTTAAGGGAGAAAAAAAGATGCGTTATACTTTACCAAAAAGAGTTCGCCCAAAGAATAATAGGAAAACCAGGCACCAAGGATTACTCAAGATTAACAGTTCTTGCGAATCACTTGTCAACCCCAAAGATTAAGCTAATAGTTTCAAAGCAAAGCTTTAATCCTAAGCCTAAAGTTGACAGCGCATTAGTAGAATTTTTGCCAACAGGCAATGATTATAATGAAGGCTTTTTCAGATTCATAAAAACTTTGTTCGAGTTCAAAAATAAGAGCGTCAAGAATGCGCTTATCTATGGAAGAAGGGAATGGACTAATGAATTAGACAAGAGAAAATTGAAAGACAAAGTCAGCAAGTGCACTGACAAGAAAGTAGTGACTTTAAGCATACCTGAACTATTAAAAGAATATGAGAACTTCAGAAATTAATCCTGGTATCCAGTCCTTGCATTGTCATGGTTGAACGTATTCCAAATATTGTTAGAAGCGCTCATCATTCCCTGCCTGATATTGGCAATTTCTTCATTGTCAATGTTAATTATCTCAATTAATCCGTCATAGTCAATATCATCAATTATGAACATCTGCCCAGGGCAATACCCTGTGTAGTCAAAATATAACTCTTCTCCCGAATAGTTTAACACCTGGAAAGTGTCAAGATTAATAATATTACACTGATGACTGGAGTGATAGACTTCATTAAGAGTGAATAATAATTAGATTATTTATAAAATTACTCAAAAAAAAGGTTTTTATACTCTTAAATAATAATTTATAGCTATGAATATTTTTAATAATAAAACAAATGTTGAGAAAATAGAGAAGAATTTTGAAACCAAAAAAATGGAAAATCATGAAGTATTTCATGAATTAAACATAAGAGGCCAGGATCCTGAATTGCTTAGAACACAGGTTTTAGAGCTGCTTGAAGCAATGGATTATGATATTACTATTAATAAATTCGCAAAGTTCGAGGATTCGGAATTTGAGAATATTTTCCAGGCAGGAAGGTTAAAGCCTTTAAGAGCAGTGCTTCATGCGCAAAAAAGAGTGCAAACAGGCTCAAAATATCCATGGTTATGGAAGCTGATAGGTATAATAGGGCTAGTTTCATTGACAATATTTTTCCTACCAAATGAATCAATAAGTGCCTTGAATGTAACTTTAAACAAAACTTATTTTCTTATCTTAAGTATAATATTACTTTTAATCAGCATTTTAATCTGGATAACCAGAAAGTTTGACACAATAAATATTTGGTTCAAATCCAGCGGAATCTACAATGTTGAGGATAAAACAAGCGATTTTAAAATAATACTAAGCGGAGAATCAACAAGCAAGATTTTAAAATCAAAGCTAGACAATGAAATAACCCAAGTTTTCAGCCTGATAAGCTCAAAATATGTTAAGTCAAGGGACAATGAAGAAAGGTCATTGCTTGATTTGCCAAGAAGCTCCAAAAACTTGGATGTTAAAATAATAAAAGAGATAAATCAGATAGAAAATGATTCAAAAAATTTGGACTCAAGGCTTGCAAACAAGGACATTACTGAAAAAACTTATGTTGAACTGAAGGAAAAATTCAGCCAAAGAAAGCTTAAGCTTGAAACAATACTTGATTTAATAAACGCTTAAGCCATGAACAAAAAAACCCAAGTTCAAGCAATCAGGGAAGTTTTTCAATTCGGAATAGGGGTAATATTTTTGGTTTCAATTTTTTATTTCTTGTACAACTTCTTAATACCACAAATTCAAGATTATGCCCTTGGATTGCAGCTTAATAATGTTGCAGAGCATGCGAATTATCTCATTTCAGAATTTTATCAATCAAGCAGCCAATCATTAAGCTCATTTGCTGAAGGCAAATACTTAATGCCTGAAAAACTAGGGGACTATTCTTATTCAGTATTTTTCAGCGGCAATGAAATCTGCTCTTTAATACAAGACTTAAACATTGAAAGATGCGTTTTTATGCTTATTGATTCCTCCTATCAAGGTTTTTTTTATAGTGGAGGAGAAATGAAAATCAGCATTAACTACACTGAAAGCAGTTCAAATATTATGATTGGAAACTAAAAAATAATACGAAGCAGCAGCGCTATCAATAACAAAATTATTGCCAATTTTATGAATTTGAAAGCGAATTTTCCGATAAAATAACCAAGGCTTAAGCCTATTATCACTGCAATCAAGCCTGAATTATCAGAGCTTAAAAACTTGTCAGCATAATTAGAATACCATGGCTTAATTATAGAATCATTCACTAATGTTTCATTGTATGAATAATTTAATTCATCGCAAAAAGCAATGCTGCTTAAAAAAATGAATGAAAAAAGAATCAAACGCTTCATATTACAAATAACCTATATTTATCCTCCTCATTAAGCTCTATTTTTATTCGTTTTATTATAAGCTCTTTAGGGTTAGGAATTGAAGGAACTCTTGAAGAGATATCCTCAAAGCTTTTAAATAAAGCTTCCTGCCTGGCATCTAAGATTGCCCACATGTGCTTGTTTCCAATCCCTGGCAATAACTCTAACTGGTGCAATCTCTTGCTAATAGGCCCTGATTTGTTAAAAAAATTAATCCATTTCTCGCTGCTTTCTTCAATGATTTTATTAATAGCCAAATCCAGATTCATTCTTGCAGTGCTTGTGAGCTTTGAATAAGGAATCTTTCCTGAAACATGATGAATCTCATCCCTTTTGTCATTCCCAATATAAACATTGCTTAATGGAGCTAAACTGACATCTTTTTTAGGTATTACTTCAAGCAAAAACAAATGGCTCTTTCCAATCACTTGCCCAACAGGCATTCTTCTGTTTTCCATAGGATAACCATTTGATAAATAATCAAGAACTATTGCATAGTCCTCTTTTAATACAGGTTTTTGGAAATTGTTTGGTGGAATCATAGTTAATCAGCTCTCCTTATTAAAGGAATTATTTGTATTATAAATTAGGTTTTACTACTTCAAATACTTTTTCAATTTCCTCATCACTGAAAGGAATTAAACTCATCTGCAAAACAACCCTTAATTCATCAATGCTTGCAGGAAGAATATCAATAATTTTAACAATTAAGTCATCTTGCAGTTTAATATTATTCAAATTTTTCAAATCCTCTTTTAATTTCAAAGCCTTATCTGCCTTAAGCTTTTTATAATTGCCAGTATGCTCTTTTGTAAGCTTTTGCTCCATTTCCAAATCCTTCCTTTCGCTAAGGATTTTTTTAATCTCAGCTTTAGTCACATACTCTTCGTTTATTAATTTATAATTCATAATCAATCACAACTTTTTCAGATGAACTGGCAAAACCATCACATCTTTTTCCTTATTCATATCTTTTACCCTAACCCTATAAGCGTTTCCTCTTTTTTCAACAATTATTCCAGTCTTATTCAAGAACCTTTTATGGATAAGATTCTTTTTAACCATTGGCTCAATCTTAACCAAAACATTGTCCCCAATTTCATAGTTTTTTAACTGCTTAACAATGCTAACTTTTCCCTTATTTCTAGGAGTTCTGGTTAATATTTTTCTGCATCCAGACTGCTTTCCATGGCTTCTTTTTGGCATCTCATTTCACCTTTTTTTTCAATTCATCAATAGTATGTATCTTTTGACAATTACAGCATATTTTAAATACTTTTTTGCCAACCCTTAAGTAAGTGCCGTTAATCTTGCCAATCAAACCCTCTTTGATTTCTTTTTTGCAAAGATCGCACTTGCTCATTTAAAATTAAAAATAAAACCCAGCCCTTTAAAAAGATTTACATAACTTGACTTTGGACAATCGGCATAAACATTGCGCCAAATTAAAAACGTAGCTGCTGTTTAGTAATATTTTTAAACAGATTTTTTTCTATTATTAATTATGAAAGAAACTCAAGATAATCAAGACTTAAGCAAATTAGAGGCAATAATTCTTGATGAAAAACTTGAGATACAAGCAAAGGATTAAGCAAAAATTTCATTTAAACCCCAGCCAAATAAATTACTACTATAAAATAGTAATATTTATAAAAAGATTTTTTTCTAATAATTTTTTATGAGTGGACTACTTGAATCAATAATTAAATCAAAAAGTGTCAAATTAACATATGAATTTGTTTCTTCTGAAGGATTTCCCATGAAAGTAAATAATGAATGGGTTCTTGAATACTTGCCTGATTCTGAAGTGTTTTGCTTTCATGATGGAGGAAGATACTATTTTGATGCCAAAAATGGAAATTATTTAGGGCAAACAACACCAAAATTAAACAAAAAAACAAATACTTATTTTAAAACTCCGCAAAAGCTTAATGGAGATGCAGCAAATAAATTCATACAAATCTATGATACATTGCTGAAATCAATAGTTGATGTTGGGATAAAAGCAAAAAAAGCAGGATATTTTAAAAATGATATCAGCAATGAATGCGGAGAATTTTTGGGAAAAATGAGAGAAGAAAGAAGCAATATCTTTTACTATCTTTTAGAGAATGCATACAATGATTACAGCAAAGGGATTGAATGGAATAAATCTTCACTTTCCGGAAATGAAGAGATAAATTTGTATAAAGGATTCAAAGATGACGAGCAAGTATTCGGAATCAAGCTATCAGGGAAACATTTTGATAACAGAAAAAAATCAGTAATTCCATTATTTGCTTCAAACCAAACAAGGTATAATTTAGAGGATATAAAAACTATTACAGAGGATGTTTTAGGTCCTGAATGCGATGATGTAAAAAATGCATCATTACTTTCAATAGTGAACTTAGAAAAAATACTTTCAAGCTTTAAGCCAAGCATTAAAGAAGAAGATAAAAAACAGCTATTAATAAATAAATTATCAAAAATGTATAAGCAAAACAAAGCCTATTCTAAAGAGCTTTTAAGCGAAACTCCAACACTCACACAAAACGAAATGGCTGAATACAAAACAAGCTATGAGTTTTATAAGCAAAGAGCTTCATTAAGTTTATTAAAAAGTGTTTTAGTAATAGATAATTGCCGTGAAATAGTTGACGAAAAAGTTGAAAAAAAATCCACCTCTGCATCTTCAAAAAAAGGTGGAATTAAAGGCCCTGCATTAAATGGCGCGCAGAAAAACTTTAAAGAATGCCTAAATGAATTGAAAGGAGTATTAGGGAAAATAAAAGTTGACTAATCAAAGTTTTACATTAATCCCTTGAATTTTGACAAGTCAAAATTCTTTTCAAGCATCTTAAGCTTTCTGGGATTAATTTTACTGCTTAACTTGCCAATCTGCCTGAAACTGTCAAGCAACGCCTTGACATCAGCTTCGCTAACACCTGCTCCGAAAGCAATTCTTTGAATCCTGGTTCCTGAAATCATCTTAGGATTAGTCAACTCCTTATAAGTCATGCTTGAAAGTATTGGCTCAAACTTTTTCAGCTTACTTTCCTGCATGCCTAATAATTCATTTGACACTTTTCCGGAAACTCCTGGAATAAGATTAACAACGCTTGAAAGGCTTCCCATCTTCTTAATGCCTTTTAATTGGTCATAAAAATCAATCAAGTTAAACTCTCCGCTAAAAAACTTCTCAGAAGCTTTCTTTGCATCCTCTTCGCTGAAAGCCTCCTGCGCTTTTTTTAATAATGCATTCAAATCTCCTAAACCCAATAATCTGCTGATAAAACCTTTATTGTCAAACTCCTCAAAATCATCAACTTTTTCACCAGTTCCAATAAAAACAATAGGAGAATCAGACTCAAAGCAAGCTGTAAGAACGCCGCCACCTTTTGCAGTGCCATCCATCCTAGTGATAATAACGTTTTTGACATTAACTAATTCCTTAAAGGTTTTAGCCTGAAGCTTTGCACTTTGCCCAATATCAGCAGGAAGAACTAAAATGCTTTCAGTAGGCCTAAACTCCCTTTTAATCTCCTTAATTTCCTTAGCTAATTCCTTGTCCAAAGCGTCCCTTCCTGCGCTGTCAGCAATAATGATATCAAACTTATTCAATTCTTTGTCAAATTTTTTAATAACATCACTAGGATTCTTCAAAGACTCATCAACAAAAACTGGAACCTGAATCCTGTCACCTAACTGCCTTAACTGCTCCCTTGCAGCAGCCCTGAAAGTGTCAAGGCCAAGCAAAGCAACCTTGAAACCCCTTTTTTTGTAATACTTTGCCAATTTAGCGCTAGTAGTAGTTTTTCCAGAACCAAATAGTCCAACTAATAAAATCTTGTAAGGCTTCTCATTAATATTCAAAGACTTGCCTTTTCCAACAATCTTGGTTAGCTCATCATAAATAACATAAATGAACTGCTCTTTTACAGTGAACTTTAATCCTTTCTCTTCCTTAACCCTTTTTTTAACATGCTCAATGAACGAGAAAGCTAAGATTGGCTCAACATCGCTAGCAATCAAAGTCTTAGACAAATCCCTTAAAATGCTGTCTAATAACTCGTCATCAAAATGGCTAGTGCCTTCAATTCTCTTAATAATGCTTTTCAAAGCATTCTCAAAACCGCCAAGCATGACTTAGATTAACAAATCATTTTTTTTAAAACTTGCTTAACAAAGAAATAACCCCTGAGCAGAGACAAAAAGGTTTTTAAAGAGAATATATTCTTATAAGGAACTATGGCTAATGAATATTTTAAATTAAATGATTCAACTAAAGAAAAATCAAAAAATCTAGCTTACGGAGTAGTTGGCTCAGCACTGTCAACAATTCTGCTATTCGGAGTTAACCCAATATTAGGATTAATAAGCTATGCTTTAACAGGGGGAGTGACTTTAGGGAAATACGTAAAAGACAAATCCTCAACCAAAGATATAGTGAATGAATATTTTTCAAGCGTTGAAGCAGATGATGATCTTGAATTAATAATTGACAAAAAAGGAAGACTGCAAACAGACCTTCCTAATTATCTATCAAAACCCATACAAAATTACATAAACACTAACGGGCTCACATCAGACTATAACTTAATAATAAGAAAAAATAATAACGGAAAATATAATATAGGTCACAAGCACTCAACCTGCTTAGGGAATTATATTTTATCCCCCGACTTTGACATAAAAACTGTGAAAAATTACTCTAACACTCGCCAGAACACTCAAGCAAACAGCGGGCAAAATAATCAAAGCGCAACAAACACAAAAAGAAGGGAAGCGCTAAGAAGAATGAGACACAAACTTATACCTGCTCATAGAGATCCAGCAGGTGATGCAGCAAGAGATTTTTAAAGAGGTGAAAAAAAAATGGTTTTAAACTATAAAGGAAGTGATTTAGAAACAGCACTTATAGAAGGTGAATATACCTATGGTGTGGGTAATACTGTTCCTGATAAAGTTTATGGAGCTATTCCAGATCCAGCACCAGGAATTAACGGAGGAGGCGTATTTACTCCATTAACTTACGGGCTAGCAGATGCTAATGCAAACACAGTTCTTAAAGTTACATTAGAAGGCGCAACTTACATAAACGCAGCAACTTTAATGTATCAAATGTCCTATATTGCCAAGTATATAACCTTTAATGAAAAGTTACCAACTGACGGTGAAATAACTTCAGCAACAAATAAATATACTTTAGATATTCAAAAGAAATCAAAAGAATTATTTGATGAGTTTTCAAAACAAAGTACTGAAAACAAATCAGAACAAATTGAAAAGGATATTGAAAAAATAAAACAAGTTATTACAGAAAGTCCACACTTTTAATTTTTTTTAATTTTTAATTTTTTTTTAGGTAAAGATAATGGTATATATTCATAAAAATACGGATTTGGAACAGGCTTTAATACAAGGTTTTAATACTTTGGGTCCTGGCAATGCTATTCCAAATAAGGTTTATGGAATTATTCCTAATCCATCTCCAAGAATTAGGAGTGGAGGAGTATTTACTCCAGGGTTATACGGATTAGTAAGTGCTAATGCAGGCACTATTCTTCAAGTTGTATTGGAGAATCAGACTTATTTAAATGCAGCAACTTTAATGAATCAAATGTCTTTTATTAATAAATATCTTATATTTAGAGAAGAATTGCCAAATGATAATGATATAGCCTCTAATCAAAATAATAATACAGTTTTTATACATAAACAAGCATGTGATTTATTTGATATCTATGGACCTCAGATTGTTGCACCTGTGCCTGTTCCAATTCCTGCACCCATCCCTGCTCCAGTTTTAATTAACAGATGTAATAGAACTGCATTAAATACTTATATTTTTGATCCTTTAAATCAAGCAGTAGTTGGAAATCCTATTCAAGGAAATTTAAGGGTTCATTTAAATGCTATTGGAACTCCAGTAGATTTTGGAATAATTCGCGGATCTAAAAAAATTAATTATTTAGAAAATAATTTAATAATCTATGATCAATTAAGAGGTGCAGCTGCTGTTCCAGTTAATACTGCTCTTGAAAATTCAGGAAGATTTGATGCTTATTTCTTTAATGGAATTATAAGTATTGATGGAAGAGTTCTTCCAGCAGGAAATGATTTTAGGCAAAATTTCTGCCCACAAAACAACCCATTTAACATGACTAATTTAGGGCAAATTCAAAATTTATTTAATACTGTTTATACTCCACTTAGAATTGCAGGAGTAAAAGTTCAAGATATAGCTCAAACAATCAGGGCTGTAACTAATCCAGTAATTACAACACATGCAAGAAAAATTTCAGCTAACTTATTTAGTGTACCAACTATTAACCCTAATGAATATAACCAATATTATTGCATTTTTTCAGAAGACAGAGCACTACCAAATAATGCTGCAATTTTGAATAACTTACAAGTTGTTAATGCAGGAAGAAAAGTAAGGCATGACATTTTAAGAAATCTTAATACTCCTAATTTAATATTTAACCATAAAGAAGACCCTTATTCAAGTACTGCAATTACAACATATTATCATCATATTTTAAATACTTTTGAAACAATGTACCAATATGAAAGAATTAATGGATTTAATAGCATTGTTTGGTAAAATTTTTATTTGGTGATTATTTTCTCAATTATTTCAGCTTTATTAAATTCTTTCAAATCCTTATATTCTTGGCCTGTGCCTAAGAATAGTATTGGTTTTTTGACGCTGTAGCTTGCTGAAATTATAGCCCCACCCTTGGTGTCAACATCAGCTTTTGATAATATTAAGTAATCAATGCCTATTTCAGCGTTGAACTTGTCAACTTGAAGTGTAACATCAGCTCCAGTGATTGAGTCAGCAACGAAGATGCATGAATCAGGCATTATAACGCGCTTCATTTTTTTTAATTCATCCATTAAATTAGAGTTGGACTGAAGCCTTCCTGCAGTGTCAATGATTACTACATCAATATTGTTCTTTTCTGCATGCTTTTTTGCATCATATGCAATGCTGGTTGAGTCAGAGCCGTACTCAGAGCTTATTAGCTCAACACCTAATTTGTCAGCATGAGCCCTTAATTGCTCAATGCTTGCAGCCCTGAAAGTGTCGCAAGCTGCAAGCAAAACGCTTAATTTTTTTGCCTTGAAATAATTAACAAGCTTCCCTATAGTGGTTGTTTTGCCGCTGCCGTTGACTCCAATAATCATTATTATATATGGCTTTTTTGCCTTGATTTTTTTCAAAAACTCGCCAGGAACTTCCTCAATCAATACATTATCAAGCGTGCTTTTCAATGAGTCATTGATGACTTTTTTCAAATCTTTTTTAACGCTTTTTCCAACTAGCTCCAGCTTCAAATTCTTCTTGATTTTACTAACCACTTCCGAGCTGACATTGCTTTGTAGAAGATTAAGCTCTATATCAAAGAAGATTTTTTCAAAATCTTTCTCATTCATCACTTTTTGTGTAAAAACTTTCTCAACTTTGTTGATTGCTTCGCTTATCTTTTTTTTAAAAAACTCAAACACTTCAGATTCACTTCTTGCTTCTTTTTTCTTTCTTTTGAAGCTCTTCTAGTTCATCTTTTTTTTCATTTTCTTCTTCATTAGTCAATCCGATTAGTTCATGCTCAAGCTTCTTCAATTTGTCAGTAATCTTACCTGCTTCCTCATTGAATCTGGCTAATAATGAATCAGCTTCATCAATCCTTTCCTTGATGTATTTGTCGCACTCCTCTGAATTCTTTTCAATGATTATTTTATTGCCTATGCCTATCAAGGCCTTGTCAGGATCTTTAATGTAAACTTTAAGCATTAATCCTTCGCTTAAAGGCATGACCATTTCCTGATTAGGCTTGGCTTTTTTAACCTGGCTTATTATTTCAAGAGCTGATTTGAATTCAGCCATTCTGGAATTAACCTCCTGATTCTGGGCATCAATACTTTCAAGCTCCTGCCTAAGCATCTCGAATTCGGATGATTTTTCTTCAATTATTTCTCTTCTGTTATTTTTCATTTCATTAATTCCTCCAAAGCCATTATTTCACTTCCATTCATCTCTTTTGAAATAATTATTCCATGCTTATTTTTTACAAAACCAGCCTTAATAATCGGGCTGCTGCCATTAACAGTGCCTAATTCTAACTCGATTTTAAAAAACTCCTTGATTTTTTCAATCTCATTGTCCCTTGCCTGCTTATTAATAAGCCCTTTTTTGCTAAAAACAATCAAGTTTGCTCCAACAGTTTCTATGCTTGCAATCTTTGATTTCATAACCTCTAATCCTAAATCTTCCAATTGTTTTAGTGCTGAATCCTCAAAGTTAGGGTTAACAAGAGCTTTATTTTTATAAACAACAATATTATTGCCTAAAGCATTGGATTTAGTGTCAATTATTGCAATTTTTAGCTTCATCTTTTCAAGCTCCTTAAGGGAGTCTTTGCTTATCCCTTTAGGCACTAATAATAATTCCTCATTTCCTGCCAAGAATATGCCGTTAACGCTGGAGTTCATAACATCCGCTTTAATAATTTCTGTCTTAAGCTCATTCTTTATTGTTTTAATGACCTCATCGCTGGTTATTCTTGGAACAACAGTGAACTTATCTGTTGAATAAAAAAACAGTCCAATATTGGGGTTTCCTAAAAAATTAATTATTTGCATAATTATAACTTGTTTAAATTTTTATCAAATTTAGCCACTGGTTTTTTTATAGCTTCATCTTTGACTTTTTTTGTTGAATTTATTTCTTCTTTTTTATCAGCTTTAATATTATCCTCTTTTTTTGATTCAGCAGTTAACTCCTCAAGAGATTTTTCTTTTTCCTTATCTTTCTTATCAGCCTTTTTTTCAACTTCAATCCTTAAAGGCTTTCCTTCAAGGTTAACAAAGGCTTTTCCGCTTTTTAATTTTTGAACAAAAACGCTTACTTTAGTTGGAGGATTCTTGATGCCTCTATTCCATACTGCATTGTTTAACTCTTCGCCAATTAAAACATCGCCTTTTTTAGCCCTTGTATTCTTTTCAATGAATTGCTTAATAGTGACAATAGCCCTTTTGCTTCTTTCATCACTAGGGGCTTTAAGCCCGTTCTTTTTTAGCCTTATTACATATTTTCTTGTTTCAAAATCCTTCATTATACTCACCTATTGATTCCTATCTTAGTTTTTCTCCAGTTCCTTCTCATCTTAGGGTTAAGAGTCCAGCTGCTGACATGAACCCCTCTTTTTAAGCCGTATTTTTTAACAATAATCCATCTAGGAGCAACTCTGTTCTTTTTCATTGCGCTTTCTAGCTTAGCTTTTAATGAGCCGAATTTATTTTTTGTCATTTTTTATCACTTTATAAGCAGTATTATCCATTAATTTCATTGCTTTAGGGGTTAATTCTCTTCCTTTTCTTTTTCCTCTCATAACTTTTTTAAGCAACCCCTCATCCTCTAATTGCTGCATAATAACCCTAATAATTTTTCCAGAGCCTTTAAAGGCTTTTTCTTGCCTTGTTCCCCTGTTTTTTCTTGAACCATACTTAGTTCTTAGCCTTGAAACTCCTTTTGGTCCGTGAACATAAATATACCTTAAAATGCTGGCAGTTCTTATATGCCAAAAATCCTCTTGAGTTGGAGATTTTTCCTTGCTAACTGAAGTCTTAACAAACATTGCCCACTGGGGAGCAGCAATCTTTGGAAACTCCTTTAATTCAACCTTTAAAGCATCAATAAATTTGTTCGCATCCGCATCAAATACATTAACCATATTAACACAAAAAACTATTATTATTTTAAAAACTTTCCTATTAACAAGCTAAAATAATGTTTTTAACAGGCATAAGACTTCATTTTTAAAAACTTTTTTAAATCAAAACTTGCTTGTAATTGTTATGTCTGAAAAAAGGTTGCCTTCCAGTTCTGGAGGAATAATGCAATATTATGATGATTATAAGACTAATTTTTCAGTAACTCCTATGCATGTAATAATAGCTACAGGAGTGCTTGTTGTTTTAGTCATACTGTTTAATTTCATAAACCCTTTCGGTTTTTAAGAGACTCTTAAAAGTTTTTAAAATATTAAGTAATTATTTTAGTTAATGGAATCATTTTTCAGCCCGAAAACAATTGCGCTAATAGGGGCAAGCAACAAGAAAGGAAAGATTGGAAATGATATATTCAATAATCTTAAAGTTTCTAAATCAAAAATTATTCCTGTTAATATCAATAAAGAAAAGATTATGGGCCAAAAATCTTACGAGAAAGTGAGTGATTATTCTGGAAAAATTGACTTGGCAATAATTGTCATACCTGCAAAATTTGTTTTGGAGGTTTTAAAAGAATGCGGTGAAAAAAAAATAAAGTCAGCAATTATAATAAGCGCTGGTTTTGGAGAAGTGGGCAATAAAGAGCTTGAAGCTCAGGTTTTTGACCTTTGCAAAAACTATAATATTAAGCTTTTAGGCCCCAATTGCTTAGGCATACTTAATATAAACAATAACTTAAATGCCAGTTTTTACAAAGGAAGAATACTTAAGGGAGGTATTTCATTCGTTTCGCAGTCGGGAGCAATAGGTGTTTCAGTTTTGGATAAGTCAGCAAGTGAAAATATTGGTTTCAGCAAATTCATCAGTGTTGGAAACATGCTTAACACTGATTTTTCTGACTGCATAAAATATTTGAGCAAGGATAAGGATACAAAAGTTATTTGTTTATATATTGAAGGGATTAAGGATGGTGAAAGCTTCATTAAAGCAGTAAAAAGCTGCAAAAAGCCAATAATTACCCTGAAAGCAGGATTTACAATTACTGCAATGAAAGCGATTTCCAGCCATACTGGAAGCT
Source organism: Candidatus Nanoarchaeia archaeon (assembly GCA_041653395.1). Taxonomy (GTDB): domain Archaea; phylum Nanobdellota; class Nanobdellia; order Tiddalikarchaeales; family Tiddalikarchaeaceae; genus JAQTTT01. Next base: position 62,062 of record JBAZFK010000002.1, read on the forward strand.
TGGCGGGAAATAGCAGGATTTATGACAGCATATTCAGGCAATTCGGAATAATTAAGGTTAATAACCTTAGTGAAATGTTTAATCTTGCAAAATATTTAAGCAATAATCCTATGCCAAAATCAAGAAATGTTTGCATAATAACTAATGCTGGAGGAATGGGAGTTCTTTGCAGCGATGCCTGCGAAAGCAACGGCTTAACAGTTGCAAAATTGCCTGATGCGGTTGAAAAAGAAATAAGCACATTTCTTCCAAATCACTGGAACAAAAGCAACCCTATTGATATTTTAGGCGATGCTTTAGCTGACAGGTATGCTTTGGCATTAAAAACTTTGTCAGGCAAAAAATTTTATGACATATTATTGGTTATTCTTACTCCTCAAAGCAACACTGAAGTTGAAAAAAGCATGAAAGCATTGATTAATTTCAAAGCAAAGAATCATAGCATAGCCATTTTTTCATGCTTTGTTGGCGGAGAAAAAATTGATAAAGCATTAAAATTGGCTAATAGGCACAATATTATCAATTTTGATGAGCCTTATTTTTTTGCAAAATCCGTATCAAAATTATTCTAAATTTATCCTTGCATCAACCAAGAAATAAGCATTGCCTGAAAAAATCACAGGGTTTAAGTCCATCTCCAAAATTTTTTCTGCAATTGCTAAATCTCCTATTTTTATCAGTAATTCAGCTAATTTTTCCTTATCAATGCCAGAATTTCCCCTAAAGCCTTCCAGTATTTTTTTGAACTTTAATTCATCAATCATGCCATAAGCATCTTTCTTGTTTAATGGAGCCTTTCTGAAGCTCACATCCTTAATTAATTCAACAAAGACTCCGCCTATGCCAAGCATCACCATCCTGCCAAAAACTTCATCATTGCTGATTCCTAAAATTAATTCTGTTCCTTTTTTTTGCTCCTGCAGCACAATAGTTTTTGACAGTTTCTTAAGGGAATTATAAGCTTTTAGCAGGTCTTTTTTGTCAAGTATGTTCAAAAACAAGCCTCCAACATCACTTTTATGCGAGTATTTTTCGCTGCTAATCTTGATAACCACAGGCTTAGTTAGCCTGTCAAATGCTGAAAGCAATTCGTTCTTGTTTGAGCATTCGTAAAATTCAGCCAGGTCAAAATTCCTTGTTTTCATGAACCTCAATGAATCGCTTAAGTTTAGCATAATAGATAAATTAATTATTTAATCATTTTAAAACATTACTTTTAAAAATAAATACTAATCTAATTATTCTTATGGTCCGTTAGCTCAGCTTGGATAGAGCGCCTGCCTTCTAAGCAGGAGGTCGTGGGTTCAAATCCCATACGGACCAATAGTTGACAATCTGGGGAATAAATACCAAGAAATTTCTTCAACTGTTTTATGAGTTCTTGATTCAATGTTTTTTATTAAAGATTCAATATCTTCCCATTTCCATCCGGTTCTAAAATTAATTTTATCTAGATTCAAATTAGGTGATGTGCTGATTAGATAATTATTTGCATAGTTGTGGGGGTCTTGTATAAAAAAGCTTTGATGGGCTTCAATCACTTCATGGGCAAGCATAGGCTTTCTGAATTCCGTAAAATAAATATTGCCTTCTTTCAGCAAATCAACGCATTTTTTTGAATAAATTATGGATAAGCATGTGATTTTTTCATTAAAATCATAAGTTGCAACATAATTCATGTTTACCTTATCTGAAATGTTCATAGGACCTAGTTCTATTGTTTTAAAATAAGAATTCGCATATTTTTTGTTAAACTCATTCAATAATTCTAGCTCAGAGTCTATTAAACAGGATTCCATGAGTTATTCTTTAAATCTTTATTTTTTTAAAGCTTTACTTTATCATTATTCTGGAATATATACTATTGTTTTATCATTGTCTTGTTTAATAGCATAGTTTATTGAAAATTCATCATTTTCAGTATAAAACTTTACTTTTAGCAAGGAGTCTGTATGAATTCCATCTGTGCTTCCAATATTTTGTATTTTATATGAAACTTCACAACCTTTTTCTTTAGCTGCATGTTTCATGAATCCGATTGTCTCTTCTAAAGACAATTCTTTTATTTTAATTTCATTGGTGTTCATGAGTAATAACTGAAGAAATTCTCTTTAAAAATGTTACTATCTATTAGTGACAAATACTTGCAACTGTTAATCAATCATAAACATTCATGTTCAGCCTTTCCATTAATTTCTCTTTTATTGAATTAAGCTCTTCCATATAAAGTGCAGCATAAGTCAAAAGCTTTGACTGATAATTAGTCCTTAAATAGATTGGCAGAATCATTTTAGTAAAAGAATTTCTTCTCCAAGTTTTAGTGTAGTCAAGTTCAATATTATATTTTATTACAAATATACCCATTACAGTGTCTCCAGCAATTCTGTAAGCATTTGTTGACAAAATAAAGGAGATTCTTGCAAAATCATCAATGTTTTTATAGGCAACCCAATCCCATAACATAGTCTTGGCTGTCTGGTCTATATCTGTCTGAGTGAATGAGGTTTCAGTGCATTTTAATCCCCATTTTTCAATCAAATCATTGTAAAAATTTATATAAAAATCACTTATTTTCATTATGCTTCCTTTATTTTTAATTGTAAGCCAGTTAATATTGATTATTATTGGCTCATCTGGTTTTGCATCCTCAACCATTTGCTTAAAATTCATAGATTAAATATTGTCATCCTTTAATTAAAAAAGTTATGAATAAATAATTCTTATAAAACCTAGAATATTAAAAATTTGTATGGTTTATGAGGTTGAAATCAGAAGCTTTATCTCTAAAGACGAATATTCAGAGCTGATTAATTTTTTTGATAAGCACGCCAACTTTTTAAGCGAGAGCGACCAAGAAACCCATTACTTTGACTGCAATAAGGATTTAAGGATTCAAAAAAATAACAATTACTCAAAGATTTGGCTTAAATTAGGAAAAATGCATGATGAAAAAAGAAAAGAGATAGAGCTCATGCTAAAAAAAGAGGATTTTTCTAAAGCTCAGGAATTGTTTAATGAGTTAGGGTTTAATGTTAAAATAAAATGGTTAAGGAAAAGGCGCGAATATGAATGGGGAGAATTCAGCGTCTGCATAGATTACACAAAAGGATATGGTTACATTATTGAGGTTGAAAAGCTCTGCGAAGAAAAAGACAAGGATTATTATGAAAACCTGATCAAATCAAAGTTTGATGAGCTTAATGTAAAAATTACTTCTAAGGAAGAGTTTAGCCAAAAGTTCAATGATTATGAAAAGAATTGGAAATCATTAATTAACAAGAATTAGTTAAGTTTTAAAAAACCTGATTTTCTATTTTTATTTGTCAAGAGTCCGTGGCTCAGCTTGGATAGAGCGACTGCCTCCTAAAAAATTGTGATGATGAGAAGGTCAACTGAAAATTATGTGATGAGACTGACCTACCCTGAGTTTTTGGAGATAGCAGTAGGTCGGGGGTTCAAATCCCCTCGGGCTCGCTTATTAATATTATAAGTTTTAGTTTCCCCCAGGGCTTTGCCTTGCAAAGGGCTGGTTCTAAATCCCCTCGGGCTCGCTTATTATTAAATTAATTCATTAACATAAGTTGTCAATATTTGAGTTGTCTTGAAGGATTTTCCAAAGTACTGCTCGATATTAAAAGCTGCATATTTTTGCATAATTTATTTATAATGATTTATTTTTAAAAAACTATATGACATCTTTTGAGTAGTGAAATATTTAAATTGCAGCCAATTAATTATTAAACAATGGAAAAGAAGAATTATTTGATGATAATAATAGCAATCGTTATTTTTGGGATAATAATGTCTTTGGCTTACAGCGGAATTTTAGGATTTATCAACATAATCCCCTCCAATGATGAGATTTCCACAAGCCAGCTTTTGGCAGAATGCGGAAGAGCTGCTTCTTTATATACCACCATAAAAACAGAGGCCAATAGGAAGAATTTTTGCTGCACAACTCTTGATTTAAACGGCAATGATATGATTGACAGCAATGAATATTGCGCAAAAATTTATGACAAAAACATTGAAGGAAACAGTGCTGCAATGCTGTGCAGCAGCCCAGTAAATTATTACAGTAATTATTCGGAGTGTGAAAACAAATGATTGATGGAGTTATATTATTAATGGTTTTTGTGTTCATATTCTCATTCATTGCAGCATATTTTTTTCTAGATGACAGGAATTCGAATCGCGTGCTTTTAAAATCCTTTTTTTCAAGCTTGGTGATATTTTTAGCAATACTTTTTTTTCTAATAATTAGCTAATAGCAATGAAGCACTAAATGGCAGTGTGAAATCGTCTATTTTGCTAGGGCTTATTAGTTCAACAACTGAAATTATGAAGCTTATTGCCAAAGCTTTCATTGAAAATCCGAAAAATGATGATATTATCATTAAGTTTGATATTAGCATTGCAAGCGAGCCTTCAAAAGTCCTGTTATTTCCCAATATTGAAAAAACGTTTTTTCCGTAGTTTTTACCTATAATTGCAGCCAAAGGGTCCGATACTATTAATACTAATGCGCTTATTAATGGAACAATATTGTCATTGGTTACTATTGAAAAAAGTATCAGGTAAGTTATGGAGACTCCGTAAAGCGCTGGGCCTTGCAGGTAATTTTTTTCAAACTCATCATTCATTGAATAAAACACATGTTTTAGCAAAGGGGTTGATTTTCTTGACAAAAAAACTATCAATGTGATTATTGATGAGGCAATAAAATAAAGCCATTTATTGCTAGCAAAAAACAATGAGATTATGCTTAATCCTGAGAAGAAATGAATAATCATTCTTGCAGTTCTTTTCCCTATCTTCTTTTTTTTGTACAAAACTATCGGGACTGCATAAACAATTGCTATATATATTGAAACTAATAATATAATGATTAAGTCATTCATAGGTTATTCTGTGAACTTAGGGAATTATAAAATTTTTTAATGAGCAATTGTTCAATTATTTAATGGGCTTATAGTATAACTTGGATAGTACAGTGGCCTTCGGAGCCGAAAATCAGGGTTCAAATCCCTGTAAGCCCTTTAGAGTTTTTTTTGTTTAAATTTCCCCTGGGGCTTTGCTTACAGCAAAGGGCCAGTTCTAAATCCCTGTAAGCCTTCAGACTCCAAGATTTTTTAGAAAAATTATTTAAATAAAAAGATTGAATAGATTACTATAATGGGCAAAAAAAATGATGAATGCAAGGATTGCATTGAAAACATGAAAAAGTTTGAAGAGCTGAAAAAGGATTACGTTTTGCTTAATAATCAATTAAGGCTGCTTCAGGCAGATTTTGACAACTACAAAAAAAGGGTTATTAAAGAAAAAATTGACTTGTCTGATTTGTCAAAAACAGAATTAATACTTGATTTATTGCCTGATTTGGAGGCTTTCAAAAAAGCCAGCGAGTTAAGCAAGGAAGAGGGTTTTAAATTATTATATAAAAATTTCATGAAAGTGCTGGCAAAAGCAGGGCTAAAAGAGATTAAATGCGTTGGCGAAAAATTTGACATTAATTTGCATGAGGCAATGCTTTCTGTTAGGGATGAAACCAAAGAGGATGGAATAATAATTGATGAAATAGAAAAAGGCTACACTTTCAATGATAAATTAATCAAGCCAAGCAAAGTGATTGTGAATAAGAAACAATAACTTTATTAATATCACTCCTTTATGTTATTTTTATGATTTTTGAAGATTTTAAAAAGAAGCATTCTGATTTAGGGCTTACTGACAAGGATTTCAAGGAGTTTTATTGCTTAATTTCTAATTACATACTTTTGAGGATTTTTCCAAATGAGAATGATTTTTATATGGTGACTGGGGAGGATGCTGACTCTTACTTTGACTATTTTGCCAGAGGGCTGCTTATAATAAAGGACAAATTTCATGTCAAGTTCAACAAGAAATTTTACGAGGCTTTGAACTTCATAATCTCTTATAATCAAACTTTTCATTATACAGTTCTTTTTAATGAATTGGATGTTGATATCAAAAAAGAGATTATTAACTATGTGTCTATTAACAAGAAGAAATACAGGATGCCTTATTTGGTCAGGAATTTCTTGACCGAGCTAATCTATTGCTTTGAGCCTGAAAGGCTTGTAAAAATAGAGATGTACAAAAGCTTTGTAAATTCAAACGGGAAATACTTGTTTGATTGAGCTACAACAAGTTTTATAAAAACATTTTATTCTTATATCTGCTACATGGGAAAGTACTCTGAAAGCCTTGATGAGATAATTACTAAGGAAGATGAAACTCATAAATAATATATGGGCTTGCCTATAATTTAATCTATGTTGGCATTTTACCACAACATTTATAAATAACTATTGTTGGTATATTACACTAACAATAAATGTTGGTGTCAAACACTAACAATAAATGGTGATAATTAATGGCAAGAACAATAGGTATTGATTTAGGAACAACAAAATGCTGTATGGCATATATTGAAGGCGGAAGGCCTCAAGTAATTCCAACCTCAGAAGGAGACAGAATAATGCCTTCAATGGTTGCGTTCACAAAAGAAGGGGAAAGATTAATCGGAACACCTGCAAAAAGGCAGGCAGTTGTAAATGCTGAAAACACAGTATTTCACATTAAAAGATTCATGGGAAGAAAATATAATGACCCAGCAATCAAATTCGACTTAACTCATGCCCCTTATAAAATAGTTAAAGCTCCAAATGGAGATGTAAGGGTTGAGCTTAAAGGAAAGCAATACTCACCACCAGAGATAAGCGCAATGCTTCTCAGCAAATTAAAAAAAGACGCTGAAGCCTTCTTAGCTGAAGAGGTTGACAGCGCAGTAATAACTGTTCCAGCATATTTTAATGACTCCCAAAGGCAAGCAACAAAGCAGGCAGGAGAGATAGCAGGGCTTAAAGTTTTAAGAATAATAAATGAACCAACAAGCGCAAGCTTAGCCTACGGATTAGACAAAAAAGGAAGCAAAAAAATAGCAGTCTATGACTTAGGAGGAGGAACCTTTGATATAAGCATACTAGAATTAAGCGACGGAATCTTCGAAGTCAAATCAACAAACGGAGACACCCACTTAGGAGGAGCTGACTGGGACCAAAGAATAATGGACTACATTGTTGAAGAATACAAAAAAAAGCACAATATTGACTTATCAAAAGACAAAACAGCCATTCAAAGGCTAAAAGAAGCTGCTGAAAAAGCAAAAATAGAGCTTTCAACAACAACTAACACTGAGATTAATATTCCATATATTACAATGGTGGATGGCAATCCAATTCATGTGAATATGCAGCTATCAAGAGCTAAATTTGAGGATTTGGTGAAAGATTTGCTTGAAAAAACAGTAAGCCCTTGCGAAAAAGCAATCAAGGATGCAGGAATAACAAAATCGCAAATTGATGAAATAATATTAGTTGGTGGACCAACAAGAACCCCATCAATCTATGAAAAAGTCAAGAAATTTTTCGGAAAAGAGCCTAACAAAGGAGTTAACCCTGATGAAGTTGTTGCAGTAGGAGCAGCAATACAAGCAGGAGTGCTAGGAGGAGAAATAAAAGATGTATTATTGTTAGATGTTACTCCATTAAGCTTAGGAATTGAAACCTTAGGAGGAATATTTACAAAAATGATTGACAGAAACACCACTGTTCCAATCAAAAAAAGCCAAGTCTACAGTACTGCAGCTGACAACCAGCCAGCAGTAAGCATACACGTGCTTCAAGGAGAAAGGCCAATGTCAGCAGACAACCATTCTCTTGGAAGATTTGACTTAGTCGGAATACCTCCAGCCCCAAGAGGAATACCACAAATAGAGGTAACCTTTGACATTGATGCAAATGGAATAATCAATGTCAGCGCGAAAGACTTAGGAACCGGAAAACAGCAGGCAATAAGCATCAAATCCTCAACAGGACTTAGTGACTCAGAGATTGAAAGAATGAAAGAACAGGCAAAGCAATACGAAGAGGATGACAGGAAAAAAGCTGAGCAAGTTGAAATATTAAACAAAGCTGAAACAATGACTTACACTGTTGAAAAAACCATAAAAGAAATGGGAGACAAAATGGACGCTGACACAAAGAAGAATTTGGAAGAAAAATCCGCAGAATTAAAAGCAGTTATTCCAAGCGAGAATCTTGAAGATATAAAGAAAAAAATGGAAGAACTAGAAACAATGATTCAGGAATTCACAACAAAACTTTACCAAAAAGCTGCAGCTGAACAGCAAGCCCAACAACCTAATGAAGAAAAGGCAAAGAAACCAAAAAAAGACAACAAGAACTCAGAAGATGAAGTAGTTGATGGAGACTTTGAGGAAAAGAAATAAAAATTTCTTTTCTTTTTTCTTATTTTTTTTATTAACTTTTTTAAATAAAGGAAGAGTGAACTGAATTATTATGCCTAAAAATTATTATGAAACATTAGGAGTTAGCAAGGATGCAAGCCAAGAAGAGATAAAAAAAGCTTACAGAAAAATGGCAATGAAATACCACCCTGATGTCAATAAAGAGAAAGGTGCAGAGGATAAGTTCAAGGAACTAAACGAAGCTTTCAGCGTGATAGGTGATGAATCTAAAAGGCAGCAATATGACATGTTCGGCACCACTAGGGACCAGCAAAACCAGGGAGGATTCCAGCAAGGAGCTCAAGGAGGATTTAATGGAGCAGGATTTGAGGACATGTTCGGAGGCTTTGAAGATATCTTCGGCAGCTTCTTTGGCCAAAGAAGCCATAGGCAAGAAGATGAATCAGGCGAAGATTTAAGGTACGACTTAGAGATAGAGTTAGAGGAGGTTTACTTTGGGGCAGAAAAAGAGATAAGCTATTATGCTTATGTTGAATGCAGCAAGTGCGACGGCTCAGGAGCGAGCAATAAATCAAAAATACATGTTTGCAGCACTTGCCACGGCAAAGGATTTATAACCCAAATGGTGAATTTAGGGCCAATAAGAATGCAAAACCAAGGAGTATGCCCAACCTGCAGAGGAAAAGGTAAAACAATAAAAGATCCTTGCAGCCAATGCGATGGAAAAGGCAGAATAAAAGATAAAGTAAAAATTAAGGTAAAAATACCCAAAGGGATAAACGAAGGGCAAAGAATAAAGATTAAAGGAAAAGGAAACGCCGCAAAAAACAACAATGCTCCAGGAGACTTATATGTATTTATCAGCATTAAGGAGCATTCCAGATTTGAAAGATACAATGAAAACCTTCTAACAACTGTTGATATAAATTTCACGCAAGCAGTGCTTGGAGACAAAGTAAGCATTAAAACTTTTGACTCAGAAGTCATGCTAAAAATACCTGCAGGCACTCAGCCAAACACTGTATTCAGGTTAAGAGATAAAGGACTTCCAATACTTAATCATGATGATTTCGGAGACTTGCTTGTAAAAGTGAACATTGTAGTCCCGACAAAACTAAGCAGCAAAGAAAAGGAGTTGATACAAGAATTGTCAGAGCTTGAAGGCAAAAAAAACAATACAAGAAAAGGATTCTTTGAACGCTTAAAGGAAGAGTTCAACAAATAAAAATATAAAACCTAATAATTTATTAAATTATTAATGATTAAGGAATTCTGCATGTACAATAAATCAATAAATGATTTAAAAAAAGCGATTAGTTTAGACAAAAAATTAGTGATTACTGATATCTGGAGCGATTTAAAAAATTATAAAGAGATAGAATCTTTACTGTTAAGCAATGGATTTAAGCTGAACTATAAAAGGCCTGTTTTTTACAAAAAAGTCAGCGTTCCTGAAAAATCAAAGCTGATTTTTAAGACTGAAAAAAAAATAATCAAAGGATTGTTTTTTGAAATGCTTAAAAAAACTGAAAATGCTGACTTTTTAAGCTGGAAAGAAACCCCTGCCAAAGGATTTAGGGAGATTTATTCACCTGTCAAGGAATGGAACTTATGCGCTTACAATGAATCAAATAAGCTAATAGGTTTTTTCACTTTAGAACATAATAAAATAGGGTATGGAACTTTTTTATTAATTTATATTAAGGATGAATTCAGGGGAAAAAATTATGCAATTGAATTGCTAAAAAAAGCTGAGGAGTTGTTCATGAAATCAGGAATAAGGGACTGGTATGAATCATCCCATGAATCAAACACTGCAATGATTAAAACATTTATTAGATATGGTTTTATTCACAAACGAGACTTAATGTTTTTTATAAGAAATTAATCAGTTTCATCAGTCTTGCCTTTTAACAGCTCAAACTTTTTCTTTAATTCATTCATCAAATCATTATGGGAAGGCTTATCATTAATAGGCAATTCAGTGTTATTTTGGATAATTGGAGCTTTTGGAGGGGGAGGTGGCAAGGGAGGATTATTTGCTGGTTTAACTGGATTATATAAATCAGTCAATAATCCAATAGCCATGCTTCTTACCGAGTCCTTTTCAGCAGCATTTGAAAGACTCTCTTTTGGCAAAACAGTCTCTAAATTATTAATTTGAGTTTCAATAAGAGCATATTTATTCTCCAATGAATAAACTCTCTGGTCTAATGAGTTAACTTGAGTGTATAAGTCGCTGAATTTTTCATCAAGGTATCCTGCCATGCTTATTATGTTTTTAGCAATCAACTCTATTGTTTCTTCAAGATAAACAAGTTTTATGCGAGTCTCATCATCATTAGAGCTGGAATTCAAAGCATCAATTAAACCAGAACCTTCTCCCATAATAACTTATAATGTCTCTGAAAACTTATATACTTTTTTCAAACAAAAAATTATATAAATATAACAGGCTAATTTAAATCTATAAACATGAAGCCAAGTACTATTTTAATAAGAGAAAGCAAAGCTTTAGTCTTATTAGTCAAGTATTAGGTTTCACTTTTTTAAAAATTTTTTTGCAGGTGAAACAATAATGAACAGTGATAACTATAAAAAAAATAAGATAAAAAACTTGGAAGAGCAATTAATCAATAAAGGTATAAACGAGTGTTTCATAACTTCGGTTTACGAAGTGAACAATAATCCAATACAAACTTTCAGGAATATCTACCTTGAACTTAAAAAAAATGAGCAATCTGTGCAGAGCTATAATTCATTAGAGCTTGAGCTTATTAAAAAAGGTGTTAAAGAAAATACAATAAATGTTTTAAAGAGAGCTTTAAAAGACTACATTAAATATATGGGCCTTTTGAAAAAAATTTATGAAAAATACAAGAGTTAGATTATTGTTTTTTTGATTCTATTTTTTTTATCTGCTTAACACATTTTTTAAGGCTTTGTGTGTAAACATTGAAAGTTTCATGGAAATAGTTGAATGAAATCAAAGGATTTGTTTGGCTTAGCACATAAAAGACTGCAGCATTTGCAACAGTATTGTATTGCCTTTGATGAGTAATGCTTGCGTAATAATCAGAGATTATGCCTTTAATTTTAGATAATTGAGCCTCGTCTTTCAGGTTAAAATCCTCACAAGTAACCAAAGCAATTTCGTAGGTTTTTTTAATGTGATTGTTCAATAATTCACCCAAATCCTTTAAAATTGCATCTTTTACCATAATTTAATAGTAAATTATTCTATTTAAAAAACTTATTAAAAACCCAAATCTCATTAATATTTATGCCCCTGTAGTATAGCTTGGATAGAACAAGAGATTGCGGATCTTTAGACCCGGGTTCAAATCCCGGCAGGGGCATTGGAAGAAAGGTGTAACACCCTAGTCTTTGCTTTATAAATAACTTTGGAGATAAATTAATTTAAATTATAAATATATTGTAACTAAAGAAGTATTAATTAAATACTAATATCTACTAAAATGTACTAAATTAGTAGATACTTTTATAAATACTAATTTGCATTAAATTAGTAGATAACTATGAATATTCCTGAATTTCCAAAAGAAAAATTAGTATCTCCCAATGAAATAATGCCTTTTCTAAGTGATAAAAAATTAATGGAAATTATAAAAAAATTTAATGAAGAATACATCCCTTTTGAAAAACTAAAAAGAAAAGTTTTGCCTAAGGAAGTAAATGTTGAGCAATTGTGGACTATAATGAAAATCTTCAGAAGAAGCAATTATAAAACTGTTAAAATAAAAAGTTATGAATTTAATTATTCCTTAAATGATGATTTTCAAAGCAAAATTCATAATTTAGACATGAGCTGCGGAGGAAAATCATTAAACATTAATTTTCCGCATATAAGCAGCCAAGAGAAAGAAAGATACATTATTAGCTCTTTAATGGAGGAAGCCATTGCATCAAGTCAGCTTGAAGGAGCATCAACAACCAGGAAAGTGGCAAAAGAAATGCTTAGAAGCAACGCAAAACCAAAATCTTATTCAGATAAAATGATACTCAATAATTATAATACTATGCAAGAAATAGTCAAAATGAAGGATGAAAATCTCACAATGAATATGATTTTAAAAATTCATAAATTAATAACTAAAGGCACATTAGAAAGTGAAAAAATGGAAGGTTCTTTTAGGGATACCGATGAAATTGTGGTGGGTGACCCTATAAATATTGAAATAATTTATCATCATCCGCCTAAAAATAGTGAAATAAAAGAGCTTATTGAAGTATTATGTTATTTTATAAACAATGATTCAGAATTTATTCATCCGATAATAAAAGCAATAATGCTTCATTTTTTTATAGGTTATATACATCCTTTTTATGACGGAAATGGAAGAACAGCAAGGGCCTTATTTTATTGGTATATCATAAAGAAAGGATATTGGTTATTTGAATACATGTCTGTTTCAAGGATAATATTAAGGTCAAAAGTTGATTATGGTATGGCTTATTTATATACTGAACATGATGAAAATGACTTGAATTATTTTATAAAATATAATATTGACTGCATAGAAGAAGCTGTAAAAAATACGGAAGAATATATATTAAAAAAACAAAGAGAACAAAGAGAACTTCTTAATATAATACAGCAAACAAAGGGGCTGAATTTAAGGCAAGCTGAAATAATTAAGGATGCAGCAAAAAATAAAAAACCAATAATAATAAATGAAGTAATAAACACTTTTGGAGTAACTTATCAGACAGCAAGAACTGATCTTTTAGGTTTAGAAAAAAAAGGATTTTTATCAAAAATTAAGATACAAAAAATGTTCATTTTTAAACTAAATGAAGATAAATTTAAAGAAATAATAAATAAATAGTTTATAAGCCTCATTCAAATACTAATATTTACTAATATCTACTAAATTAGTATTTAAGCATCATTTCTCTTTTCATGTGCCCTAAGGCTTTGAAAAGCAGTTTTTCTTTATGGTTTATCTTTGTAGCAATTATGAAAGACTCTCGGGAACTAGCATCTTTATTGTGAAGATTTTTTTATAAGAGATTTTAAAAAAGAATATTCTTTTTGTAATTCACTAATATAATCCTTATTTTCAAAGGGAATCACACTCTCAATTATTGTTGGAATATTAGGGACTAAATGAGAAATCATCTCTTTTTGCTGTGTTATATAAATAGGATAATGCTGTTGTTCATCTTTGCCATGTTTTTTATAACCGCTAACATGAATTTCTTTTATTGAATTATTATAATTTTTTAACAAATTATTAGATAAATTCATATTTTTATCAACAATATAATCATGAGTTAAGTCAAGGACTAGCTTATGATTATTTTCTATTATCTTAATAATTTCATCTAATTTATAACCAAAACCATCTTTTCTTCCAATATTTTCAAATAAAAATGGCAGGTCATAATCTTTGAATATGTTCCAATCATCCACAATATCAGAATGAATTATAATATTATCAAATTTGAAAATCTTATTGTATTTAACAATAGTATTTAATAATTTTCTTGTTTCAACATTATTTGCATATCTTAATTCTTCAGATGAATGCAATGAAACATAATTAAACTTTTTAAGCTTATTAATATCTAAAATATTTAATAATTCAATTCTGTAATTAAAAAGTGCGCATAATTCAATGGCATTGCAACCCGTTGAACTTATTGCATCAACCGCTTCATTGGACAAAGGTTCCAAATGTTTATATAAACTTCCAGTGCTAAAACCCAAAATCATTTAAAATAAGAATAAATCGGTATTTAAATATTTATTTAATATTGCTTTAGGGAGTAATAATAATTATTTAAATAAGGAGTTATAAATAATAAAATTGTTTTTATTTATATTTAATAAAAAATAGGGGCAGTTAACCTTTTCTTTGTCGCCCGGCAGGGGCATTGGAAGAAAGGTGTAACGCCCTAGTCTTTGCTTTATAAATAACTTTGGAGGTATTTAAATTTATGAAAGACGCATGGGAATTGCACCATTACTATGAAGACTTAGAAAGAAAAGTAAAAAGCAGTTATTATTCAAAATATTATTTAACAATGTTTGGAGTAGTAAACGAATTCATTTTTTTATTAAGTAAATTTGTTGCACTTATTAATAAAGAAAATTTAAAGGGCTGGTTTAGTTCTGTTAAAAAATGCTCATCAATGAAAAAAACAATAAAAGAGTTTTTACCTTTAACTGAATTAATATTAAATAGTAGAACTCCTGAAATTATGTTTGATTCATGCGAAAAATTATGGAAAAACTGCAATGAATTAGCTAATAATAAACAAGTAGAAATAAAAAATGTAAATAATTTAAAAGAAATAATTTAATTAAAACACAATAAATAGTTTTTTAAAAAGAATTTTTTCAAGTTAATTTATGGGAAAACATAAAACTTTGGATTTTAAGTATTATACTTTAGATAATGGTTTAATAGTTGCTTATAAAAAAACAGGGAATAATACTGTTTCAATAGACTTAAATGTTGGAAGCGGTTCATTAACTGAAAAAGATAATGAAAAAGGATTATGCCATTTGTTGGAGCATTGTTTATATAATGGAGCAACTGCAAAATATGATGTCTCCCAATTAAGTGAAATTAAGTCAAATTTTGGATACACTAATGCTTTTACTGCAGTTAAACCAATATGTTTTTCAGGAGAAATGCTAAAAGAAGATGCTGAAATTTATTTAGATTTTATATCTCAGGTCGCTTTTAATTCAAGATTTGATGAATCTACTTTAAATCAGGAGAAAGAAAGAGTTTTAAGGGAGATTTCAGACAGAAAAATAAACATTTCATCTGAGCATATTCAATTATTTGATAAGGCTTTTTTTGGAGATTTGAAGAATGCTTACAATGTTTTAGGAGATGAAGAAACTGTAAAAAATGCTTCAGTTATTGATTTAAACAATATATATGGTAGAAATTTTAATGCAAGCAATATGGGTTTGTTTCTTTATGGAGGATTGCCAGATAATATAGAAAATCTTATTAAAACCTATTTTGGAGGATATCCTAAAGGAAAAAGATTTATGTTTAATACCCAAAAATATACACCTAATCCTACTGAATCATTTCTTTATTTTAAAGTGCCTTATTTTTTAAATAAAGAAAATCCTAAATTAAGCAGCGCTGAACTAAATTTAAGAGTTATTGCCCCAAATTCAGATGAAAAATATTTCTATGAAATGCAAATACTAAATGATATACTTGGAAATTCTTATAATTGCCTTCTTTTTAATGAAATAAGCAAAAAAAAAGGATTGGCATATAACATAAATTCAAAATTTATTGAGTCCCAATATAATTTTATAAGCATATCTGGCATGGTTTCTGCAATGAAATATGAAGAAGCAACCTCTTCAATATTTGATATATTTTCAAAGTTAAGAAGTGAATTAATACCTGAAGATTTATTAATAAAAAATATAAAGAGCAACAAGTTTCAGCTTTCAAAAATTTACGAATCAAACCAAGGCAATATTAATATGATGAAGGCAAATATTTATGATAATTTTGACATAAATGATGTATTTGATATTATGAAAAATATTAATTCAGAAAGCATAAGGGAAGCCGCCAATATTTATTTGCCTGAAAATATTAATGACAAAAAGTATACCTTAATGATAAGAAGCCCATTTGATGAAAAATAAAATTTTTATTTTAAAAAAACTTATTTTATAACTTTTTTTCTTGCATTTTTTCTAAAAATATTTGCCCTTCTCTTTCTATATCATAATCATTAATTCCATCACTAAATTTTCTATATTCGATAAAATGTATATTTTCTAATTTTTTTAAAATGTTTTTTAATTCAATTTCATTAAATTTTGATTTATTTAATAATTCATTAAAAGTAATACCTTTGCATGCTTTTTTATTAATAATTTTTAAAATTCTTATTTCTTTAACATTTAACTTTAAAAGTTCCATAAAATTATGATTACTTCAATATTAATATTTCTTTCTTTTCATCTTAAATTCTTCATTTTTTCTTTTTACATATTCTATTATTTCAATAGGCACTCTTTTGTCTATGTATCTGATGATTTCAGGCCTGACTTTGCCGTTTACTCTTATGCTCATTGCTACATAGTAGTAGACTCCGAGTTTTCCGTTTTTTAGTGTGACTATTTTCTTTTTTATATACATAAAAAATATTGGGATTAAAGAAATATTTAAGCAACTATTTTTTGCAAATAAAGAATAAGAATGTTTCTTTAAAATTGTCAAAAAATGAATATTTTTTATTGTGTATTATTTTATTTTTTGGAATTAGGGTTATTTCACTAAATCCTGCTTTTTTTAATTTATTAATGTAATAATTAGGCATTGCAAAATGAGCATATAAATCTTTGCCGTAATCATTCCAGTGCAAGTCACCAAAATATTTCTCGTTATTTTTTACTCCAAATATTTTTTTTAAGTAAAATGAAAAAAGCTTTTTAATCCAAATATTCCAATATTTAAACCCTTTACCTGGATATAAAAAAGTGTGGGTTGTGAAGACAAAATATCCTCCTTTTTTCAATGATTTTGACACATTATTTAAAGACTTTTGAATATCATCTGGAGAGATATGTTCAATACCATTAAAAGAGAATAAAGCATTATCAAAAAAGTTTTCAGGATAATCTATTTCAGTTAAACTAATTGTTTCAAATTCAATATTTATTTTATTCTTTTTAGCATTATTCTTAGCAATTTTAATCATTGAAGGAGTAATATCAATTGCATAAACTTTATTGCCTTTTTTTGCCAATGGAATTGAGGTTCTTCCTCCACCGCAACCAATATCAAGTATTTTGGACCCTTTTTTAAATAATTTATTAAATAATTTCTCTTCTTCGGGCCATAAACCTATTTTAGAATAAATATCTTGTGCCTTCTTCGTACTATAACCTTCAGTGATTTCCTTTGAGTCCATATTAGTTATTTAATTAAAAGTAATTTATAACTGTTTCTTTGTATTCTTATTGTTCTAAATTGCGGATTTACGGATTTGCTAAATTGAAGGCTTGCTGTTTAATTTTGTTCGCTTTTAACAAATTCGCGACTCGCGAATTTCTTATTTTTGCATAAAATAAACAATCAAGCCTTACTGCTAAGAAATCCGCAAATACGAGAAAATAAAGTGTAAGATTTGTAAAAAATTAATTAATAAATATTTTCCATAGCATTCTATACTCCATAGGATGTTGGATAATATTTTTAATTATTCATTCTTTTTTTCAATGCTCATTATTTCTTCAGGAGCATTTGTGAATACTATTATACTATTGCATTTTGAGCATTGCATCACATAAGTTGCACATATCAATTTAGCATTTGAGGTTAATGCTTTGTTGCTTATATTTATTTCATTTCCGCAATTGTTGCATTTTATTGGCATGATTTTTCACCTGAACAATATTGTACTTCTTTTTTTCTGTAAGGAATAGTTATAACTGATTTTATTACTGTTTCTTTTTTTGTTTCTTCATTAAATCTTGCCATATTAAGAGAATAATCAAGATTTATTAAAAATTTTACAAATTCATTTTTAGTATTTAACTTATAAAGTATCATGTTTCCTTTTTTTTCACTAATTAATACTTTTTGTTTTACTAAATCATCACATATTTGTTGTAATGTTGTTCTTGATACTTTAGTTTCGTTGTTAATTTCTACTTTTGAGTAGCTTCCAAAAAGGTTTTCTATAAAGAAATCAATAACTTTAATTTTTGGAGATTCTCCTAAATATTCTAATAATAAACTTGCCATAATATCAACCTTAACTAATAAATAAGACAAAGGTATTTATAAAAGTATGGTCATATTTGTCCAATTATTGGACAATGTTTTTAAATAATCTCTTTTTTAAAAAACATATGGAATTATCAAAAGATGACCTTGAAGCGCAGATAGTGTGGAAATTATTTCACAATGGAAAATTTGGAAAAGGCCATTTTACTGAAGAAACTATTCTGAAAGGTATTCCCAAGAATATGTGGGGAGATGCAAGAGCAACAATAAAAGACTTAATAAAAAAAGATATTATTCAATACAAAGACCATGATCATGGAGGAGCATATTCACTAAACAATCAAAACAAAATTTTATGGAAAGATATAATTGACAAGAAAATGAAAGAATTGGGAATAATTTAATACCTCATTTATATATTTCTTTGTTCCTAATCTTTTCATGCTTTCAGTTAATAATGAGCAATTGACTGAATTATTGGATTTTTTCAAAAGTTTCTACGAATTTATCAGGACCTGATTTTATTAATTCTTTTACTTTTTCATTTCCCAATTTTTCGCTTATATCTTTCCACATAACATACCCTACATGATATATTGGGCCGTTTCCATTGTAAAGAACATTATTAAGATTCTTTGAAAAATTAGAGCTAGGATCATTTAATGCTGATTCAAGGTTTATAAAAAGATTTTTAGCGCTCTCTTTTGACATTATGTAGTCGCTTTTTTTAATTTTATCAACTATTTCGAAATTTGTTAATTCATCCTTGATTAATCCAAGAATTATCTCTTGCCATAATTTTTTTTCTTTAAGAACCTCATAATATGCATCGTAATGCTCTGATTCTATGAATGTTGCCAAGCCTTCGCCAAAAAGCGTTTCTTTAAAATGATTTTCTGATTTAGTGTATCCAATCTGATCCAAGTATAAATGGCTTGCTTCATGTGAAACCATGGATTCTAATGATTTTAAAGCCTGCTCTATTCCTTTCTTTTTTAATTCCTGCATAGTTATTTCTTTAGGTTTAGGCATTTTCATTATTTGATGGTATAAGTGTGTGAAGTTTATTCCAAAAGAATTATCTCCAATTATTCTTGCAGAAGTTCCTATATCTGCTAAGAATACTATTTCAGGAGATTTATAGTTCATATTAGGCATTGCTGATTTAGCAGTGTTTAATCCTTTAATTATTGCTTTTTCATATTTGCTTTCCAATATGTCTCTAAAAATGTATCCTTGAATCATTCTTTTTTCAGGGTTTAATTCTGATAAATATTTATAAAATTCGCAGTCAACAGTTTTATCTAAAAAACCGATTCTGCCTTCAGATTTAAGCTTTTTTTCAAGAACTGGCAAAACATTTGAAATATCTGAATGGTAAGCCTCTAAAATGCTGCTTATTTCATCTTTTATTACAAATTCCATAATAATTAACAGGAAAAAATCTCTTTAAATATGTTTCTTAATTTTTAAAATAATAAAAAAAAGTTTATAAATAGATTATTTTCATTTAGTTTATTATGGATAATGATATTGTTTCTAAAAAAATAAAGAATGCTCTTTTAAAGCTAGGGATTAATGAAGAGGATAAGATTGAAAATATATTAAAAGATTATAATTCTTGCGCAAATAAAAAATTTTTTAGGGATATTCAAAGGATTCTTATATTGGCGCTTTGATTTATAATTATTATAAACCTTTAATTAATATGGAATCAGTGTCAAGTGCAGTTAATTGTAGCGTTTTTTATTTAAAAAATGCATATTCCAGGTATTTAAGGGAAGAATATGTAATTCGAAAACCTAGAAATAATTCTCTGGATGAAGTAATAAATTTTTACTCAAAAGATTTTTCAATCAATAAAGAATCTTTTATAAAAAAGCTTGAAAGTTTCACTAAGCCAAAATATGAATTGGCAGTAAAAAGCATAAATAATGGCAATAAAGGAGCTATAGCTGCCTCCATTTATTTATTCACTGAAGACAAAATTCATGATAACCAAACAAAAATATCCAGGCTTGTAGGAGTCACGGAAGTAACATTAAAAAATTGGGTGAAAAAAATAAAACCTAAATATTATAAAAGATAATTCTAATAAAAAAAATACTAGATTATTACCTTATGAATGAAAAATTAAAGCAATTTTTCCAACCCTGGGAACTAAAACTAATAGAGATAATAGAAGAAGCTAAGAAAGAGAAGACAAAAAAGATAAAATTGAAATTAAAAATACATTATTGGAATAAATTAAATTAATTATTTTTTAGCTAAGCTTTCACTTAAAGTTTCGTTTGGAAAGTATATTAATACTTTTTCGGTTTTGAATTCAATCATTTCATATTCTTTTCTAATTATTACTTTTAAATTATTATATTTTTTTTTGAAAAATTCATAATTATTCACTTTAAAATCTGGTGCACCCCTTTGTGTGCGTGTTTCATCATAAATTCTTATTTTTATTAAATTTAAAGGTCCATAAATAGTTTTAATTGGAATATTTAACCTAAATATTTCTCCAGTTTTAACAGAGTCTATTAATTTACTAACTTTTTTTATTTCTTCTAGTAGTTTTTTTCTTTCAACTTCATCTTTTGGAAAAATATCAACAAAATCAATTAATAATTTTTCGGATATTACATTTTTAATTGCATTATTTGTTTCTTTAACAATTTCATTAACAATCTCATTTATCATTCTTTAAACTATTAATAGTTACTATAAAATTTTTTCTTTTTAACAAAAAATAAGTATTCTATTAATAGAAAATTCGGGAAAAGTTTATATAAAATCTCTGCCTCACTTAATCTTTGTAAATAAAAAAACGAGCAAAAATTAAGGGTGATTGACCTTTTCTCAGACTCCCGGCAGGGGCATAGAATCTTTATTAAAATATAAGAGTAACTTGAATAATGATGAATTTGCTTAAGAGTTTGATACTTGAAGAGGAGCGTAAAGGAAAATGCATTGTTTGCTACAGGGTTTTGGAGAATGAAGACTTATTCTGCATTGATAATGATAAGAAAGCCTGTTTTTGCTGCAATAATTGCAGGATTGAATGGCTAATGAAAAATAATAAATAATGCTGATTTAAGCAGATTTTTAAATAAAAAATCTTCAATATATTAATTATGAATTTAAGCAATTATTGCGCTGAATTATCCAGATGGCTGCCTACAAAATATCATCCTGAAGTATATTTTGTTGGAGGAGTATTATTAAACAGGCAAATAACTGATGTTGATATCTTTGTTTATGGAAAACATGCTTCAGCTATAGAGATGAAGCTTTATGGTAAGTTTTTTTCAGACAATAAGGAGCTTGAAGTCTTAACTTCTTTGTCAACAGATGATTTTGAAGACTCAAAGGGTAATAATTTAACTGAGTATATCCTTACTCAAGGACTAACCAAAAATATTTCAAGCTTCGGATTTAATAGATTAACTGTTGAGGGCTTGTTTTTGTCAAAGCTTGCAGCTTTTGAGCAGAGAGGGGATGAAACCTTAAAGGATTTGGCTGATATTGAGTTTCTTCTTAAAAGATTTGAGAATAAAATTCCAGAAACTCTTATAACTATTATGAATGATTTTGATTTACATGAAACTTACTTAAGGATTGAAGAGTATGGCCAAAGATTCGACTATTATTAACACCCTTAATATATGTTTAAATAAGTATAATAAACTATATAAATCATAAGTTTTTATAATTACACCATGGGGGAAGAGAAAAGGAATAATCTAGTTAACTTATTTTTAAGAAATAAACCAGCATTTATTCTTATGAAAATACATGCTTGCTCAAGCAAATGCTACGCAAGCAACATCGCAAAAGAAGTTGACTGCACTTACTCCCATACAGTTAGGATTATCCAGCAATTAGAAAAGGAAGGGCTATTGACATTTGACAAAGCAGGAAGAATAAAGACTATAATTTTAACAAAGAAAGGAAAAGATATTTCAGAGAACTTAAAAAAACTAATGACTTTGTTTCACTTGGAATAAGACTTACCTAATTTCATCAATTTTTTCGCAGTATTCAAGTATCCTGTTAATTGAAGGCTCAATGAACTCTTGGATTATCTCTTTTTTGAACAACTCCTTTAAGCTCATGAATTCAAAAATTCTGTAGCCGTAATCAGTTCTTTCAATCAAACCATAATCCTTAAGCCTTAATAAGTGCCTTCTTATATTATTAGGAGTCCCTCCGTCATAATCTTTAAATGTTTTAATTATTAAATCAATGGGCAAATATTCATTGTTTTTGGCTGAAACAACGAAACTGTAAAATATCTCACTTATTATATCCCTTCCGTCTCCTGTTTGCAAAAGCCCTGTTGATATCAAGAATTTTCTGCATAGTTCCTTTAAATTTTCATCGCTTGGTTTTTCAAATCGCCTTAGAGTAATTTCGCTTAAAGGCTTATCATTGAACACCTTTTTCATAATCTTTTAATATAACACAGTATTATTTAATATTATGGCTCAAGTGTCAACTGATAAGCTAATTATAGGAGCTTCACTGATTTTCTTTGTAGGAATCTTTGTATTCGCAATAATTTTCAAGGCATTGACATTAATAGGCAGCGTGGAGGATTCAATAAGCGTGCTGGTTGGAAATGACCCTGAATCAATAGGTTACTATGTTGAAGTTTTCAGGATTTTGCCATGGATACTTGGATTTTTGTATGTTATTTTTGTAGGGGGAATAATCTATGTGGTTGTTGCCAAAGGAAAGAAAGAGGAAGAGCCTCAAGAGATTGGGTTATTTGGAGAGAATCCCTCAGAAACAGTGGATGAGACTTTTGAGGATATTTTTTATAAGAATTAAGCGCAATAATAATAGCTTAGCCATTCAATCATTAGTATATAGATTGGGGATAAAATTATGTCGTTTCTTTTGCCTTCTTTGCTGAAAGTGATGAAACTTGAAGGATCAATAACTATTATCCTGTTTTTGTCAAATTTTTCAGAGATCATTAAATGCATTTCATTAAACCTGTTCATTGCTTGAACGCTTACAAATTGTTCAATTGGTTTTAAAAGAATCCACATTTGGTTTAAATTCTTAACCAAATACTCTTCAAGTATTAAGTTAATGAATTCTTCAGACTGGACAGCGCAGCTTACTAATTTGCACTGCTCTAAAAACTGTATTTGGGCAGCTTTCTTGCATGAAGGGTACCTTGGGCCGTCACCTATAAAAAAAAGCATTGGGATGTTTAATTCTTTAATCTTTTTAGAGGATTCAATGCACCACTCATGAAAGCTTTTGCTTTTGCTTAAGGCATTGAAATAAACAGGCAAATCAACTAATTGGGACATTAATAAGGGTTCAATATTGATTTTATCCTCTAGTGAGTAAATAATAATAGTATTTAATACTGATAGGAAAGTGTTTGATGTTGTAGTGCTAGGAATAGTGATTGTTTCATTCTTTACTGGAATAAAAATCTCGTAGTTCTTATAGCCTTTAAGGCTTGAATAGATGCTGTCTTTGTCTCTGCTTTCAAGCTGAGTAATAATGATTATTGTTGCATTCTTTTTCTTTACCTCCTTAATTGCGTCAAGGATGTCAATATTTTTTCCCCTAACAGTTAAAAAAATCACTAAGGACTCCTTGCTTATTGATTCTGGAGTGTAATTCGCAAGAACTCTAGCATTGTAAACCTCGAATTTTTTGTCAGAATAAGCGTCAATTAAGTATTTTGAAATCAGTGGAATTATGAACTTATCCCCTTCTCCGCTGACTATGACATTGCTTGCAGAGTTAAGCATTCCAGCTAATTTTTTTAATTGCTCCTCATTTTCAGTGGAAATTCTTATTTTTTCATCCTGCATTTCCAGCAGTTTTTTCAAATCAGCAGATTTCATAATTTAACATTATAAATCTATTATTAATAAATTATTCTTTTTTCTTTTTTTGCTCTTTCTTCTTGGAATAAACCCTGAAATGATAATTTATTGGGTTCTTTATAGTTTCGCAAATGCTGTCTTTTTTGCACACTCCCAAATCCTGATAATACATTAAGTTGTCGCAATTAGGAGCTAAATATTCAGTTGATTTAAGGTTCCAATTAATTTGAGTTTTAACATATGATTCTTTTAAGGGCTCAGAGTTTTTGCTGTTCCATTCATTAATTATTTGCTCAATCTCTTCCTTTGAATAATTAGCGCTTTTGAAATAATTAATAAGTATAAACAATGCTCTTTTTTTGCCGTCTTCTAAGCCTTTCAATATTATCTTAATGCAAGGAGGGTACTTCTCAGGAGGTATTTTTTCATAATTTTTTTCAAAAACCTTTCTTTTGAAAACAGGCTCTGAAATTTTTTCTTCAATTTTTTTGGAAAAATCAAAGGCTTGCATGAATAATTCATTTGCTTCATTGGCAAAAGCTTTATCTCTTTGTATAAAAGGCAGTATTTTTTTCACATTCTTAGGCTTAGCTTTTTCAGTTTCAAACCCCTCTATTTCATCTTTTTTTATTGGAACAGAAACCAGCCCTTTTTTTTCATTAATGCTGTAAGGCATTCTTATCAAATGCCTTGAAGATAAAGCTGCTGCATCAATTTCAAGAACAGAGTATGGATTAAATTCCTCCCCTTCAAATAACTCTTTTTCGGATTTCGAAGTTTTGTCCATTATTTGCTCTACTGAATTGAGCTCAAGAATCATTTCTGACAGCTTTTTTCGCACAAAGGCTCTCAGATAAGACGCTATTTTTTGCGCAGCTTCAGGGAAAAGCTTTTCAACACCTAAGCCGTTCACTGTTTTTGGAAAGCATTCATAAGGAACTGCTATATGAAACCCTGAGCCTCCGCTGTATTTTACTGCATAATTTTTTATGCCATGATATTCTAATGCGTGGCATAATAGCTTTGCGCAAATTTTTGCATAATCAAACACTTTTGTGTCAATATCTATTATTAAGTCCCACCCTATTCTTAGCTCATCCATTTCAATCTTCGTGTTTGTTGCATTAAGGCTCATTGGATTTTTCCATCTTTCAACGCTCATATGAAAGCTTACTGCACCATTCCTGACTTGGTCAATTATTTCCTGCTTATACATTAGAATTGACGGCCTCTGCCCGAAGAATCCTTTAAAAAACATTGTTGCAACTTCCCTGTCCTTTCCCTGGCTGATAAGCTCTGCCAAGATGTCATCATTATTGTAATATTTAAGCAGTTCGGCAATATTCATTAAGTAGTTTGTTATAAGTTATTGAGTTAAAAGTTTTTATTTACTCAAAGTAGTAGTGATTTTAAGCGAAAAGAGCAATAAAAACAAAGGTTTTGCCAATTACCTTAAATACACTTTTTTTATAGCAGAAACTGATAAATTAAGGTTTTCTAAGAATTTTTTCGCATTTTTTGAATTATCAATGTCTTTTGAGAAAATTTTAGAGTCAACTTCATTAATCTCAAGAGGCAGTTTGAAGTCAAATGCAGAATAATCATATAATGGCAATATTTTTCCATTCACTATACTAATGTAACCTTTATTTGTCAAATCCTTTAGTATAAAATCAAGGTCTTGGAATGAATAATTAAGGGCATTGAATAAGTAGGCAATGTTTGTCTGGCCTTTAGACATTATTAAATCAATCACTGATTTAGATTTAGGACTAAAATTTGCATAAAATTCAGCTTCTTTTATTTTATTGTTTTCAATGTTTAATATTTTGCTTGCGTTTTCATTGATTAATAAAGAATATTCTTTGCTTGCCTGCATCACTTTTGCCAAATAAGCAGGAGTTAATTTATTTGAATTGTTAAGGTTTATTATTTCAATCTTCATTAAGTTTTTAGATTCTTCTTCTTTTTCAATTATTTTTTTCTCAGCCACAACCTCATTTTTTTCAATTATTTGCTTTTCTGGCTTTATTTGCTTAATTGGCTCAATTATTTTTCTCTCTGCCTTTAACTTTTTTTCAGCAATGTATTCAGCTTCAGCCTTGAATGACACGCTTTTCCCTCCATGCAATGATTTTTTCACCCTAATGCGAGCAATTAAAGGCCTTGGGCTTGCGCCAATTATTAATGCAGTTCCTATTGCAATGTTAGGTATATCATTTATTACATTAATATTAAGGTTTTCTGCACTGCTGCTTATTGCCTTAATATCATTAGGGTTTGTTACTTTATGGATTATTTGGGTATTACATTGGCTTAAAACATTCTTGTCAATTCTTGCAGGCCTTTGGGTTACAACCCCTAAACCTAAGCCGAATTTTCTTCCTTCGCTTGCAATATTTCTTAAAATATAACTTGAGGGGCTTTCTCCGAAGCTTCTTTCAGGGCAGAAATTATGAGCTTCTTCAACTATTAAAAAAAGAGGCGGAATCAACGATTTCTTCCTTTTTTCGAATAAGTCGCTGCATAATTTTGCAACTATTATTTTCTGAATCTCAGGATCAACGCCTTTAAGGTTAATAAGCGAAGCTTTTCCTGGAGTAACAAGGGATTCAACATTTACTGGATGCTTTGAAAAAATGCCTAAATTTTCCAAAAAATCAATGCAAGAATAAAGCCCATATTTGGCATTAGAATTAACCTCATCAATGCTTGCTTTAATATCAGCTAAATCATATTCCAAATTGTCCTTTTTTGCCTCAGAAATAGCATTGTATAGTATTCCTAGCTGCGTGCCTCCTATTTTGATAGGGGTAAGCATTGAGATTTCATGTGCTGACAAGCTGCTTATGTTTATGGATAAGGGTATTGCTTCAGGATTAACAATAATATCTGGACTGTATTCAATAATCTTATCCTTGAAGCCTTTGGCTGAAACATCAAAATCCTTCATTTTATCAAGCTCTGCAGGGTTATCATTAGGATATTTAAGGCTTGAATATTCTCCATGAGGGTCAATTATTACTATTGGTATGCCTTGCTCTAATAATTCTTCAACAATTACTCCTAAAGTATAGCTTTTTCCAGCTCCTGTTTTTGCTAAAACTGCCAAATGCTTTGTTATTAATTTTTTTGCATCAATTTTCACTTTTATAGAGTTATAATTGTCAAGCATTCCTAAATACAAGCCTTCATTTTTGTCAAGCTCTAAGATTTTCTTAATAAATTCATCATCTGCTTTATAAATCTCAATGCCACTGCTAATAGTTGTTTTTGGAACTTTAAGCAATCCTTCATTGTCTTTATAACCAATTACTTCGCAAGTGCAGGTGATTACATTGTTTTCATTGCTTAAATCATTAACTTGGCATAATACAAAGCCAACTTCATCATGGTATAATTTTATATAATCAAACTTTTTCACTTTTCCTTGGGCTGTGAATGAAAAATTATTAGTGCTTATTTTTCCGCTTACAACTCCTAAGAAATCAACCATGTCATTAATGTTAAAATCCAACATTTTTAAGTTTTATTAGTACTCTATTATTTTGGTTGCTACAGTGTCTTTAACCTGGTTTTTCAAAGGAGAGCTTATTGAAATCACTCTTTTAATTTTCAAAGCATCAAATCTTGATAAATTAACCAACTCTTCGCTAAATCCTGCTTTTCTCGCATTCAACAACACTGCATCATTATTGTTTAATACTACAAAAGGCTCTGAGCATTTTTTTAAAAAAGATTTGGAATAAAGCAAGGTTATGTTATGAATAGGGTTTATTTCATAGTAAATTATTCCATTCTTTGAGTAGCTTTTTTTGAACCTTTTAAAGATGCCTAACTCATTTATTACCTGCAATGCATTGTCTTTAAACATAACAGTCTTGTCTAAAGAGCTGTAGAATAATTTCTCAGGCTCAAATAAGTACTGGGCTAAGTGATTAATAAAGGAGTAAATATTAGTATTTTTATTAGCTATCACTAATTCAATAAACCTTAGTTTGGAATCATCCTTCATCCAATCAGGAAAATCATACTGGTTAATTATTGCTAATTTATAATCTTTTATTCTGAAAAAATTAGGCTCATCATACATTTTAGCAATTAATAAAATATCTTCATTGCTTTCATACTGCCTTAATATTGCAGAAGGGTTAAAATGCTTAATTACAGCGCTAAGCATAACCTCTTCAGCATTATCTGTGAAAAATACAATCATTAAATTAATAAAGGAAGTTTATTTATAAAGAGAATTGGATAAAACTTCCCCTAATGCTCTATTAAAAATAAATATTTATATCTTATTAATCAAAATTAAGTATATTAGTATCCTGTTTGTATATAAATTAATTCACCGCAAACACCACAAAAATGATATGTTCCTTTATAATCATCTGTAACTTTACTCATGTTAACAAGAGATTCAGTGTGCCCTTTTATGATACCGCAATTACTACATTCATAAATATCCCATCGAAAATGTTTAAAATCCTGGATTCCATTATTATCTATAGTATAATAAATAAAACGATAAGTGCCAATATCTAAACAATCTTTTTTTAAGAATCCAATACCATTATATTCCTTTTTTATTAAATCGTCAAGTGATTTAAAAATAGTGCAGTTATTCCTGCTACATTCGAGCTTGTTTTTAACATTAATAATAACTATTTTAACTTCATTATCAATATGATCAAAAACATTCATCAGATTGTTGAATGTATTAATCATTTAAATAGATTAACAAAAATAAATTTTCCCCAATCATTTAATAAAAAAATTGATTTGAGTCTGCCCGGATGAGCCCTTTGCTTCGCAAAGCCCTCGGGGAAACTCAATTAAATTTATTTGAGTCTGCCCGGATTTGAACCGGGGCCACAAGGTCCCAAACCTCGAATCCTAACCAAGCTAGACTACAGACCCAAATAATATTTTATATCAATTTTAGTGCTTTTAAATATTACTTTTTTATGATAATAAAAAAGATTAAAAAACAAGCAGTTTATATAATTGGTTATGGGGGATGATTTAATTACTTACCAGAAGATTCGTGAGATTCAAAGGGATGAAAGAAGCAACACAACATTATGCAAATTGCCAGAAAACCTCCTAGAAATGATTCAATCTTATTTGACTGAAAAAAAGAACTTTTTAGAAAAGAATTCGGATGAGCACAACATTTTTTCAATGGACAAATTTTCAAGAGCTGAATATGAATTCAAAAACACTAAAGTAAGCATACAAAACATTTTTGACATAAGGCATAAAAAAATAATAGAAAAAGCCTTCCAAGTCTCAAAAAATAACATGAAAATGAAAGACACAACAAACATGCTTTATTTTGAAACAAGAATCTTTTTGCAATTAATAGATTTATTTGATAACTATAATAATAACTGCATAAATGCCCTAATAACCAATAAAAAGCCCATATTTGAGTTTTTTAGCACTAAAGATGAAGGGCAATCTTTAAAAATAGACAAAGATTTTTTAAATAAAGAAAAAGATAAAAAGCTTATAAAAATAATAAATGATGTTCCCTTATTCATATGGGAAGATAACAGCAAATTCGGTCCATATAAACCAGAAGATATGGTATTTTTGCCTGATAAAATAAGCGAATTATTAGTTAAGCAAAAAATGGCCCAAGAAGTAGAGTGAAAAAAAAATGAAAATACCAAAAAGCATAATGCATTATTGCCCCACATGCAAAAAGCATACTTTACAGAATATTATTCAAAATAAAAGCGGAAAAAAAAGAGGTTCAATGACCCAAGGTGCAAGAAGGCATGAAAGAAGGGGAGGAATACATGGATATGGAGGATTCCCAAGACCTCAGCCGGAAAAAAGCCCAAGGCACAGGAAGAAAACCACTAAAAGGATTGACATGAGGCTTGAATGCTTAACCTGCAAGAAGAAATCAACATTAGTGAATACTTTCAGGATTAAAAAGTTTGAAATAGTAAAAACAGGTGTATAAAAATATGAAAAAGAATTCGTCTAATTTTTTAAAAGTGAAATGCAATAAATGCAAAAATGAGCAAATAATCTTCAATAAGCCCAGTACTCAAGTGAAATGCTTGGTGTGCGGCGAAGAGCTAGGCAAACTATCTGGCGGAAAAATAAAGCTTAACTCAAAGCCTTTGAGCAATTATTGAAAAATTAAAAAATGGTTTATTACAAAAAATCCGGATTCCCTGGAATAAAAGACATAGTATTATGCAAAGTTAAAAAAATTCTCCCCCATAGCGTTTTTGTTGAATTAGTTGAATATGAAAATAAGGAAGGCATGATTCACATAAGCGAACTGTCAAACAGGTGGACAAGAAACATAAACGAAATAGTTACACTGAACAGCATTATTGTTTGCAGAGTTGAAAAAATTGACCAATTAAAAGGCTATATTGATTTAAGCAAAAAAAGAGTGACAAGCGGGGAAGAGAAAGCAAAAAAAGATGAGATGCAAAACGAAATCCACATTGAGAAAATCATAGAGCATGCGCTGAAAAAAAACAGCATGACTTTAAAAGAATTTTACGAAAAGCAAGGATACAAATTAATCGAAGAATACGGCTCACTTCATAACTTTTATGAATACTATTTAGAAGACCCTAAAACATTAAATGAGCTTGAATTCAGCAAGAAAATAATAGAAAGCATCAAGGAATCTTTCGAGTCTTTGATTCAAAAAAACAGGGTTAATCAAAAAAAAAAAATAAAAATCTATGCAAATGGAGAAAAAGGGCTTAAAAATTTAAAAGAATTCGTAGCTGAATTGCTTAAAATACCGGATGAAGACAGCAAAATGAGCATAAAATATATGAATTCTCCTGAATACTTAGTTTCAATAAACAGCAGTTCTTACAAAAAAGCTGACATTTTCTTTGACAAAGTACTGGCAAAAATGAAAGAATTAAGCAAAAAATTAGATATAAGCGTGCTGCCATGATTCATTATTGCCTAAAATGCAAAGAATACACTTTGCTTGACACCTGCAGCATCTGCAGTGCAAAAACAACAGTAAAAAAGCCAGCAAAATTCAGCATAAGCAAGGATTATTCAAAGCAAAGGCTTAAATCAAAGGGATACTTATGAATGAGTGCAGCATAAAATGGATAAAAAGGGCTGATTTGGCAGGAGCTAATGTTATTTTAGGCATTCCTGGAATCGGAAACGTCTCCAATTTAACTGTTGATTACTTGATTAAGAAATTAAACGCTGAATTAATATGCAAGATTGAATCGATTTATTTGCCAAATATTGCATTAATAACTCCTGAGTCTACGCTTTTGCTTCCGTCTTATGAATTATATTTAAAAAAAATTAAGTCAAAAAAAATAGTTTTTTTAAAAAGCAATTATGCTCCAATCAATGAGTATTATAATTATAAATTAACTGATTTTTTAAGCGCTTTTTTAAAAAAGCAAAAAATAAGCCAGGTTTTGACTATTGCAGGAATAGCTTACAAGGAAATGCCTAAAACCATTAAGCTTCATGCTGCAACTAATGATTTAAGGCTAAGGAAAAAATTGGAAAAAACAGGGCTGATATTTGATGGAAACAAAAGCGTTAATTTAATAATAGGCTCAGCAGGATTACTATTAACGTCTTGCAGCAATTTTAAAATCCCAGGTGCCTGCATCTTGGCTTCAACTTTCGGCCACCCCCAGCATTTAGGAATTAAAGAGAGCAGGGAAGTGATTAATTTCCTAAACAACTATTTTGATTTAAAAATGGACATCTCTGATTTAGATAAAGAAATAAAGAAAATAAATGCTGAAATCAAAAAAATTGAATTAAGCAATAAAATTGATGAAGAATCAAGCCAAAGAATGAGCAGATATATTGGATAAACCTTAACCTGTTCCGTAAACTACTGCTCCAAAGCCGTTTCCGCCAAAATCCTGAGAATAAGAATAATCAATTCTTGCCTGAATATTAAGCTCAGTGTCATACTCAACAGTTCTTGCGCCGAACCTTAAAACATTAATCTTTGTGAAACCCTTAGTCATCCATAATACTCTTTTTTGCATAGTAGTCTGATCAATCAAGGAGTTAATATTAGCTGATGTTGATCCTTGCTGAGTTTCTAATAAAAGCCCGCATAAATCATTAAAGCCGTACTCATTTCCATAATTCTCAATTTTCTTGAATTCCACATAGTAATAGTCATAAAAATCCATTGAACCTGGTTGAATATCAAACCTTTCAGGATTCAAAGTTTCAGAGGTTACTTTAATCCAAGGAGAATTAGGCTCTAAGGCATCATAAAATATTAATTCTTTAGGGACTCCTAAGACTAATGACTTAATGTAGTTGTCCGAATAGTATGAGTTATCATAATAATCAACTACTCCTGTGTATTCATTGTAAAGAACTAAATTGACTGTGAAATTCTTAGTCTGATTGTTAGGTAAAGTGGTTACTGATTCATAGCTAGTGTCAAAGTATAGTTTAATAGGGCTTTTTGAAGACTCAGAATAGGTGGGAATATAAGTCCTGTCACCCGGAGTTTTTAACAAAATAGTTTTAAGGGCAGTTGAATAAGTTTCATAATAAGTCCTTACTTTTATATCATTTAATACCAATACTTCTCCAACCCCTAATCTTGGAGCTGTTAATTCCCATTCAAAAGTATTGCTCCTGTTAGGCTGAATGAATTCAATATAATCATAGTCTATTGTTGGATTCAAATCATCAGCATTGATTAAAACAGCCATTATATTGTTAAAATAAACCTCAGCAAGATTAATTAAATTAAGAGTTAGCTTAGTCATTTCACCGCTAAAAATAGTGCTTCTTCTTATTGCTAGATTATCAGTAACCATTATGCTAAGGTTCAAAATTTGGGCAGTTTCTAAATCATTAGCTGACTGCCTTTGAGTAGTTGTTTGAGTGCATCCTGAAGCTATAATAATTAGTAAAAAAAAAAATGAATAAAGACTCTTATTCATTGCGCTTTCACCACTGTTAACACTAGATCAGAAACAGGCTTTAAGCAAATAGTGTAATTAATAGTATTAAGGAAATAAGTCTCTAATTCTGATTCAAGAGTCTTTGATACATTTATTCTGAAACCAAATTGGGAATTAGCATAAACTGTTGTTCCAGTTGCTGGAAACTCGCAAGCGCTTATTCCGCTAGACCTGGCCCTGCAATAATTATCTAACCCTATTGTTGTGTTTTTAATCCTTGTTGAACCCTGCAAAGCCCTTAAATTTAAGTCTGTTGAATCAATTTCAAATAATCCATAGCTTAAAGATTGATCATCTATTGATGTATAATTAGTTAATCCCTGGAAATTATTGTTATAATCATAAGTAATAGTTATATCTAATGAATTAAAGTCTTGCTTTGCATTAATCCCCCTTAAATTGCTGAAAGTTATTATCATAGGCCCTACATCAGATGTTGAATAGTCAACTTCGCTGGTTGAAGGAGTCTCTGGAGCAACCCTAAAATATGCTTTTTTATCCTGGGAGTAATCAAAACAAATGACTGGCCTAAAAACATAGTTTTTTGCAGCAACCCCTGGAGAGGATAATACATCAATAATCCATGTTCCTGTTGCTGTAGGGCTAATTTCACTAGGCCCATCTATTCTGAAATCAACTCCTGAAAAAGTCGGCTCAAGCCTCACTTGAAGATTTTCCAAAGATTTTTCATAATAATTAGTAATGCTCATTGTAAGCACTGCAGAATCTCCCTGCCTGATAGATAAAGGATTAAGATTATAAGCAAAATTTATTACCCCTGTTGGAATCACTGGCTCATTAGTAGCTCCATCATCAGTGCATCCGCTTAAAAGAATTATTGCTCCTATTAAAAAAATTATTTTATTCTTCATCATTTTTTCACCATAGTAATTTTATATTTATCAAACTTTTTTAAACTTTGCATATGCTAACAACTCCTTTTACAAAATTAGCTGAAGTGTCTAGTGAGGTTCCTAAAGCTGAATTAGCTTCTGCAATGCTATTATAGTCACCAACAATGATTGTTCCCCTTAAGCTGTCCAGGCTTGAAATCTCAATGGCTTGGCCATACTTTATTTCATAATCAATTTTCATTACAGGTTTTTTATCAACTTCTTGGTAAAATTGATTATAGTTTTTTGAGCAATCATTAACTCCTGAAACAGATTTAAGATTCATTAAGGTTGAGATTTGCTCATAATCATCCTTTCTTATTGCTGTTATTTGAGATAATGTGCTGTTTAGCTTAATCATCTCTGAAGTTATCTTACTTCCAGTCAATAAACTAATGTTGAAATAATCAGAGCGAACAGGGTTGTTTGGCCCAATATTATTGTCAATTATATAAAACATTAATCTGTCAGTTGAAAGTGTAAGCTGGTCAGAATAAAGCATAATGAGTGAAAATGCGTTATCCCCTATGTCAAATCTTCTTAAAAATACTGATTCATCCTGATCATAATTCATTAATTTCATATCATAAGGCATTGTATTAGTGTAAGATGCAGTCAAATAATCATAGTCTTTTAATTGGAAACCTATTAAATCAGAGTCTGAGAAAACATTCACTAATCCTTTTTCAGAATCTAAGATGTTAATTTCATTCAATTCTATGAAACTTTTATAATCAATGAATTTGTTAATCTTGTCCACTTTTGTCATAACATCATCCCCTTCTGTTATTAACTCATGGTTGCTTGAAGCGCTTCTGTCCGAAACGCTTGCTTTTACAGAATAAGGCAAATGATTAACATAATAAGTTTCAGTACTCAAAAGTATATTTATAGGGTTATCATAAACTTTTTTCAAAAATCCATCTCTAGGGCTGTATCCTATTTTAATGTTATAAAAATAAGGCTCATAAAATGATTCATTTCTGTAAGTGATTATTGAGCGGTTCAAAGAATTGAAATTTGAAACAGCAGAATCATTTGTTGAAAAATAAACCACTGCATCTTTTTGCATAGCATCATTGTTTTTGAAAGTTAAAATAACATTATCCATGTCCGAAGTTGCAGTATAAGTGGAGACTAAATACTGCCAATTAATTGAATTAAGATGATTGTTGGTGGCGTTTAAAGAGCAATAAATATTGTCTCCGAAAACTATTTTGTATTTTATGTAATGATTGAATACATCCCCTGACTTAAAGCCTACGCTTGAATCAGTCCCAAGAGAATAATAATCATGCGAGCCATCCAAATTTAGTTTAAAATAGCCACTTGGTGAGGATTCTCCCCTTGTTAAAAAGTCATCTTTTAGTATTCTTGAATCATTCAAAATCATTAAATCATACAAATAAACACTTGTGCCATTAGATGTTGAGTTTAGCACTAATTTGTTATCAACTCCTGGTGAGCAGTTCAGCAATGAAGGGCTTATAGTATAAGTGTAAAATCCTTCCCCTAAATTTCTTATTGTCTGAATATCCCCTCTTTTTTCTCCTGCCTGCAAATACAATGAAAAATTGCCTGAAATAAGATTAACAAATAAATAAGCAGTTAAAGGTCCTTTTTCACAAAAAGTTTCTTGGTCAAGAGTTGCTTGCAGCACTGCATTATTCTTTTCAGTGCTAAGCTTTGATTCAAAATTAAGAGGAACTTTTGCTAAAGGGTTAGCAATATTGATTAAGCTCTCTGTTGTTGTCGAATCTTCAGCCAAAGTGTAGTTGCATATTGAATTGACAGTGTCACAGTAAGCATTGGAAGCTATTGAGGTGCAATCAGAATCAGTTGAGCAGCTTTTAGAGATTGCAGGCTTTGTGCTGTTCAATTTAATCAACTGTAAGAAATCCCCGTTTTTCAGCTCAAAAACAGAGGAATCAATAAAGTAATTGCCTTTTTCCATTTTCTGCGTTTCATTAGCTAGGGAATAAGAAGTGGCTTTATTTGCTAAATTAAAACCCATATCCCCAAAAAAGCTTATTGATTGCTTTTCAGTTTCAGGATCGTAAAAGTTTTCAGAAGGGATAATTATTATATCATCGTTTCCGCTAAAGCTATACCTGTATTTTGCCTTTAATCTGAAAGAGTAATACTTACTTACATCAACGTTTTCAATAGTAATCATTGGGAAATACAAATAATTCATTTCATTCAATAAATTAATAGGATATAAAAATTTCAAAACAAGATTAGGCGCTTGGCTTTGATTTATATTCAAATCTTTAAAATTCGAAGTAATATAGCCTAATAATGTATCATAGCTCATGCATTTCAAATTATCATCTTTTAAGGTTTTAGTAATTAAGCTTGAGCCATTCTGTATTATTGGATCATAGTTATCAAAATCAAAAGGAAGGCAGATTGAATCAGTTTTTCCATCAATTTTAATATACTGGTAAGCTTCCTTTAAATCAATATATCCATAAGAATTAAGCGATTTTTCTCCGCTGAAAGCTCCGACAAAATCAGTTCCATTAGGGTATTGGAAAACAAACAATGCAGGATTCAAAGGAATGCCGCTTCTTTTGTTGTTAACCTTGTAAGTGATGGAGAATTGAGAATTAGCTCCTGCAACTCTTACAGGCTCTTCTATGTCACTTGCAACATTTAATGCGCCAATGGATGAAGTGATTGTTCCTTTTTTTGAAGTAATATCTTCACCTAAGCTTAAGACTCTCTGATACTCCTGCTCGCTTATTGCATAAATAGTCTGCAAAATGCTGGATTTATAGTCATAACTTACTTCATAATCAATTGAGTGCTCATAAGCAACATTAGCTACTTCCTGCCTTGAAGGAGCCCTTAGATTCCATAAAAATTCAACCTCTTCATTAGGATACATTATGTCAAGCATTTTAGTTGCAAAAGGCTTGCCCAAATCTGAAATGAATTGGGGTTCAGGAACATGCACAGAATCCCTTATCTCATCAGGTTTCCATACTCCTTGCTCTAATTGGCAAATATTTATAGTTCCTCCAACAAAAAAATTTGATAATGTTTTATATCCTTCAACTACATAAAAAGGGGACAAGTTTTTCAGCTTGACTTCAACATTTCTTGCCTCATCACCTTCCAAATTATTCCTTAAGATAACACTGAAAGTGGTGTCAGAATCACTGTAAAGGCTTAAATCATTCAATAACCCAGGGCTGCCAAGCACGCAAATTTCTTGCTGAGGAGGGCATGAAATTTCAGTATTAAGGGTTTCATAGCTTTGCGAAGTGCTTTGAGTGCATCCTGCTAATATTATTAGCATAAATAATCCCATTGTCAAAAGTTTATATTGCATTGCAGTTGCTCACCACGAATTGTTCTTCTTTTATTGCATTAAAAGAGTATAAAGCATCAGCTCTTATTAAATATGTGCTTAAATCAATCTCTGAAACATCGATTCCTCCTAAATAAAGAGGGCATAACAAAACTTCATTCTGCTCCACATCCTTATTAGTTACGCAAACACTGTAGCCTTTAGTTGCCAAATCAATGCAAGCATCATCAAATGAAGGCATTCCCTTAAAAGATGATTGATA
>JBAZFK010000003.1:0-95810 GCA_041653395.1 Candidatus Nanoarchaeia archaeon
TATGAATTGTTGTTGTTGCCAAAAGTAAGCATACAAGTAAAGCTTCTTTTATTGAAAAATTATTTTTAACCCAAATAAAACATAAAATTATTGAAGTAATACTGAAAAAAATGTTTAGTAACCTAAAAACCATGACATCCTTAAATATTGAATAAAAAAAACCATAGACTTGAAATAAAACTGGAGGTTGATACATTGTTCCTAGCACTAAATCTTTGCTTGATTGGATTCCAAAATAAGAATGAACTCCCTCATCATAAAATGCATACGAATATTTTGAATAATTATAAATTCTTAAAAAAAAAGCCAATAATAATATTAATCCAAGAATAACATAATTCTTTTTTATTTTCATTATTTAATTAATAAAATCTTTATTTAAAATACTTATCTTTAAATAATATTTTAATAACAATATTTATTAATAGCAAAAAAATCAAAAAAATAATGGATATATTGTTTGTTTATCCTCCTATTTCAGTAAACGAAAGATACAATAAAAATTTAGGGAAAGTAGGAGGTGATTTGCCTCCTTTGGGAATTGCACAATTGGCATCTTATTTAAGAGAAAGAAAATTTACTGTTGGATTGATTGATGCAATTGCTCTTGATTATACTGTTGAAAAATTGATTGAAGAAATAACAAAATTAAAGCCTAAAGTTGTGGGATTTTCAGCGTTGACTTCTAATTTTAATCGTGCAGTTGAGGCTGCAAAAGCTGTTAAAAAGAAATTTCCAGAAATTCTAACTTTAATAGGAGGTCATCATGCCTCAATATTACCTATTGAAGTATTAAAACAAAACAAGTGTTTTGATATACTTGTTTTTGGAGAAGGGGAATTAACAAGCCTAAAAATAATGAATTCTTATAAGAAAACAAAATGGAATCTTAAAAAATTCTTGTCAGACTATAAAATTTTAGACAAAATAAATGGAGTAGTTTACAGAAAAAAAGGCAAGGTTATAAAAAATAAAGAACCTGATTTAATAAAAAATCTTGATGACTTGCCTTATGTTGCAAGAGATTTGCTTCCAATGGAAAAGTATATCCCCTTACCCAACCAGTATAAAAGAAAACCTGTAATTAATATGGTAGTCATAAGAGGGTGCCCTTTTAACTGCAGCTTCTGCTCAAATAATGCTGTTTTTGGAAGAAAAATAAGAGCAATGAGCCCTAAAAGGGTTGTAAAGGAGATAAAGGATGTAATAAGAGATTATAAAGCAAAAGAAATTTCTTTTTGGGATGATATGATGACTGTCAACAAAAAGTGGATGAATGATTTTTGTAATTTATTAATAAAGGATAAAGTTAATATTACTTGGACTTGTTATTCAAGGGTTGACACTATTAATTTAGAAATGCTTAAATTAATGAAAAAAGCTGGATGCTGGAACATCTTCTTTGGTTATGAATCAGGAAACCAAGAATTATTAAATAATATAAATAAAGGCACAACTTTAAAACAAATAGAGCAAGCAAATAGGTGGTGTAAAGAAGCTGGAATAGAAATAAGGGCTTCGTTTATGATAGCTTTGCCTGGGGAGACTCCAAAAATGGCTCAAAAAACTATTGATTTTGCAAAAAGGTTGGACCCGGATTATGCACAGTTTTGTATTACCACTCCTTTTCCAGGAACAAAATTGTTTAAGGATTATAAAAAATATGGAAAATTAACAAATAATTATTCTGATTACAATATATGGAAGCCTGTTTTTATACCTAAAGGTTACAAAAATAAAGAAGAAATAGAAGAAATGGAAAGAAAAGCAATGACCCAATTTTATTTAAGACCTAAATATATCTTAGGGAGATTAA
The DNA here is from genome assembly GCA_041653395.1 of Candidatus Nanoarchaeia archaeon. Taxonomy (GTDB): domain Archaea; phylum Nanobdellota; class Nanobdellia; order Tiddalikarchaeales; family Tiddalikarchaeaceae; genus JAQTTT01. The sequence continues at coordinate 1,817 of JBAZFK010000003.1, forward strand.
AAACACTAAGAAATATTAATGACATAAAAAGATATGTTGATGGATTATTTTTTGTCTTAGGGTTTGTTAAAAAATAATAATATTAATAGTTCCTTAATCTTAATATTATTAAATCTTTAAGCATTTGAATTGAAGTCCATAGTTTAATTTTGCTTTTTCCAAATTTTCTAGTTACATAATTGATATTATAAAAACCAATATTTAGTTTATTTTTTACAAAATAATTTATGAATTCTATATCAAAAACCCAGTTTTTTGAGTTCAAATCCAAATTTTTTATGAGTTTTGTTTTGAAAACTTTGAGTCCTGATTGTGTATCAAAATTAAATCCAAATAATAATCTTACAAATTGCTTAAAAAAATAGCCTAATAATTTTCTATGAATTGGATCTTTTCTTTGTCTTATAGATAATATTAAATCATTTTTTTTAAGCATTTTAACCATAGGGAGAATATATTTAGGATGATATTCTAAATCAGCATCTATTATTACTGCAAAATCAGATTTTAATTCTTTTAATCCCCTATTAACAGCGCTTCCTTTTCCTTTATCATTATTTCTATGGATAATTTTATTTTTTATATTGTTGTTTTTACAAAAATTTTGTGCTATTTTATAAGTATTATCTTTTGAATCATCAATAATTATTACTCTAAATTTGATTTTTTTAAGTTCTTTGTTTAAGGTTTTTAAAAAATAAACAATACTTTCAGATTCATTATATGTTGGGACAATGATATCTATTTCCATAACTTTTAAATAAGTTTGTTTAATTTAAAATATTATGATTTCAATTGTTATTACTGCTTTTAAGGAGCCTGAAACTATTGGAAAATGCGTAAAATCTGTTGTTTCTCAAAAAATTAAGGAAAATTATGAGCTTTTAGTTATAGCTCCTGACAAGGAAACCCTTGAATCTGCAAAGAAATCCAGTAATAAAGTAACAGCTTTAAAGGATAATGCTTTAGGTAAATGGAATGCTTTAAATATTGGATTTAAGAAATCAAAAGGTAGACTATTAATCCTTTGCGATGGGGATACTTACTTAGGTATTAATAGTATTAATCCTATTATTGAAGCTTTTGACAATGAGGAAGTAGGTATTATTAGTGGAAGAGTTATGAGCCTTAATAAAAAAAACGATTTAATGGGTTATTGGTCACAGTTATTAACAAATGCTGCACATAAAGAAAGGTTAATTAGGAGAAGCAAGAAAACTTTTATTGATTGCAGCGGATATTTGATTGGTTTAAGAGCTGGAATCATTAAAGAGTTGCCTGCTGATTTGTTAAGTGAAGATGCTTATATGAGCCAATATGTTTGGAGTAAGGGGTTTGACACTGAATATGTTCCTAGCGCTAAAGTTTTTGTAAAATACCCTATAAATTTAAAGGATTGGGTTAAGCAAAAAAGAAGAAGCGCTGGAGGTTATCCTCAATTAAAAAAATATTTCAAAAATAATCCAAAAATGAGAAGTTTTTCAAGCGAAGCCATTAAAGGGCCTTTTTATGCAATTAGCTATGCAAAAAATTTTAAAGAATTAATATGGAGTTTTGTTTTGTTTCCAGTTAGATTATATTTATGGATTTTGACTTTTTATGACAAAGTTACTAAAAAGAATTTTAAGCAGATTTGGCAAAGAGTTGAAAGCACTAAATAATTAAGAATATAACACCCAGGGAATGATTGCAATAATTATTTGGAATATTGCTAATTTTATAACTACTTGCTGTTCTGTTGAGCCGTTTTTTCCCATTGCTAGATGAGTTAATGAATAAATTTTGTCATATTTTGGCTTTAATAATCCTGTTTTTTTGTCAAGTATCCCTAAGCTTGATGCAAATTTCTTCAAATCAATTAATGACCTTGCTTTTAGCAAGCCTTCAAATAAGAATAAAGACATTGTTATTAATGCAAACTTTTCCATGTTTGCTAGTATTGCGCACACTGCAACTATTCCCCCTAATAAATAAGTTAAGCTGTCTCCTGGGAAGACTTTTGCTGGATAGTAATTAAAAATCAAGAATGCTAATAGTGAGGTTGTTGCTGATAATAATATTACTCCACTTATTGTTTGTCCTATATAAAATGAAAATAATCCTAAACTTAAAGTATATATTATTCCTAAGCTTGCTTCTAATCCATTGAATCCGCCGAGCAGGTTAACCATGTTAGCGCAGCCTATAATCCCTATTGGAACTATTAATAAAGGATAAATTAAACCAAAATCTATTACTCCAAAAATTGGAATGTTCATTGAAGTGACTCCTGCGTTGATGACCATTAAAGGAATCACTGCTGGAAGTGTTAGTAAGGGTTTTTGCCATTGCTTCAGGCCTTTTTTGTATGTGAATCCTTCATATTTTACTTGCTTGCTTGCCAAATCATCAAAAAATCCTGAAATTGTTATTAATAATATTGAAGCAACTGCGCTAAATAATTGAATGAATCCTGTTGAATTTTTTAGTACAAAAGTGTTTAGTGCTATATATAAAAAAATCCCTGATAACACCCCGCTTAATACGCATATTCCTCCACCCATTGGAATTAATGCTTTTTTTTCTTTATGAACATCGTTGCTTTCGGTTCCAATTTCCTTAAAGAATTTAATGAACATTGGAGTGGCAAAATAAGTAATAAAAAAGCTAAAGATTAAGGTAATTGCTAAGATTACCAAAAAGCATCACCTGAAGTAGTCCAATAATTAGGCAATGTTTCATTTAATACAAAAGGCTCAAGCTCAGTATAATTAATACTATATATTTTAATATCCGTTAAGGATTGGCTTACCATTCCCTGAATTCCTAAAGGCCTTTCATTGTCATATGCTAATTTAAATCCTGGAACACTCATATTAAGAAGATATAAATAAGTAAATAAATTATCTGAAGCATTCTCAGTTATTAAAACAACTCCATCCTGCAATAATAATGGATATTCTCTTACACTGTCAGTTTTGTAAGTAATGCATCCTTCATTTACAAAACATTGGCCATTAAAAGGAAGAATAACTGCCTGGTTTTGTATATAAGGATTATAAACATAAGCATAAGGCTGCCCTAATACTTGGTCTGTTGGATTATAAGGGTAAATTATTGACAAAATATAAGTTGATTCTTTTTTGAAAATGAAATTATTATAAACAAAATCTTCTTGCACAGGGTAGGCTCCATAGATTGAATTAAAGGTCAATAGCTTGGTAAAAATTGTTGAATTTTCAAGATTTAACTGATTATCAATCTCTTCCGAAAATGTTCCAACAGTGTAGTAAACTGGCCTTTTTCCAATTCTTCCCATTTGAACAAATTTCAATACATCATCATCTAATATCAAGAAATAATCTGGGCTGCCTGAATCTTTTGTCAGATAAGTTGCCGGCTCTGACATATCATAGGTTCCATTTTGATAAATCCTTGAAGCAAATAAGTATCTTCCAATTAAGTGATCCCTATCAACATAATAGTTTCCTCCATCTAAAGTGGTTGCTCTGTTGCCCATTCCCTGAACCCAATAACCATAATCCCACCAGTGGGTAAAAACGCTGTCTTCTGTTGTGTTTGCTAGCATCCAGTCAGTTGCATCATTCCATTCAGTTGTCACGCTTGAATAAAAATTCTTGTTAGAATTATATGAAATATTAAAATTGAAAAATAATATTAATGCAAAAATTACTGCAATAATTCCATAAGAAATATTTTTTGATTTGATAATTTTATTTAACTGTTTGCTTAATGCTTCAAAAGCATATCCTGAAAGTATTGCTGCAACTGGGCAAACTATGAATATTAATCTTACAGCTCCTCTTGCAACAACTATTGACAAAAAGAACCATATGAAAAGCCATAAATATTCCATATTTATTTGGCTAAATTCATTAATTTTATTATGATGCTTATATACAAAATATAAAGTATAAATCAGAAATATAGATAAAATTACATAATGAAGCTCTAGCCCAAAGATTCTTGTGTTAAAAAACGAATTAAATGAAGAATAGTCCTGTGAGTCGCTAAACCTTGAAAAGATAAAAACCAGTACTATTAAAATATATAATATTGAATAAAAAAATCTTTGTTTTGGAAAATTTTTAAGCATTGTGTAAAATAGAAAGAATGAGCCAATCATCATTGTAAAAAAAACATAATTTAATCCGCTCCACCAATCAACCCCACTAGAGCTTACAAAATATGGCTCCTGATTTTCACTAACACTTCTTGAAAAAGCGTCACCCCCCATAGGATTAAGGAATTGGTTTTCAATAAATGTAAAAACTTTTTGATAAAATCCTATTCCTGGATAAAATGGAGTTATTAACAATAACAAAACTATTCCTATAAATATTGTATAAAAATGCTCGGGCAATTTTTGTGGTTTATATTTTATGAAATATTTTGAAATCTTTGGGGATAATTCATAATAATATAAATTTAATAATAATGACACTGGAAATAACAAAAACATATAATTTTGTAATATGCTAAATCCTGTGCCATATCTTGGAGAAATAAATGTAAATAATAAAGCTGATAATGTTAATATTGTGTAAAGAATTGAATGCCTTCTTTTTGAAATATTAAAAAAAATTGATAAAATAAATGTTATTCCTAAAGGGATTAAAACAATGTTTACTCCTCCCCATGACCATACTGAACCCATTAAAAATAATCCTGATAATAAACTATAAATTATTAATTGAGGTATTTTTTCTTGCTTTAATGTTTTTGATATAAAATATAAGAATCCAAAAACAAAAAACATTGCTATACTTTCTTTGTCAACGAATCCTGCGCTGGTTCTAAGCAAGAATCCTGGCAGAAATACTAAAATAAGTGATGAAACAAATGCTATTTTTTGATTGAATAAATTCCTGACAAATAAGAAAAAGAAAATCATTCCAATAATAATTGAAATTACTGGATAAATTATTGCAACATCAGTTACAGACATTGTACTACCAAAGAACTGGAAAATTTTGTAGTAAAACGCAACAGTGTATGAAGGAGCTAATAATTCTGAATTTGTTTGGAAGCCAGTAGGATAATATCTCATTGTATCAATTGTTGGCAAAGAATTATTAATTATATAATTAGCATATCTTGTAAATAAATAAGAATCAAGTTCTATTAAGTTTTTTCCCTCAAGATTAGGGATGTTGTTAACTCTTACTGACTGTGTTACAAAGCAAATTGTTAATATTAATAAGAGAGTTGTTAAAGGGTATGTGAATTTTTTGTTTTTTAAATACCAATTTTTTATTCCTGACAAATCTAGCTCAAAATCATCCTCATCTTCTTTTTTTGCCGCTTTTTCAGCTCCTTTTTTTTTGCCTGAAAAAAAATTCTTTATTCCAGATAAATCAATCTCAATACTGTCATCATCTTCTTTTTTTTCGGTTTTTTTCTCTTTTTTTGCCATTATAAATTCACTTCAATAACTCCAGCAATGAATACTAATGCTATGCTTATTAGTAATAAAAATATTATGTTCTTAAACAGTTTAAAAAAGTTATTATTTGTGAAGCTTTTTCTTATTATTGACGCGCTTATTATTCCTCCTATAAGGCTTCCTATAAAATAAGCAACTAACTCGAAGGTTCCATGAAGCATGTATTGACCTAGTCCGAATGGAAGGTTTGATAATAATACTGTAACCATGCTTGAGTCAGCAGTCATTTTGTCCCTGATAAATAATCCAACTGCTGTTGCTAAAACGCTTGCATTCCAGGACAAAATTAAGACTGATCCTGCTCCATAAATAAATGAGAATAATACACAGAAGAATAATACTCTTAAGTTGTTTATTATGATTGTTTGCAATAATTCGCCGCTTACAATAAAATTTGATGACACCACTGACTGCATTGCTGATATCTCATTTATTTGCTCCTTGAAAGCCATATTGAATGCCCAGTCTGGAAGGAAGCAAAACCAGAGTATGCATGAGATTGTGAAGCCTAAGAATAAGAAAAAAAAAGCGCTTATTATGTCTATATTGTTTTTAAATATTGGCTGCTTTTTTTCAATTAAATTAATGGATAATAATTCTTCATCTTTCAATAGGGTTATAAATAGCGGCGTTGCTGCCAGGGTTGTTAAAAATATTGAAAACAGGCTTGCATTGCCAGGGAAGACATAGATTGAAAGAAGTATTCCTGCGCTTGAAAAAATAATCCCTAAAAAAAATAAATACCAGCTGTTTTTTCTGACTTCACTAGGAGTAATCAAGCTTTCTAAAACCATTTTATTGCCTCAAAAAAATTTTCCTGCTTTTTCCCCTGAATCCTTGCCCGGTATCCTCTGTTTTTATGAATTCGAGAGTTTCTAGACGATTCAAATATTTTCTGAAAGTTCTTAAGCTGACATCTTTGTTAGATTTGATGAACAATTCGTATAACTCTCCGGTTATTATTCCATTATGGTTTTTTAATAAATCAAGCATTGCTTTTTCATGCTCCTCCAAATCCTTTGCTAGATCGGTTTTTACTGATTTTTTCAGTGTCTCTATTGATAACAAAACATGCTCTTTTTTTATTTTCTTGCTTGCATCTTTTTCAGCAACTCTTCCGGATTTTAAAAGCAGCGAAATGCCTAGTCTCAAATCCTTGTTTTCAAAGCAGTAATCAACTGCTGTATTCAAAGCTTCAGGCTCAAAAACATTTGGATAAAAAGCGTAGTTCACTCTTTCTGATAAAATCTCTTTAACTTGCTCATAGTTGTATTCTTTAAAATCTAAGTTTTCAATGTTTAGCCTTGAAATTAACCTGGAGTCCAATTTTTTTAGAAAGTCTGAATAGTTTGAAATAAGCATTATCCCTATTTTTCTGCCCAGTCCTTCAACTAAGGGATAGATAAAATCCATGTCTTTTGCTTTGTCAATCTCATCAAAAACTATTACTACCCCTTTTTTTCCTTCAATTTTTTTTATGATATTCCTTATTATTTCATCAGTGCTTACTCCTTTTCGAGGATATGGAACTCCGAAAAACTTGCTTAGCTCAACGAACACGCTGTGATAAGTTGAGCATTTCCAGTTATTTATATAACAAGGTATTACTTCATTGCTGGTTTCTTTCAAATCATTTAGTATGAACTTCACTGTCAATGTTTTTCCTATGCCAGGCTTGCCTGTTATGAAGATGTTTGTCGGCTTTTTAGAAAAAAACATCGGCTTAATTGAGTCAGCAATCCTTCTCATTTCTACATCCCTGTTTTTAACGCTGTCAGGAATGTAATCAAAATCTAGAACGCTTTCATCAGTGAATAAAGTCTGGTCGCTTGACAACAAATCATTGAATAAAGACATAATATTAAAGGAAGTTTTAAAAGTTTAAATACTTTCCCCTAATCAAATATTTCGAATCTTAAAATATAATAAACAGCTTTTAATCCACCAATTATTGTTATCTTTTTTTCATCTTAAATACTGGAACAATTATTGATAGCAGCATATAAATTTAAATTAAATCTTTATTTAAAAAATTATTTTATTAATCTTGATAACCTGTATTCTCCGAATTCTTCTTTTTTTATACCTTTTTCTTTTCGGGTTATTTTTGTTAATGTTTGAAGAATGCTTCCTTGGGGGTAAACTAAAACTCCTTTGACTTTCATTTGGTTAATCAAATTATGTGGAATTTCATCAAGTGCTCCAAAAAGTATTATTCCATCATAAGGCGCATTGTCAGGATAGCCTTTTAAGCCATTTCCTAAGATTAAAGTGACATTTGAATAGTTCTTCAGGTTAGTTTTTGCTTTCTGATAAAGTTCTTTGTCTAGCTCAAAGCTTATTACTTTGCCTTTTTTGCCAACAAGCTCTGAAAGAATTGCTGTAGAATAGCCGCTTCCTGCACCTATTTCATAGATTGTTTGCCCTTCTTTTGGATTAAGCACATCTATGAAAAAAAGGGTTGTTGAAACTTGGTTCATTGTTTCTGTTTTGCTTATTGGCAAAGGGGCATCACTATAAGCCAACAATTGTAAGTAATCAGGCAGGAACTCTTCCCGTTTTATTTTAGCAAAAGCTCTTAAAATTTCATCATGTTTAATGAGTTTTTCATTTTTTAGTGAATCCAATAATAGTTTTTTAGTGTTCAATTCATTTATTATTAATACCAAAAGTTTTTTTAAACCTTTTTTATTAATTAAAACACATGAATGACATAATAATTATAGGACATAAGAATCCTGACTTAGACACTGTTGCTAGCAGCATTGCCTATACAGAACTAAAAAAAGCCCAAGGCTTTGATTGCGAAGCGTTTGTTTTCGGAAAAGTTGATGATGAAACAAAGTTCATACTTGATAAATTCAAAATAAAAACCCCTAAAATAATTGATTCATTAAAAGATAAAAAGGTTATAATAGTTGACCATTGCGCAAGCTGCCAAATGGCTGAAGGGTTTGAAGGCGCTGAAATTTTAGAAGTAATAGACCACCATAATTTAACTGGAGATATAAAGACCTCAAAGCCGATAAAATACCACTCTGAACCTTTAGGCTCAACCGCAACCATTATTGCAAAAGAGTACTTTAATGAAGGCATAGAATTAAATGAGAAAATTGCAAAACTGCTTTTGGCTGCAATGATTAGTGACATGGACTTGTTCAAGTCACCTACAACAACTAGCACTGATTTAAAAATTAAAGACAAATTAAACAGAATTGCTAAATTAGATATTGAAAAATTAGGTATTGAAATGTTCAAAATAAAAAGCAATTTTGACAAAAAAACTGATGAAGAGCTGATGAATGACGACTCTAAAGAATTCGAGCTGCCAAGAAACACTAAAGCCCTTATTTCCCAAATCAAGCTAATGGATTTAGGGTCATTCCTTAAAGCAAGAAAAGATTCAATAATTAAAGTAATGGTTTCTAAGCTGAAAAACTACAGCTTAATAATAGTTATTGCAACTGATTTATTAAAAGAAGGAAGCGAAGTACTAGTGGTTGGAAAAACAGAGATGGCACAAGAGGCTTTAAAAATAAAATTAAAGAATAATTCAGCTTATATTCCAGGGCTCTTAAGCAGAAAAAAACAGGTCATCCCTCAATTAATGGAATTAAAATAAATTTTTAAAAAAATAAAAAAAGGAAAGCTGCTGATTAGCAGCTTCCTGTGCTTGTAGATAGTTCTAATGAGTCTATGTTCTCGCATCCTGCCAGTGTTGGGTGCAGTGTGCATAAAACTGTTGATGGGTCTTGGTTTGGGTTTGTGAACACGTTGTCAAAGATGTATGTTGGGCTTGAGCCTATTGCTAAATTATTTGCTACTGCAATATTTGCATCCAATAATTCTAGCCCTAAGCTTGAGTTAGCACAGCTCATTAATTCCTCATAATCAATTCCTGAAGCATTAGCTGCTATTGTTGCGTTGAAATTATTTGCAATTTGAGCTAATATGAAGTCTCCCCAGTTATTTGAAATGTTTTTTGCGCATATTTGTTCAATATCTATGTTTAATTCTGTTGGTCCGTGCAGGCTGCAGTAATATTTGTTGTTTGATTTTAATTCGCAGCTTTCAGTGAAGCTATCATTGTATGTTTGCCATTCCTCATCAGTGCATGATAATCCGTAACTTTGCGCTGTTGTTGCGTCCGCGCATGCTGCCTCATATTGCAATTTATATTGCAACAATGATGAGTCCATTTCTGATTTTGTTTGGACATCAACAATGTAGTAAATGTTTAAATCAAAGTCAGGCACTGTTTTTTTCAGGTTTATCATGTTTGTTTGGGCTGGAGTTCCGTAAGGGCATTGACTCATTACGAACAAGTCAACATTTGGAGTGCTTGATTCCTGCTTAGTTAAGTCTTTCACACCTTGAGTTCTTATTAAATAATAATTTCCTGTTTTTACAACCCACCCTTGTGTAGTATAATTAGTGAATACTGAAACATTTTCAAAGTTGCTTGATAAAAATGTTGCAGGCAAGCTTGTTATTCCTAAAGTGCTTATTAATTGCTGGCCTTGAGCTGAATTTGAGTCAATTCTTTGGACAGTTACATTAAAGTCTTGGCTTACTCTGGGCTCAATCCATGAATCATCACATAACGCGCAGTTGGCATCATTTAATATATACAATGTTGGCACGGTTTGAATAGTAGTATTAATAGCAGCATTAGGGTTAATAACCGGCAAGTTAAAGTATAATACTGTTACTAATATTCCGGCAACGAATGCTGCTGGGATTTTCCAATCAATATAAGAAGTTTCATTTGCAATCTCCTCTGGAGCTTGTTTTATTTCTTTATTGATTGCTTTTTTTGAATTCTTTTTTTTAACCATAATTTATTAAAAAAACAGAACTATAAAAAGATTATGATGGATAGTGATAAAGATGATTTTTTGAAGGCTGGAAAAATAACTGGCATTGCGAGAGAGTTTGCTTTTAAAAAAATTAAGGAAGGGCTGAATATTTATGATTATGTTAAAAGCATTGAAGACAAAATTTATTCTTTGGGTGGAAAATTGGCTTTTCCTGTGAATATCAGCATTAATGAATTTGCTGCGCATGACACTCCAACTTTTAAGGGCGCTGAAGAGTTCAAGCAGGAGCAATTGGTTAAGGTTGATATTGGCGCAATGTTTAATGGATTTTTGGGGGATACTGCTTTCACTAAGGAGATTAATTCTGACAAGCATTCAAAATTAATTCTTGCAAGCAGGGAGGCACTTAATAATGCCATTAAGATTATTAAGCCAAATGTCAAGTATTGCGAGGTTGGTAAAATTGTTCATGACACAATTAAAAGTTATGGTTTTAATCCTATTTTTAACTTAGGAGGCCATGGGCTTGAAAGGTATACTTTGCATTCTAATGTTTTTATTCCGAATTATGATAATCATAACTCTTCAAAGCTTGCTAAGGGGCAGATGATTGCGATTGAGCCTTTTGCAACAACTGGCTCTGGAAGAGTTACTGACACGAGCGTTTCAAAGATTTTTTCCCTTGTTAAAAGAAAGCCTGTGAGAATGGAGATTTCAAGGAATGTTTTGAATTATGTTGAAGAAAATTTCAGCTCGCTGCCTTTTGCAAATTATCATTTGATGGATAAGTTTAGTGCAATGCAGAGCAATATTGCCTTAAAAGAATTGGTTAAGCTTGGAATTCTTCATTCTTATCCGCAGCTAAGGGAGGTTTCAAAGGGCTTTGTCAGCCAGGCTGAGCATACATTATTTGTGGATGATGAATTAATTGTTACGACACTTTAATAAATAAGATAATTATATAGTTTTTTTATGAATTTGGCAATTATTGGAACTGGCTATGTTGGACTTACTAGCGGGATTTGCTTTGCAAGCAAGGGGCATATTGTTAAATGCATTGATATTGATTCTAAAAAGGTTGGATTGATTAATTCAAAAATTAGCCCTATTTATGAAGAGGGAATGGCTGAATTGCTGGCAAAAGTTATTGATAATGGAAATTTGAAGGCTACTATTGATGCTAAAAGTGCAATTAATGAAAGCGAAGTTGTTTTTATCTGCGTTGGCACGCCTAGCTTAAAAGACGGAAGCATTAATCTTGATTATATTAAGCAAGCTGCAAAAACTGTTGCTGACAATTTGAATTCTTACAAAGTAATTGTTGTTAAAAGCACTGTTGTGCCTAAAACTACAGAAGAGGTTGTTGGAAAGATTTTAAAAGAATCAGGCAAAGAGTTCGGACTTTGCATGAATCCTGAATTCTTAAAGGAAGGTTCAGCAATTAAGGATTTCTTGGAGGGTGATAGGATTGTGTTAGGTGTTGGTGATAAAAAAACTGAGAGTGTTATGAGAAAAGTTTATGAAAGATTTAGCCAAAAAATCTTCGTTACGACTCCGAGGACTGCTGAAATGATTAAGTATGCAAATAATTCATTCTTGGCAACCAAGATTAGTTTTGCCAATGAGTTAGGTAATCTGTGCAAGAAACTAGGCATTGACACTTACACTGTAATGGATGGTATTGGAATGGATGACAGAATTAACAGGAAGTTTCTTAATTCTGGCGCTGGATTTGGAGGAAGCTGCTTTCCTAAAGATGTGAAGGCAATTGTAAGCAAGGGGTTGGCTGAAGCTGAGCCAATGATTTTATTAAGGGCTGTGATAAAAGTTAATGAGCTTCAGCCTTTAAAAATGGTTGAGCTATTAAAAAAGCATATTAATATTGTTGGGGGAAAAATTGGAATATTAGGCTTGGCTTTTAAGAAAGGCACTGATGATTTAAGGGAAGCGCCGAGCCTGATAATTATTGATGAATTGCTTAGGCAAAAAGCTAAAGTTATTGCTTATGACCCTGAAGCAATGAATCATGCTAAAAAAATCTTCGGGGAAAGGATTAGTTATGCTAAAAATAGTAATGAAGTTATTAATAGTTCTGATGCTGTTTTGATAGTTACTGAATGGGATGAGTTTAAAAATTTGGATTTTGGCAAAAAAATTGTTATTGATGGAAGAAGGATGAATCCTAAGTCTGATAGCTCTGAAGGCATCTGCTGGTAATTATTTGCAATATTGTAAATAATTAATATGTTAGAAAACTATTTAATAACTATTTTTTGATAAAAATCATTGATGGCGCAAAAAATTGAATTATTGGAGCTTATTAATAGATGCTCATCAATAGCTGAGTATAAGGCAAATACTAGTATGCTTTTAAGCATTGCCTATGAGTATTTGGGGCTAGATGAAAATCATTATCTTGCTTTTTGTAAAGGAAAAAGAGTAAGCAATAAGGATGAAATTAAAAAAAATGACAAAATAATGATTTTTTATACCTTTGAAAAGGTTTTAGAAAAAATAATTTAATAAAAAAAATGATTTTTTTTTAATTAATTTAGTGGGTAATATTTAAATAACCCTTGCTTCATTAATTTTCTAATGAATTATGTTTTAATGCTTAGCGAAAAGCCTGATGCTGCGCAAAAGATTGCGCAAGCCTTGGCTGATAAGGGAACTTTGCTTGAGGAGAAAAAGAATAAAACCCGTTATTATTGGTTCAAAAGAGGAGGTAAAAATTATTTGGTCTTGCCTGCAGTTGGCCATTTGTTCACTTTAAGGGATTTGGAGAAAGGCAAATGGACTTACCCTGTGTTTGAAAACGAATGGGTTCCTGTTTTTGAAGCTGACAAGAACGCTTCATATTCTAGGCAGTATTACCAAAATTTTGTTGATTTTTCAAAAAAAATCAGCGATGTCATTGTCTGCACTGATTACGATAATGAAGGAAGCGTGATAGCTTACAATATTTTAAGGTTTATTTTAAAAAGAAAGACTGCAAAGAGAATGCTTTTCACTACGCTCACTAAAGAGGAATTAAATGAAAGCTTTGAATCCGCAAGTGAGGATGCTGATAAAGGAATGATTAATGCAGGGCTTGCAAGGCATCATCTTGACTGGATGTATGGAGTTAACATAACAAGGGCTTTGACTCTTGCATTGAAAAGCGCAAGAAAAGGATTTCATTTATTAAGCACTGGAAGAGTGCAGGGACCAACCCTAAATATTTTATGCGAAAGGGAAGAGGAGATAAGTAAATTTATTCCGAAAGAGTATTGGCATCTTAGCCTAAAATGGAACAAAGAATTTGATGCTGACTATAAAGAGCAAAGAATTTTTGACTCAAAAATTGCAGGCAAAATCTTCAATGATTGCAAAATTGAAAAAAAAGCAACTGTTAAGGATGTTAAAAAAAGCGAGATTGCAGTGCTGCCTCCTAACCCTTTCAGTTTGTCAACTCTACAGAGCGAATGCTACAGCCAATTCAAGTACAATCCTTACCTTACCCAGCAAATTGCCCAAAAATTATACACTAATGCATTGATTAGCTATCCAAGAACCAGCAGCGAGAAGCTGCCTGAAAAGATTGGGTTTAAAAAAATCTTGGAGCAATTAAGCCAGCAGCCTTTTTATAAAAAATTCTGCGACGAATTATTAAAATTAAAGGAGTTGAAGCCTAATGAAGGCAAAAAGGATGACACTGCTCATACAGCAATTTATCCAACAGGCGAGGTTCCGAAAAGATTAAGCATCCAGGAAAAAAATGTGTATGATTTGATTGTCAAAAGATTCCTGTCAACATTCAAGGAGCCTGGAGTTAAAGAGAATATGAAGATTTTACTAGATGTTAAAAGCCACGAGTTTGTCACAAACGGCTCAATAATAATAAAAAAAGGGTGGATTGAATTTTATGGAAAATACTACAAAAGCAAGGAATTAGAGCTTCCTAAGGTTAAAAAAAATGAAGAGGTAAGCATTAGTGATGTTACAAATGAAAAAAAGCAAACTGAGCCCCCTAACAGGTATTCTCAATCGGGAATTGTCAGCGAGATGGAAAAAAGAGGCATTGGCACAAAAGCCACAAGAGCAGCAATAGTGAAAACCTTAAATGACAGGGGCTACATTGTTGATGAAAGCATTAAAGTGACAAGGCTTGGATTAGGTGTTAATAGCTCATTGAAAAATTATTGCCCAAGAATTATTAGCGAAGACTTGACCAAAAAATTTGAAGAGCAAGCTGATTTGATTGAAGCAAACAAGGAAACAAAAGAGAATGTGATGATTCAGGCTCAAGAAATATTAATAGATATCTCTAATGAATTTAAGAAAAATGAAAAATTAATAGGCCAAGAGTTAAGCAAGGCTTTGGAAGAGTCATGGAAGGAGAGCAGCAATGTTGGGAAAAAAATGGGAAAATGCCCAAAATGCGGAAATGATCTGGTAATAATGTACAGCAAGAAAAACGGCCAAGAATTCATAGGCTGCTCAAAATATCCTGAATGCGACACCACTTTTTCATTGCCAAAAAGCGATTATGAAGCTTTGAACAAGAATTGCAAAATATGCAACTCGCCTTTAGTGCTTATTTCAAAAAATAAATATGAATCCTGCCTTAACAATAATTGCCCCTCAAGGGTTGTTGGACTCTGCCCTGAATGCAAAAGCAATTTAAGATTAATGTTTTCTAAGCGTGGCTCAAGATTTGTTGGATGCAGCAACTTCCCTAAATGCAAGAAGCTTTATTCTTTGCCCAGCAAAGGAGAACTTGGATTAATAAAAAAGAGCTGCTTAAAATGCAACGGGCCCCTAGTTTTAATAGATAATACTGAAACTTGCCTAAATAAGGAATGTAAGAAAGTATAATAATGTTTTTAAATAAAAGATGCACTTTATTGTATTAAGTGAAAATAAGATGCCAAAACCCATAGTTGATTGCAAAAAATGCAAGAGACATTTTACATGCGTTTCTGTATGCCCAATGAGCGTTTTTGAAGAAACAAAAGAAGGGTGCGTTAAAGTAGCTAGACCTAAGGAATGCATTGGATGCGGAGCATGCGAGGCAAATTGTCCAACTGGGGCGATAAAGGTAAAATGAGTATTCTAAGGAGTGCTGAAACTAACAAATGTTATTAAGTGTTACTGAAACCTTTATAGGCTTAATTCTTTTAAATATTAGTTTAAATAGCCTTAAAAAGAGCGCAATAAGGAAATGGAGACAGGGATTCACTGTAACCCTTGTTACTGGAGGCATAATAATGCTTCATGGAATAATCAGTTTAATTGTAGATATGCCTATGCTAATAAACAATATCCTGTTTTTTATGGCAGTTTCAAGCATGACTTTTTCAGTGTTTTTAATCTCTAAAATGCAGGGATTAAATGCTTAAAAATCAATAACTGATTTTTGCGGTTTTTTTTCTAATTTCTTAATTACTGGCTCGCCATAAACGCCATCATAGCCAGGGATGACTTTCATAGTCTTGTTTCTTAAACTTTGAATCACTTGCCCTAAGCCTTGAAAGCTTGAATCAATTTCTGAAAGGTTAGAATCATAAAGTATAAAATATTCTGTTCCGTGCTTTTTAATCAAATCCTCATAAATTGAATTAACTGGCTTGGTTTTGATTCCTTTGCCTAAAAGTTTTGAAACTATTTCAATCAAAGGCACATGGTATTTGAAATCAATCGCGTTTGCTGGCTTATGATTTTGGGGCAAATCAGCTAATTCTTCAACCCTGTGCAAAACTCCAATAGTTAAATGCTTCTTGCATACTGGGCAAAAATCATTGTTCTTTATTGACTCTTTCGGGTTAAAGCAGATATTGCATTTTCTATGCCCATCAAAATGATATTTTCCATAGCTAGGGTCAACCTCTATAGTGTATGCCATTTCTTTTTTTTTAATATTTTCAAACAATTTATCATATGAGAATTCAACGATGTCTCCATTGAATGCGTTGGCTTCCCTGCCAATTCTGTCTACAAACGGGCCATGGCAGTCGCTATTGCTGATTAATAATTTATTGCCTAGCTGGCTTAGTCTCCAGTTCATCATTGGGTCGCTGGATAATCCTGATTCATAAGCATAGATCTTATTTGAATAATCTTTGTAGCACTCCTCAAATTTGTCAAAGCCGCTCATGCTGCCAAACAAGCTAAACCAAGGAGTCCAAATATGAGCAGGTATCACCAAAATTTTTTGGTTTATTTTGAAAGCTATATCGCACAATTCAACGCTTGTTAGTCCTATTATTGGCCTTCCGTCGCTTGACAAGTTGCACTTCTTGCCTTTATTTGTCAAGTATTGCCTTAATGAATCATTGAATTGCTCAACAATTTCAAAGCTTGGGAAAAACAGGATATGGTGAACCCTTTTAACCTTCCCATTCTCTGAGTAAATTGTTGCAATCTCAGATGAAAGCATGAATTGCATCTCATTATATTTGCTTTTATAAAACCCGTTGCCTAAATCATTTGTCTCATTTTTAACTTCATTAATCCATTTGGGATGGGTGATATCACCAGTTCCTATCAAGTTTAATCCTTTCATTGCTCCATAAATTGACAAATGCTTGATGTCCATTGTATTGCTTGTTGCACGGCTGTACTTTGAATGAATATGAAAATCTGAATAAATCATTGAATAAATAGTAATTGCGCTGATTTAAAAAAGCTTATAAAAAATAATTATTTTTCTTTTTTTTAAAAAAACTTATCAAGCCCTGTTTGGCTTTTTTTCTTGCTTAATTCAGCAACTTGCGCTAGCGTGGCCTCTATTCTTGTTTTTGAAAAATCATGTTCAGCGCACAAAATCTTTATTACTTTTTCATCATTCACGCTTCCATAATTTAATTCATAGTCTTTTTTTACAGGTGGATTTAAGAAGAATTCAAATATTTCCTTGGGCTTTATGTCAAAAGTCCATTCAACGCTTGAAAAAACTGCATCAAAACTTTTTTTCTCCAAAACTAATTTGTATGCTTTTTTTGGGCCGAGACCATTTATTCCTTTAGGGTTATAGTCTGTTCCAACAAGTATTGCAACCATGATTAATTGCTCCCTTGTTAATTTCAGCCTTTTCAGTTCATCTTTAAGCTCGATAATTTCAGGATAAATAGTTGTGTATAAGTTTTTTCCAGGAATCTTTCTTTTGCCAGTAATGTTCAAATTCCTCACAAGCAAAGGAGCTCCAAACAATAGGCTGTCATAGTCCTGGCTTACGCTTGCATAAACTTCATTCTTGTTAACCATATAAGCTGCTTGCGCTTCGCCTTCGCTTAAAGCATCAATCCATGGAATGCCTAAAGCATCCAATAATTCTTTTGATTCAGTTATCATTTCCTTTGTCAGCAATGCTGACTGCATTGACTTTGACTTTGCCCGCTCATAATCCCCCTCTGCCAAAGCCTCTTCGTAGTCCTCTTTTGCTTTGCTTCTAATATTCATCCTGTCGCTTATTGTCTGCTTTTTGAAGCTTGGAGCTTTGCCGTCAAAAACGAAGCATGGAAGAACTCCTGATTTTAATAGATTAATAGTCCTGTAAAATAATCCACTCAAATGGCTGGTGATGCTTCCCTTAGAATCAACTAATGGCGAGCCGTCATATTGCCTGATTGTTGAAATGAACTGGTATAAAGCATTGTATGCATCAATTGCTACTTTTTTGCCTTTCAAGTCATTTATTTCTATCTTTTTAGGCTCCAATAATCCTTTAAGGTTAACACCCATTATATTAGTAATGTTGCCATTATTTTTTAAATTAATGCTTGTAATATTTTAATAATGAAAGAACTGGGAGTTATTGGAAAAAACACTGCATGGCAATTATTCGGAAAAGGCTTAGGCACTGCCATTTCAATGGTTACTATTTTTTTGATAATCAGGCTGCTAGGTCCCAGCAATTACGGAACCTTTGCGCTTCTTACAACAATTATGAATCTGTTTTACATGTTTGGAGGATTGGGCACTGAGAATAGCATGGCTTATTTTTTGTCAAAATACAAAAACAGCCAGTTTGATTTGCTGAAAAAATTCCTGAAAGCAAGAGGAACATTAATAATTTTAAGCTCATTAATCCTATTTTTGTCAATAAATTTTATAGCTGATTATTACAATAATCCTGAACTAAAAAATTATCTGCCTTTGGTTGTTTTTTCAATGCCTTTTTTTATATTAATGAATGTTGCTCCTGGAATCCTTCAGGGGCTAAACAATTTAAAAACAACTTCTATTGCTGATTTAATCTTTAATGTTGCGAAAATTGCTGCAGTTCCTTTAGTAATATATTTAGGGCTTACTGGTGGATTAATTGGCTATTTATTTGCTTATGTTTGCTATATTATTTATGCTTACAAACGAGCTTTTCAGCTTTCAAAAAAAAATGAAGGGTTTAATAATTATTCTGAGTTTGCCAAATTTTCTTTGATTAATTATGTTGGAACAATCACTAGCTTTTTGTCAAACGGTTTGCTTCCGTTAATATTAGGAAAAATGCCTTTAGAGCTTGGTTACTTGGATGCAGCATCAAGAGTTGGCATGATAATGACTTTGGCTTCAACTGCATTACTCACAGCTTTAGTTCCTAGCATTGTCAGCAAAAAAGTTGAGGAAATAAAAGAGGTTTCCTCAAAAATAATGAACTATATACTAATTTATGTCATTCCTTTGCTTATGTTTTTCTTTTTTGCTTCCAGCTTTGCTGCAAATTTCTTGCTCGGCTCTGAATTCTCAGGGATTTATGCTTTAATAAAGATAGTTTCAGTAATGTTTTTCTTTAACATAATTTCCAGCCTCTTTGAAATAATAAGCTATAGCATTGGAAAAAACAAGTACCCTGTCATTGGAAACGTGATAAGGCTGGTTGTGATATTAGCCTTCTCAAGCTATGCAATTAACGCTTTCAACTCTTCGCTGATAATGTTATTTGCAGCAGGAGCTGTTTTAGTCTTTATGGCAATCAAAGCAAGGAAGTATTACAGTATTGATTTCAAAGCTGCAGGAAAAATAGTAGTATTTTCGCTGCCGCTCATGCTATTTTTCAGCATTGACATGAACTTAATATTAAAAATAATAGGCTCTTTTGCATCATCCATGATTTATTTGTTCCTTGTTTGGAAAAAAGTCTTAGATGATGTTGACAGGAACTTATTTAAAAGATTTATGGCAAAAATGAAAGGTATTGTCTATAAGAAATAAGTTCATTATCATCCCGCGCTTTTGTAGTGCTTTAATCCATAGTTTAGGCAAAAAAAACCTAATAATAAAACGCTTAAAGAAATCGTTATCAGCAAGGGAATTATGGAATAATCTATTTTTCCGAGAAATATTGAAACAGGGTAATAGTTCATTAATGCAAAAGGCAGGATGAATGTAAAAAATATTACAATAAAATTTTTTCCGTAAACATTAACTGGCCTGTCTGTTGAACCCTTGAAAATCCAAAAAATGTCAAATAATGTTTCGGTGTTTGTTATAAAAAAAGACAATGACGCGATTATGTATGAAAATCCCATGAGTGTCAGGCAAGACAGCAATATTAAAAATAAGTATATTAAAATATTAATCCAGCTGAAAGCTATGCCTAAATAGGGAAATATTACTAATAAAGCAGTTATATCCAATAAAATATCCGGAGTGCTTTTCAAATGCATTCCATTAATAAACATGTTATAAAAAATGTTTATTGGCTGCAAAAGGAATTTGTCAAATTCCCTGTCTTCAACAACTGATGATATCGTTCCTCCTGAAAAGAAAAACCCATTTGTAATATTCCAAGAAAGCAAGTTCGTTACGCTGAAAAAAAATAATTCATAGAGTGTCCATCCCGGAAAACCTTCCATTACACTATAAATTAAAAAGAAAGGCACAACAAAAGCAGCCATTTCCATAATAGCTATTAATAAAAACAAAAAAAATGAGAATCTGTAAGCAAACAAATCCTTCATGCTTAATTTCATGTATTCTATGAAAAAACTCATACTCCAACCCCTTCAAAGCTTTTAGTTAATCTTTTATAAAAAAATTTGTAGATAAAATAAAAAATAATTATTAAAAGTATCTGGTAAAAAAAAGAAAAAAGAATGTCAATTGCCGAAAGCTTGCCTAAATAAATCATTATGGGAACATAAGTAAGATATGTTGTCGGAAAAAATTTGAGCGCTCCTTGAAGGATTTGAGGGAAAAAATTAAGAGGCAAAATAGCTCCTGAAAACAGGTTCTTTATAATGTTTTTGAAGATTTGTATGGTGCCGAATTTGTCAATGTATTTGAAATTGATTAATGAAATATTCAGATCAATGTAGAAATTCAGAATCATTGAAGCCAAAAAGCTGGCTAAAGAAAATGAAAAATTAAGCAATCCATAAATTTTGAAATTAAAAAATATGAAAGCAATCGTTAATGCAGGTATTATCTCAATAAACACGCTATAAAGCCTGTCACCAAGAACCAGTGCCAGTTGCTGGAAACCATAATCTATTGGTTTTAATAGCTTAATGCTTATATCTCCTTTTTGAACATCTCTTCTGACAATATTATGGATTTCATTGTATAATAACCCTACCATCATTCCGGAAAAGAGCATGTAATTTATTGTTTCTTCCATGCTTAATCCGTTAATCACTGCTCTTCCATCATAGGAATAAATTGCTTGCCATAAATAAAAATTTAATATTATGAACAACACTTTTCCTAAAGCCCACACTATTGAAGAAAATCTTGAAGTGGTGGCTTCTTTGAAGGCTTTAAAAAAAAAGGCAAAAAAATAGTTCATTTTTTTCCGCTCTTATAAATTCTGCTTATTATGCTTTCTATGCTTTCTTCTTTTATGTCAATATCTTCAACATGATATTTTTCCATTAAGTTCTGTATTGCCTGGCTCATGCTCGTATTTGAAATATCAACCTTTAATGTTGCCTTGAAAGGCTCGGATTCTATTACTTCGCAGTTTGGAAGTTCAATGTTCTTTGTTTCCTTTTCAAAATACACTAATAATTCTTTATAGGATAAATAATCCTTTTTAAGCAGAGGAATTGAGCCTTCATAGACATGCACCCCTTTGTCAAGTATTATTATTCTGTCGCATAATGACTCAACATCTCCCACATCATGAGTTGTGAGTATTACTGTGACTCCTGTTTCTTTATTTATTTTTTTGATAAAGTTCCTGATATTTTGCTTTGCTACAACATCAACTCCAACAGTCGGCTCATCAAGGAATAATATTTTAGGATTATGCAGCAAGCTTGATATGAATTCACATTTCATCCTCTCTCCAAAGCTTAGATTCCTAACTGGAGATTTTATTATCTCTTTTACTTCCAATAATTCAACCAGTTCATTGAGCCTTTTTTTGTAGTCATTGTCTGAAATCTTATAGATTTCTTTGTTCAGCCTGAAAGTGTCAATTGCAGGCAAATCAGGCCATAAATTGCTTTTTTGTCCGAATACTGCTCCAATATACTTTACATAGGTTTCCCTTTCCTTATAGGGAGTATAGTTTAGGGCTTTAATGGTTCCGGAATCTGGCTCTAAAATTCCGCACATTATTTTTATCATTGTTGATTTTCCTGCGCCGTTAGGGCCCAAGTATCCGAGTATTTCACCTTTTTTAACATGAAAATTCACATTTTTTAATGCATGAATTATTTCATATTCCCTGTGAAACAGGCTTTTGAAAGCATCAAAAAAAGAGTCTCCTCTTTTGTATTTTCTGAAGGATTTGCTTACATTACTGACCTCTATAATGTTATCCTCCATGACTAAATAAGGATTTAATATTTTATTAATATTGCTTTAAGGGTTATAATTTTAAACACTTAAATGCTTATTTTTAGTTATGAAGGTTTTTGTTCCGCATTACACTTGCAAGACTGGTTTTGAATCTGGCGTTGCTTGCCTGAAAATATTAACTGATTATGTTAATAGGGTAAAGATTAATGAGAAAAAGCCGAATGATTTAACAGGGATTGCTGTAAAGACTGCAAAAAAGATTTCCATAAATAATCCCTTGAAAATTCCATTAAGCTATGATTTGATTGGCTTGGCTGTTAACAACTTTAACACTGTGCTTTTTAGGCAAAAGGAGAACTACAAGAATGACTATGAAGGATTGCTTGATTATGAGAATAAGATAAGGTCAGAATTAATGACAAAAGGCATGAGATTAATAGTTTCAAAAGAATTTGAGGAAGAGTTGCTTGAAGCGCTTAAAGACGGCCCAGTTATTGTTTTTGTGGATTTTAACAAGCTGTATAAGCAGCTAAACCTTGGTTTCGGATGGCTTATTGTGTTAGAATATAATGAATCAAAAAATGAATTAATAACTTATGACCCTATGTATTATTCGCGTCTTCCTAAAAGCAGGAACCATGAAAGATTAAAAAATACTTTCAAAAATAGATATATTATGTTTAACAAAAATTTTTTCATAGACTCTATCAAGAATATTGATGAGTTAATAATTTCTAACAGGGAAAAAAATAAGCGAACTACTTCAAAGCCTTTTATTAGGGAGTTTTTTGCAATCTACAAAAAAGAGAATGAAAACACTGATTAATAAAAAGCCCAATTAGTTGTTATTTTTATATTTAATTTCAATAACGAAGCCCAATATATACGTTTAGTATATATATTATAATTGTTATATTTTCATTGAGTATTATTTAAAAACTGTCACTTATTAACCACTTTACATGAAGAAGATTCTTGTTTTAACAAATAGGGGCACAATTGAAGAGCAGGATAATGAAAAAATTGTCGAAAGCTTGGTTAGGGAAACTGGACTTCCTGTTAATATTGCCAAAAAAATCTCTGGAGAGGTAAGAGACGAGCTTGAAAAGCTGAATGTTGAATATGTAAGCGGCCCATTAATAAGGGAGTTAGTTAATGTTAAATTGTTAAAATACGGGTTAAATGATGCAAGGGATTTATATACAAGAGTTGGTCTTCCCATTTATGATGTCACTAAATTAATTTACAGTGTTGACAATGAAAACGCTAACACCCCTTATACTCCTGAATTTGTTCATAAATCCTTTGGAGATCAGGTATCAAAAGAGTATTCATTATTAAGATTAATTCCTAAAGAGGCCAGCAGAGCCCATATGTCTGGAGATATTCATATTCATGATTTGGATTATTTTATTAACAGACCTTTCTGCTTTGAAGTGCCTGCAAGATTGTTCTTAAAATATGGGGTTAAAACTGATGGTTTGGGCGTTTCAACAGCAGTTGCAGGGCCTGCAAAGCATTTGAATTCAGCAGTAATGCAGTTAGCTAAGGTTTTGCAGGCAAGCCAGATGAGCTTTAGCGGAGGCCAAGGATATGATTTTTTAAACACTATTTTAGCTCCTTATGCAAAAGGCATGAGCTATGAAGAAATTAAGCAAAACATTCAATATTTTATTTATGAATTAAGCATGTCTAATTTCAGCAGAGGGGGTCAGACTGCCTTTACAAGCGTTAGCTTAGAGCTTGATGCTCCTGATTATTT
Source organism: Candidatus Nanoarchaeia archaeon (assembly GCA_041653395.1). Lineage (GTDB taxonomy): Archaea > Nanobdellota > Nanobdellia > Tiddalikarchaeales > Tiddalikarchaeaceae > JAQTTT01. The sequence continues at coordinate 25,569 of JBAZFK010000003.1, forward strand.
AAAAAAACAATTAGCTTTGCTTCCAGGAGGAATCACTAAGGAAGGTGTTACTTATGCTGACTATGAAGATGAATCAAAAATGATTCTTAACGCATTCCTTGACACTTATATGGAGGGGGATTACCATGGCAGATGCTTTAACTTCCCTAAGCCTGAGTTCAAATTAAGAAGAAGCGTTACTAAAACCAGCAAGTATGATGATATTTTATTAAAAGCTGCAAAATTAGCAAGCAAATACGGAGCCCCTTACTTTCTTAACTTATCAGCTCCTTACATGCCTGATGCTGTTCAAAGCCAATGTTGCAGATATTTTTTAATACCAGACAGCAAGCAAATGAAACAGATTAATGAGGGAAAGCTAAGGTTTGGAAGCCTTCAAACAGTTACTGCTAATCTTCCGAGGTGCGGTTATGAAAGCAAAGGTGATGAAAAATTAATGTATGAAGCAATAGATACTAAGTTTGAAGTGGCAAAAAGCGTTTTTGATGCAAAAAGAGACACTATAAGGAAATATTTGCTTAATGGAGGGTCTCCTTTCTTAACCCAAGAATTTGAAGGAGAACCTTATTTTGACCTGGATTCCAGCACTAATAGTTTCGGATTTGTCGGGCTTAATGAATTAGTCCAAATTATGACTGGAAAGCAATTGCATGAGGACAAGGATGCTTTAAGGTTCGGTTTGAAAGTGATGAATTATATGAAAGACAAAACTTTGAGAATGGAAAAGCAGACAGGTAAAAGATGGAGCTTGGTTCAAACCCCTGCTGAGTCAACTGCTAACAGATTCGCAAAACTTGACAGCAAATACCCAAACAATGCAGCTAAAGGAGAGAAAGGAACAAAAAATGTTTATTACACTAACAGCAGCCACGTTTTTGTTGGAGCAAATATTCCTTTATGGGACAGAATTAAAACAGAAAGCAGCTTCCATCCATTATTAATGGGAGGGGCAATAACTCATGTTTTCATGGGGGAAAAAAACCCTAACCCTGAAGCTTTGGTTGATTTCATTAAAAAGATTGCAACAAAAACATTATGCTCTTATTTCTCTTTTACAAAAGACATGACTCAATGTAAAGATTGCGGAAAGATGAGCAACGGGATGCGCGAAAGATGCCAGTTCTGCTCAAGCAACAACGTTGAATGGTATTCCAGAGTAACAGGCTATTTAACTCCAGTTAAATCCTGGAATGAAGGGAAAAAAGCTGAAATGAAAGACAGGGTGAAATATACTATATGAAGAAAGAAGAAAACATTTTAACTGTATTCACAATGCCTTCGTGCCCTAATTGCCCTGCTGCAAAGAAATTATGCAATGAGGTTGCAAAAGAGCTGGGATTAAAATTAAGAGTTATTGATATTAAGGATGATTTTTTAACAGCGCTTATTTATCAAGTGATGGAAACTCCAAGCATTGCAATAAATGATGAGACAATATTTTTTTCAGAAGTTCCTAATAAGCAGAACTTGATTAAAGAGATAAAAACGCACATAGAGTGAAAAAGATGGAATTGAAAATAAAAAAATTAATCCCTGAAGCAATCTTACCCCAATATAAAACCAGCCAAAGCGCCGGAATGGACTTATGCTCAGCTGAAGAATGCATCATTAAGCCTATGGAGATTAAGTTAGTACCCACAGGTTTAAGCTTGGAGATTGAAAATGGCTTTGAAGCCCAAGTCAGGCCAAGAAGCGGGCTAGCCCTCAAAGGAATAACTGTGCTTAATTCTCCTGGAACAATTGATTCAGATTACAGGGGAGAAGTTAAAGTAATACTTATGAATTTAGGCAGGGAAGAGTTTAAAATAATTAAAGGTGACAGGATTGCGCAATTAATAATTGCAAAAGTTGAGCAGGCAACAATTGTTGAATCAGATGAGCTAAACAGCACAAAAAGAGGGGCTGGCGGTTTTGGAAGCACTGGAATAAGATGATGATAATTTTTGAGGGAACTGATGGCAGCGGAAAAGGAACTCAGGCAAAAAAATTGCTTGACTATTTCTTGGCTAAAAATAAAAAAGCAGTATTGCTGGATTTTCCTCAATATAATACTCCAACAGGGAAATTAATCTATGAATATTTGCATGGCAAAGAAAAGCTCTTGCCAATAGATGTTGCAAAATTGTTCTATAATGACCAGTTGGCTCAAAAGAATAATTTACTCAATCTGCAAAAAAATGGGATAATAATCATTCTTGACAGGTACACTTTAAGCACTAAGGTTTACCAAGGGGCAAATTATGAAGGCAAAGAAAGATATGAATTAATGGAAACTGTTTCTGGTTGGCAAAAAAATTTGCCAAAGGATGACTTGACAATAGTTTTTGACCTGCCTGTAGAGAACTCAATTGAAAGAATAATAAAACGCGGAAGGGCAATGGATAATCATGAAAAAAACAAGGAATATTTGGTAAAAGTGCATAATTTATACATTGAAACTGCAGAAAAATTTAATTATCCCATAATTAGATGCGTTGCTAACAACCATGAAAAAACTGTTGATGAAATATTTTTAGAAGTTTTAAGGATTGTTAAAGAGAAAACTGGCTTAATTTTTTAGTCAATATTTTCTGAAAATTGTAGTAACTTTTTATATTCTTTATGATTTTGCCTGAAGACTTAGAGTTGCTTTTAAGCCATGATATTGAAAAAATCAGCAAGTCATCATACATTTTTGTTTCTTCTTTGTTCGAAATCAAAGGATTGTCAGTTAAGATTATTTTTGAAGTTTTATAGGCTAAATGCATCCCCTGCATCTTGCCAGAGACTCTCATAATCCATGCAGCATATTTCCCTTTTGCCTCCTTGTTTAAAGAATCAAGCACTTTGTTGAAAATTTTTTCATAAAATTTTAAGTCAGTTTCAATCAATATACCTAAGCATAATACAAAAGAGCCTGTTGTCAGCATTATTGAGTTTAGGAAGAAAAACAGCCCTGCTTGCTTGAAGCCGCTAAAAGAAAGAATCAACAATAATCCTGCAAGGACAAGGGATGATTTCATCTCTAATTCAGCAGAGTTCTTGTAAGCATTGTAGAAATTGTAAGCAAGCAAGAAATCATAGATTATTGTAAAAATCAGTATGAAATAATTTATTGATGACTCTAATGAAGTGTTGCTTTGGCCTTTTAAAAAAAGCAGGAATACTGAATATAAAACCAGAGGGCATAGCAGTAAAATAAAGATTTTTGAATTGATTGGCTTATTCAAGGAGTACGCAAAAACGCTTAAAAGGCAGGCAAAAGAGATGAAAGAGAACTGCTCAAAAACGCTTAATATCAGCAATGCTGACGTGTTTAGCATGAATAAGTTTTTTGAAAGAATCAGGGAAATGTTCATTATTAAGAAGAAAAAAGACATGAATAAAAGCCTTGTTCCTGTAAATAAGTGCTTGTTTGAAAGAAGCAGTATGAAGAACATGCTGAGCAAAAGAATCATTGAAATTATGTAAAAAACGCTTTCAATATAGTCAAAAAAAACTATGCTAAAATATGCTGACAAAAAGATAAGGCTTGTGCTTATACATAATAAGTAAAGCAAAAAAATCTTGTTCATCTTAGTATTTCAAACCTTTGCTGATTTAAATTAATTGCTTTTTAAAAAAATTTAAATACTCAATAATTATTAATGCTCTATCATGAGAGCGTACTTTGCAGGGGTTCAGGATTTGTCCAGCGTTGACTACCCTGGGCACATGTGCTCTGTCGTGTTTTTCCAAGGATGCAATTTAAGATGCAGGTTCTGCTACAATTATTCGCAGCAAGCTATAAAGAAAAAAACTTATCTAAAGGATATTTTTAAGCATCTGAAAAAAAACTTGGGGGTAATTGACAGCATCATTTTAAGCGGAGGGGAAGCATTAATCTATGAATATGCAATACTGAAAATTAAGGAGTGGGCAAATGAGCATGAAGTATTTCTGGGTGTTGAAACTAACGGCACTTTCAGCGAAAGATTGAGCAAATTAATGGGAAAAAAAGTTTTTGATTTTGTTGCAATGGATATAAAAAGCGAATTTGACAAGGATGATTATAAGAGAATCACTGGATTCTCCCAAGTTTACAAAGAGTTTGAAAAAAGCTTTGAGATGCTTAAAAAAAGCAAAGTGCCTCATGAGTTCAGGATGACTGTCACGCCAACACTGCATTCTTTAAGCAGCATAAAAAAGATTAATGAAAAGGTCAAGCCATCTAAGCTTGTTTTGCAGAGGTTTCAGCCAGGAGAAAACGTACTGGATAAATCCCTTAATGACAAATCATTCTCGGCAGAGTTCATAAAAGAGCTGAAAAAGTATGCAAAAACCCAGAAAAATATTGAAATGAGATTCTGGGAATAATAAAATAATAGTCTTTTAAAAAATGCTTTCAGGTAAACCAAAAGGGTTTTCAAACAATAACCTGTATTTTGCATAAGCATTCTCAATAATGTCTTTTTTTGGCTGTATTATTTTCAGCCTTTTATCCTCTTTTTTTAGTATACTGAATATGTAAGGCTTCATTGTTAATGTTGAATCCCCTGCAGTGAACTTAATCTTTTCAACCAAGCAGCCATTAATCAAAAACTTGAATTCGTCATAATAAAGGTTCATGAAATCAGTTATGTCAAGATCAAATAAGTTTTTGGCATTGCTGCGGGTCTTTTTAAAAAATGTTTTTGAAGTTTTTTCATCAATGAACTGGAGTTCGGATTTTTTTGAAGGGAATATGAGTTGGTTTTCAATCAGTTCATAGTTTTTTTGAAAGATGGAAAAAAATAAAGAACTTAAGTCTTTATTCAAACTTTTATCAGAGATGTTTTCCTGAATTGACTGGTTTGAATAAACTTTGTCAAAATAAACTTCCAAGCAATAAGGCACTGCAAAAGAAAGTGAGTAGTCTAAAGGAAAAGAGCCTTTAATGCTGTATTTTCTCCATTCAAACACAAAATCTGAAAAATCCTTGGATTCAATAATTAATCTTGCTGAAGCATCCTTTTTTTGAAACATTTTAAATAGCGGCCTCATTAAGTATCCGCTTTGGGCCTGCTGGATTGTAAAAAGCCTTTCAAGAGCATGATACTCCTCCGAATTTTTCCTTGCATCATTGATCATTGGATGACAGAATACAAATTTATTTATATAAACCTTTCTGTTTTTTTAAAAAAAATATCTTTATAAAAAACAAGTTATTTGATTAGACTTATGCTAGACATTAAATTATTCAGGGAGACTCCAGATATTGTAAGGAAGGATTTGAAAAAGAGAAAATATGCTGATAAATTGGAGCTTGTTGAAAAAGTCATTAAAGCTGATAATGAATGGAGGAATAATGTCTCTAAAAGGGATGAGCTGAAAAACAAGAGAAATGTTGTAAGCAAGGAAATTTCCATAATTAAGGATATAAAAACTAAGCAGGCTAAAATTAAGGAGATGCAGGACAACAATAAAGAAATAGAAAAATTAGATGATTTATGTAATTCTTTAGAAAAAAAAGTTACTGATTTGTTAAGCCAAATCCCAAACATAATGGATGAGTCCGTTCCTTATGGAAAGGATGATTCTGAAAATGTTACTGTTAAATCTTTTGGCAAAAAACCTGTTTTTAAATTCAAAATTTTGGAGCACCAAGAGCTATGCGAAAAAAATAATTGGTATGATATTGTAAGGGCAACAAAGGTTGCTGGAGCAAGAAATTATTTCTTGAAAAATGAATTGGCAAGGCTGCAGTTTGCATTGTTCTCCTACGCATTAGATTTTTTGAAAAAAAAAGGATTTTCTTTCATGATTCCTCCCTATATGGCTTATGAGAAATGCTTTTTTGGAACAGGCTATTTGCCTAGCGGAAAAGACGATTTGTATGAAATAAAGGGGGAAGGAATGAGCTTGATCGGAACAAGCGAAGTGCCTTTGGTTAGTTATTATATGGATGAAACTTTAACAGAAAATGAGTTGCCTAAAAAGTTCTGCGGCTACAGCTCCTGCTTCAGGACTGAAGCTGGAAGCCATGGAAAGGATGAGAAGGGAATTTTCAGGGTTCATCAGTTTGACAAGGTTGAAATGATTGTTTTTTCTAATCCTAAAGAAAGCAACAAAATTCATGAAGAGTTGCTTAAAATTGCTGAAGAGTTCTGGCAAAGCTTGGGGATTCATTACAGGGTTGTTAATATCTGCACTGGAGACTTAGGGGTAGTGGCTAGCAAGAAGTATGATATTGAAGCCTGGTTCCCTGGGCAAGACAAGTATAGGGAAGTTGTAAGCTGTTCAAATATTAAGGATTACCAGTCAAGGAGGCTGAATATTAAATACAGGGAAAAAGAAGGCATGCCTCCAAAAGGCTTGGTTCATACTTTAAATTCCACCTTAGTGACTAGCACTAGGTGCTTGATTGCAATGATTGAAAATTTTCAGACAAATAATGGAAAAGTTTTGATTCCTAAAGTGCTTCAATCTTACATGAACGGCAAAGAATTCTTAGAGTAATTATTTTAAATGCCTAATAAGTAATTAATCATTATGAAAAATGAAAGTTTTATTCCGGACACTAGCGTTATTATTGAAGGCATTTTGTCAAGCATGATTGACAAAAGCCAAATAACTGGCACCATAATCATACACAATGCTGTTATTGCAGAGCTTGAGCATCAGGCTAATTCCAAGCAAGAGATTGGAATGATCGGCATTAATGAGATTAAAAAAATATTATCAAGTAAAAAAATAAAGGTTGAATATGACGGCCAAAGGCCAACTATTAGAGAGATTGAGTACGCAAACAAAGGAGAGATTGATGCATTGATTAGGGATTTGGCAAAAACCAGAGGCGCAACACTTATTACTTCAGATTCTGTGCAGTATGAGATTGCTTTAGCTAGCCAAATTGATGCAAAATTCGTTGAGGTTAAAAAAGAGGTTGGTTTGTTAAATATTGAAAAATTCTTTGACGAGCACACAATGAGTGTTCATTTAAGGGAGGAAACTACTCCTAAAGCCAAGAAAGGAAAACCTGGAGAATGGGTATTTGCTGAGATTAACAGCAAAAAATTAACAGCAAAAGAGGTTGAAAAATACGCAGAAGATATTATTCTGAAAACCAATCTTGATTCTAAAAGCTTTGTTGAGATTGAAAGAACTGGCTCAGTAATAGTTCAATTCAGGAATTACAGAATAGTTATAACAAGGCCCCCTTTAAGTGATGGATGGGAAATAACTGCTGTAAGGCCTGTTAGAATAATGGAATTAAGCGAGTACAATTTGAATGAAAAGCTGCAGAAAAGATTAAAGGATAGGGCTGAAGGAATACTTGTTGCTGGAGCTCCTGGAAATGGAAAAAGCACTTTCTGCCAAGCATTAGCAGTTTATTATTTGGAGCAGGGAAAAATTGTTAAAACTGTTGAAGCTCCAAGGGATTTAATACTTCCTGATGAGATAACCCAGTATTCAAAAAGCAAAGCAACCAATGATGAAATACATGACATATTATTATTATCAAGGCCTGATTACACTATTTTTGATGAGATAAGAAATGTTTCCGATTTTGAATTGTTCAAGGACATGAGGCTTTCCGGGGTTGGAATGATTGGAGTTGTGCATGCCACAAACCCTATTGATGCAATACAAAGATTCATTGGCAAGGTTGAACTTGGAATGGTTCCAAGCATCTTAGATACAGTGCTTTTTATTGAAAAAGGAAATGTCGGAAAATGCTTAGAGGTTTCAATGACTGTAAGGGTTCCAAGTGGCATGACTGAAGAGGATTTGGCTAGGCCTATAGTTGAAGTTAAGGATTTCTTAACAGGCGAGCTAGTTTATGAGATGTACACTTTCGGCGAGCAAACAGTTGTTGTTCCTGTAAAAGATGTGAAAGTAAACACTAATAATACTGCAAGAAGATTGGCTGGCGATGTTTTGAAGGAAAAAATAAAGAAGGAGCTGCCTGTAGGAGTTAATTTTGAGCTGAAAATGACAGGAGACAACAGGGTTGAATTGTCTGTCCCTAAAAAAATTGTAGGAGAATTAATCGGGAAAAAAGGAGTTAATATAAAGAATTTAGAGGACAAAATAGGTGTTAAGATTGATGTCAGAGAGACAAGCGGCAAAGACAGTGATGAATCAAGCGATGAGCCTAAGAAGGAAATAAACTATGAGTTAGTCATTGGTAAAAAAAACATTGAAATAATTGTAGGCGATTCAATGAGCCAAGAAAGCTTTGATATAGAAGCGCAAGGGGATTATTTGCTTACAGCAACTGCTAGCAAGAAAGGAGTGATAAAGATTTCAACAAGCAGCGATGCTGGCAGAAAATTATTGCTGGCAAAAAGAGGCAACCAAGAGATAAAGGTACTAAAATGAAGGTATTATTCTTTTCAGACATTCACGGAGATTTGGCTGCTTTAAAAAAAATAATAAAAAAAAGCAAAAACGCTGAATTAGTTGTTTGCGCAGGAGACTTAAGCATTGGAGGAGAAAATTTGCAAAGCCTTATTGATGAATTGGCTAATATAAAGAATAAGAAAATATTAATCATTCCAGGAAACAATGAAACCCCTGAAATGATTGATGAATCAATTGATGACTATGAAAACATTGTTTCAATACATGAAGATGTTTATCAGGACAAAAACCTGAATTTTTTAGGTATTGGAGGCGGAACAATAAGCCCATTTAACACTGTTTATGAGCTTTCAGAGGATGAGTTTAAGAAAAAATTGAAAGGTTTTTCAAAAATTGACTGCTTGGTTTCTCACACTCCGCCTAAAAATACTTCTCTTGATTTAATTCCTAATGGAATGCATATAGGAAGCTCTGAATTATTCAAATGGATTATGGACAATCAGCCAATGGTTTGCTGCTGCGGCCACGTTCATGAGAATAGCGGAAAAGAAGAAAAATTAGGGAAAACTTTATGCTTTAATCCCGGGCCTAAAGGAACACTCATAAAATTATGAAAATATTAATAACTGGCACGCCTGGAAGCGGAAAAACAAGCATTGCAAAGGAGTTATCTAAACTATTGAGAGTTCCTTACTTTGATGTTAAAGAATTGATTAAGAGCCATCCTGAAACCATTGATTCTGTTGAAAATGAGGAGCTTATTATAAATAATAAATTGAAAAAAGTGCTGAAAAAATTACCAAAAAACTCTATTTTTGAGACTCATTTAATAGAGTACTGCCCTGATGCTGATATAATTATAATACTGAGAGTTAAGCCCAGCGTCTTAAAAAAAAGGCTTATTAAAAGGAAATATTCAAAGCAAAAAATACTTGACAATTTAGAGGTTGAAGTGATTGATTATTTCACCCAATCTGTTAAGTCTAATAATGTGATTGAGTATGAAACTTCAAACGGCTCAGCCAAAAGTAATGCCAAAAAAATAATGGAATTAATAGCCAATAAAAAATACAACAAAGGAAAGATAAGCTACTCTGATAAAGAGATTAAGAAAGCATTATTTTAATTCTTTTTTTGAAAAATCAAGAGCCACTATGCTAATTATTCCGGCATCATTCACAGCTAAATCTCCTGACCAAAACTTCGGCAAAAGCGAGGCGTCAATATTTAGCTCAAAAATTCCTGAATCATTCATTACTGCTTCAGACTTAAAGCTTAATGCATTGATTAATGGAGTTACTGAGAAGGAGATTTTTTTTGAAGTGTTTTGCTTTATTACAAATTTTAAAGCAAGTTTTTCATGGGAATAAAAACTTAGGCTTTTTTTGTTCACTGCTGATTCTTTGTTCAAGAAGCAGTAATCATTATAATCAAGCAAAACAGCCATACTATTAATTGACAAATGATTAGAATATAAAACTTTTTTATTTTAAGACTGATAATTTCATGGTATCATAAGCATTTTCTTGTTCGGAGTATTGGGAAGCTTGTTTGGAATAATCATTGGGCTAATTCCCGGACTTCACTCTAACTTATTTGCTTACATGATTTTACTGGATAATGATTTAAGCATTGCAGTGTTCCTTTTTTGCTCCCTGCTTTCAAGCAATGTTTTTGAATTCTTAAGCGCAGCTTATTTAAATACACCAAAAGAGGGTGAAGTTTTGCTTAAGGATTCTTTTAGCAGGTTTCTTAGCTCAGGCAGGATGAACTCTGCTGTTAAAATTATTGCTTACTCTGGAATTATCACTTACTCAATTGTCATGGTGTTGGGGCTACTAATGGGCAATATCATCTCAGTTATAAGCTATTATTTGAGCAGTTATGCATGGTTATTGCTTTTATTGATGAGTATTTTAATAATTGCCAAGCAAAAGCAGCGGCTAACTGCTTTGCTGTTCTTTCTTGGTTCAGGAATTTTAGGGTATATTGCCTTCAATATTAATCTTAATGAGCCTTTCTTGCCCCTTCTTACTGGAATGTTTGGAATAAGCGCGCTGTTTTTTGGAAGAAATAATTATTTAATACCTAACCAGCTTAGAAAAAGCGCTGTTGAGTCCAGTTTTTTTGACCTATTAAAGGTTTCATTGATTGGCGTTTTTTCCTCAATTGTTATGATGCTGGTTCCTGGAGTAAGCCCTAGCCAGATAGGGTTTTTTTCATCAAATTACAAGAATGATGAATTAAAGGTTGCTTCACTAGCAAGCATTAATATTGCTGATGTTGCCTTAAGCCTTATCACTTTTTATTACATTAATAAGGCAAGAAATGGAACTATTGAAAAAATAGGGCAGGCTTTAAGCATTGGTTTAAAGGAATATTCTTTGCTTTTGCTTTTCGGATTCTTTGCTCTTTTAATCTCTTGTTTGATTGCATTAAAGATTAATAAAAAATTGGGCGAAAACGCCGGATTAATCAGCTCAAAATATTTCAGGATATCTGTGATAATTTTTGTGGCTTTGCTCACAATAGCTTTTGATGGAGTTTTTGGAGCAATAATCTTGGCTGCTTCAACGCTTCTTGGCTTAGTATTGATTAAAAAAAATGTTAGGCCTATAAATTTAATGGGTTCTTTGGCGATTCCAACAATATTATTTTTTGTTTTCAGACTCTTTTAGTTCATTTATTGATAAAAAGGATTCTAAAAAAAATTTTCCTCTTTTATAGTCAAGCTTTCTTTCTTTTTCCTTGGCTTGGCTTTTAAATTGAGAATCCTTCAATTTTTCATCAAAACGATTAGGGATTATGACTTATTTATAAGCGCTTTATAAATAAAAACGTTGTTAAACACTTAAAAATTGGAAAGATGTATCTGCTTAGTGTCTGGCTTTCCGAAAACTCCATCAATTCTTCTTTGAAGAATCATTAAGTCTTGCTGCAGATAATGAGGAAGCTTGTAATCATCATTAAGCTTTAGGCAGTGCTCCAAATATTTTTTCACGCTTCCCTCAGCTATTGTAAATATTATTTTTCCTCCGCATTTTGAGCACTTACCTATTAATGGCGGCCTTAAGTATTTTTCATTGCAAGCAACGCACCTGAATGCTTGGCTGGAATATTTTCTTAGGTTGCCTTTCAAATCCTTAAGGAAGTGCTTGTCTATTATTAATTTGGCAACATCATCCTGGTCAACGCACCTGAATTTCTTGGCAATGTTCAGCTGAGCCATTAATTTTTCTTCCATTGTTGCCAAAGTCTTATACGCGCTTACCATTGGCCCCTGGTTAATGTCGCTTGACAAATGAGTGAACATTAAGCCTTCGTACTGTTCAGGCTTGTTGAGTAAGTCTTCAACTCTTTTTATCTTGACATCATAAGGCATTTTGCACTCTTTTGCTGCTTCATAAAATTCTAAAGGGTAACTGCTTACAACATCAACATTATAGGCTTCCCCGTCAATTTCCAAAGGGTCTAGTTTAGTGCTTAATACTAATGGCGCATCCATAGTCCTTCCTCCTCTTCTGTCTGGCAGAAATTGCCTGCTGAAATTAAGCAAAGCATCCATTAAAAGAATAACGCATAATTCATCCCCATCAGCGTTTCTTCTGCAGGCTGCATGAAGGTAAGGGTGCGCATAAATTCCCTGCGATTTTGAAAAGCCTATTACTCTGCTTATTATTCCTGCGCTTGTATGGGGTGCAATGCTGACAACTAAGACTCCTAGCAAGTCATCTTTGGTTTTATAATTAAAAACTCTTTTTTGATGGTACAAATATTCAAGCTCGTCATCTATGAAATTAGCTGTTTTGATGAGGAAATCAACGCTGCTTGCATCATGCCATTCCCGGCAGTCCGGAAGTATTAAATCTTGGGGCAAAAGCTCAACCATTTGCTCGCCATTCACTAGTTCTTGTCCATAAATGTCTTTAGTGTATCCCAGCTCTTTTGCTTTGGCTAAATTCAGCCCTATTTCTGAGCATTTAAAGTGAGTGCATACTGTTTCAATCATGTCATACCTTACTGTTCCGTCTTTGTTGACATAAACCTCATTTTTTGCCCTTAGAACTGATTTCATTAAAGGCTCTGTTATTCTGTCCTTATCCCAAACTCCTTTAACTCCTTTAACTAAGGATGGAAGGCTTAGCCCTGTTTTTTTCAAAACATCCCTTAAGTAATAATTAATGCTTATCTCTTTTTTGCTGAATCTTTTTGAATCCCTCATGCAGCAAGTTTTTTTGTCTGAAACATTCTTACATATAGGGCAATAATATTTTTTTACAGTCCTGGTGCCGCATGTTTCGCAAACGCGATAGATTGTTTCCTTTTTGCATTCTTCGCAATAAAATAACGGGAACTCTGAAGTCACTACTCCTTTCTCGCTTGCAGCATTAAAGCTTCTTAATCTTCCTCCTTCTTCTCCAACAGGGAATAATCCATGAGGGTTTCCTGTCATTTTTCTAAGCTTTGCCTTCTCAGGCCTTCCCATCCTGCTTCCTATGAATGTTCCTCCAAAATCTTTTATGGTAAATCCTGACAATTCGTTGGCTGCGCTTAGGCTATCAAGGCTTTTAGGCTCATTAATGCTGCCAGTGTACCCAAGATTCATTAATAGAATCCTTGAATCAAGCTCTGAAAGCACTGCTGAGTCATTAATGACTGTGTGAGGTATGTATAGGTTTTCAAGGATTGGTTTAGCCTCAAAAGGAAAAACTAATTGGCAGGTCTCTTTCATTGAATTAATCAGGCATATTATTTTTTTCAAATCATCAATGCTTATGTTTTTGTAAAAAAATGCGTAATCAGGATGAAGGCTTATGTTAAGCTCTTTTGACAGATAAACTGCATCATCCAAGCTTACTTTAGTGTTTATAGGGTCGAAGAATAATTTGTCAAAATTCAGGGAAACTTTCAAGTCTTTCAGGTTGATGCTTTTTTCAGTGGCTGCTTTTTTCAGCTCCTGAACCCACCATTCAGAAACAAAGCCTGGAGGAACAAGCATTGAGCCGTTTTCAGTGAAGTCACCATAATTAAATAAGATGTCACCTAAGAATATTATTTCCGAAACATCATTCCTTATTTTGAGAGCTTGCTCTTCTGATTCAATCCTTATGACATCCCCATTTTTCAGCTTCACTATTGGACCTAGCAATGAATCGCATGGGCTTACTGCGCAGGCTTTTCCAGGCCTTTCAACCTTAAGTTGCACACCTGTTGCTATGAAATCATCGGTTATTCTCATTGTTGACGGATGAATGCATGCTGCTGCAAGCCCTGATAGCCTGCTCCTTCCATACCTAAGCCTGAAGCCTCCAACCCTCATAGGGTATGAAAAAATTGGCCTTCCTGCAACCAAATCTTCAATGAACCTTGAATTAATCTTTACTTTTGAGGCATTTTCAGCCACTTCCGCTTTTGCAGAACCCTCTGGTTTTGCGTGAATATTTTTTTGAAGCTCTGTGTATTCTGACAAGAACATCCAATTCTGCATTCCAACACTTTCCCCCCATTTTGAGATTTTTTTAATGATTTTTTTGGCTTTCAAGCATAATCCTTCAGCTATGACTAAGCACATTCCTCCCCTGATTAGGTCAGTTTCAACCCTTTCAAGCCTTTTGAAATTGCTTACTTCTGTTTTGCTTGTTGGGTCTCCGTTTATTTCAACTGGCACATTTTTTACCATGAACTGTATCTCTTCTTTTGTCGGCTTATACTGAAGCCTTGAAACCCTTTCATCATAATCTGTTATTTCAGCAAAGTATCTTTCAATTTCAACAGGCTCAGGGTCATACTCTTTTATTCCTAAAGCTTTTCTTGCATAATCAGCAATTAACGCGCTTACTGCTGCTGCTGTTCCTCCTGCAGCCCTTATTGGGCCTGCAAAAAAGATTGAACAATACTCTTCTCCGTCTTTTCTTTTTTTAAGCTTTAATTCAATGAAGCCTTCAAGAGGGGCGCAAGTCACACCCAATGTAATGTAAGCCAATCCAACCCTAACTCCTGTCTCCAAAGCTTTCCTTTTATCATCCTTATAGTTATAGAACTTGTTTTGGGCTATCTCTGCTGAGATTTTGAAAGCTATTCTCCAATCCCCGCTTCCGTACTCTTTTTCTAGTTCCCTTATTCTTTCAGGTATTTTGCAGTTAACTATTTCCGGAGCAACAGCGCTTACAATACCTTCGCATCTTTCAGCAACATCAACTGCTAAAGGAATATCTACAGTGTCTTCAGGGTCTAAGCCTTTCTTTCTAGCTTCTGAAGCAATAGCGTATTCTTTAAGCGTTCCTGATTCCAAGTCATTTAAATACTTTTTAACCCTTTCTGAGCAAGCAACCATGAGTATTATCAAAAAAGCTTGGCTTTTAAAAATCATTATTGTAATAAAGTATACTTTTTGCATTCCATTTCTTTGTCTTTTCCTGAGCAATTATAGCATCCTTGATCATAAAAGCCTGTACATCCTAGTGGAATCTTTAAATAATTCAGGAATTTTATCCTTTTTATCATATACTTGCATCCGCGCTTTAATTCGTTTTCTCTTTGAGAAACTGCAGATAATTTATGATAGCAAATTTTTTCTTCTAAACTCATAGAAACATAAGGTAAAATGAAAAGCATTAAAAACTTTTTCATTTTTTTAAAAAAATAGCAATAAAAGCCTTGACAAAGAATTAATAATGAAGACTAAATCAAAGCTGCTAGAAAAATAGATTATAAGAAAAACTGACGCTCTTGAAAGGCTTAAAATAACCTCTTTTATTGTCATGAATTCCAATAAATCCCTTGAATTGTTCTGCTTAGAATGCCTGTAAAGTCTTGAATAAAAAGGGAGCAGCCAAAAATTGGCAAAAATGCCGACAACGAAGCTTAATAAAAATGCTGAAAGGCTTGTTTTAACAAACAAAACCAGAAGGAAAAACAGTCCTTCAATTAAGGAGAATATTTTTATAAACTTTGAAGTCTTATGCTCGCAAGCCTTTGAAATAACTAATGGAGCAATGATTCCTGCAAGGCTCATGAAAAAGCTCAAAAATCCAACATCAAGCATTTTCCCTAAATATAGATAAACAAAGAAAGGGAAGAGTATTATAAAAACTGCATAATAGACTCCTTCAGCAATGAATCCAAAAAAATACTTGACAAAGGAGCTGTTGAACAAATTTTTTAAGTCAAAATCTAAATCAAGCTCGAAATCCTTCATTTTTATCAAAGGAATAAGGCTTAATAAGAGAAGTATTGAAACCAGAAAAAATAATGGGTTGAAGCCTAAATACGTTATTATAAAACCTCCAAGTATTGGCGAAAAAACAGTCAATACTTTTGGAAGCGAAAAAAGAACTCCTACCCTTTCTAAAGAATTCGAATCATTGGTTTTTACTGCAAAAAAGCAGTGAAAGGCAACCCAATAAAACGCTGAGGTTAATCCATTATATATTGCCAAATAATTTAGGGTGTTTGGAAAATTATTAAGCGAATAAAGCCAGATAAAAAAAAAAATTAAAGAGATTGGCCTAAGCGCTAAAGTTTTTTTTAGCCCTAATTTCACAAAGTTGTGACTGAAAAAGCAGAAAAAAGAGAAGCTTAAGAAATAAATAAAATAATACAAATAGATTTGGTTTAAGGAATAAGATAGATTGTATAAAAATATTGGAATAAAAATGCTTATTAAGCTCAAGGCAAACGATTCTATAGAGTTATGAACAACTATTTCATCAATATTGATTTTAAATTCGCTTAATTTAATCATTGGTTTTTATTAACTTATTAAAGATTTAAAAAGCTTTGATTTGTAGGTATTTTTGTGAAAAAAGAAGAGATTGCATCAATTAAATTGAAGGATTTTGAGCTGATAAAAACTGATGATTGCGAAAAATCTCCAATGCACAAAGACTTAAGGAATCTGATAAAAATTAACTCTTTTTACAACTTCCTGTCCGGTTTTGTTGAACCATTTATAGTAATATTTTTCAATGAATTCGGAAGCCTTGAAGAGGTTGGAATAAGCCTTTCTTTGATTATAATCTTTGAAGGATTAGTTTCTTTGTTCACAAGCAAATACCTGCACAAGTTAGGTATAAAAAGAATAATATTAATAACGCAGATCTTTGAATCATTGAGGGTTTTGGGTTTTATTTTTGCACAAAACGTTTACCATGTTTATTTGCTTCAAATACTTGGAGGATTATTTAAAGGCTTCAACACCCCTGCTTATACTAACTTATTCGTTGATGTGTGCAAGGATGAGTCAAGCAAGAGCATTGGAAAATATTCAAGCCTAACAACAATAGTTTACGGGATTAGCGTATTGATTGGTGGATTCATGATTGGTTTTTTTGGATACAAAATCATGTTCATGGTTTGGGCATTGCAAGAATTATTCTACGGGTTCTATGTTTATTCCAAGGTTTAGTTGGTAAAATCCATTATCTTAATATCCCTTGATTTCAGGTTTAATAATGGCACGAATCCAGGGGTTGGGTGATGCCCTAATTTTTCCATAAAGCTTGTCATTCTTTGAAAGCAGCTTGCAGCGATTATATTAATTCCCCTGTATTTTCTGTGACCTAAGGTATGAATATGCCCTGTTGCCAAAACATCCGGAATGGTTTCTATTATTAAAGGGTCAAAGTTTCCAGGTGTGATTATTCCGCTTTTATGGGCTGGACCTAAATGCCTTTTTTTCAGCAAGAATTCGCTTACGCTGTCAGGCCTGTCCATTCCAATGTTTAAAAGCTTGGGCACTTTTGAAGCATAATAAGTGTAGGTAAATCCGTGATAAAGCATGCAGTTGAATCCGCTAAAATTAGGTGTTTTGCCAATATTGACAATGCAAGGGTTTGACAAATTTTTCAGACTTACAACATTATAGATTGGCTTTGCAATATCGCTGAAGAGCGGGGGCTGCGGCTCGCTCTGCCTTAAAGCATCATGGTTTCCGGGAATGCATATTATTTGAATATCCTCAGGAATTTCCTTCAAATACTCTGCAAGCAATTCGTACTGCTTGTAAATATCTTTTATTTCAAGCTCTTTTTCCTGGCCAGGATAAACTCCAATCCCATCAACTAAGTCGCCGATAATGAACAAGTATTTTACTTTTTTTGCTGTTTCTTTCTGCTCGTTTGTTCCGCTGCTTCCTTTAAGCCAAGTAATAAAGTTTTCAAACATTTTTTTTTCAAAATCAATGCTTCCTAAATGAATGTCTGAAATAAAGCAGGCATATTCATCGCTTCCCTGCTTTGTTACCTGATTATCCGGCACTTCTGGGAAGACGAACTCTGTTGCGTAGATGAATTTAGAATTATACGAACCTATTACACCAATCACTTCATCATTGACTAGCTCTTCACAATCCTTTATAAGCTCTGAATTAGCGCTTACGAAAACGCTTATGCTTCCTGTAGGGTCATCTATTTCAATAATGTAGTGCTCATTATGAGTTTTCGAGATTTCTTTTATTATTCCTATTGTTGAAACATTGTTTTTTCCCTGAATTTTTTGTATTGATGAAATGCTTGACGCGTTTTTCAGCTCTTGCCGAGATTCAAGTATGGTTTTTAGCTTATTAAATCTGTTAGTGTAGAATTCAAACCAATCATTTATGCTTTTTACCTTATTGTTCAGCTCGTAGCTTTTAACTATCTCAACATTTGAAGAATCCTTCTCCCTTACTAATGCAGTGTTCACTGTGACTTCTGCATTCAAAGGGATTGCTCTTTTGAAAAAGTCGTTGCTTGACAAGTAATTGTTTACGAACTCTTGGTTTATTATGAACGGCTTAATTTCAAGCGAGTTAATATACTCTAAAAATTTGTCCGAATTAATGGTTTCAATGTTTATTTCAGGGCTTACTAAGATTCCTAATTTTGAGCAAGAAGAGATAAAATTCATATATTAAATGAAAAAAGATGCAGTTTAAAAATTTATATCTGATTCGCTTATACAAAAAAAGACTTAAAAAAGTTAATTATTGCATCAAAGATGCTGTCTGATTCTTGCAACTCATCAAATTTTGACTCATCAAAGCTAACGGTTTTGGTTTCTGAAACTCCTGCAATTACAGGGCTATTTGGGCTTAAAGACTCCATGCCTGATGATGAACCAATTTCTTGGGCGCCTGAAGCATCAAGCGAGTTAACTCCCCTATAATAGTAATAATATTGCCTTAATGACATGTTAAGGACCCAATCATTTGCAGCAACTACTCCAGTAAGCATTTCATTCAAGCCTGTTTTTGCAAGCTCGGCATCGTTTTCTTTCAGCTGGATTGATGAATAAATATGGTCTTTTGTTATTACTGTATTTTGGCTGTAAAAAGGAGGCATTATTTTAGAATCCAGCGAATAAATTCTTGCAGAGCTTGAATAAAGACTTATGTGGGGCTCAATTACTGAAACATACACATTGGAATCATAGTAATTGGTGTTTTCCCTGTCTTCTGATTTGTTTAAATCGCTGAACCTTGATTCTGTGAAGTCAAAATCCCTTATTATTGTTGAATCCTGGTTATCAACAAAATTTGCTGAAAATGAATACTCTGGAAAATATTTGGACAAGGCATTATTTATGAACTCTTGAACTTTTTCTTGTGTTACATCTCCCCAATAACTTGCTGATAATTCTGCTTTGTAGCCTTTAATTCCATAGATACTGAAATAAATTGAATAGTTCTCATTATAATCGTTTGCTGAAAAATAAAGTCTTTCCTTATCAATATAGTTGCCGTAGCATTCATCGCTGAATTCAGGATAATAATAATTAGACTTCTGGATGTTGCACATGCTGGTCAATGATATTTGGTCTAAATCATAGTTCCCTGTACTGTATCCTTGGAAGGTGAAAGTTAAGTCTTGACCATAATATGAAATATACACTGGAAAGTCGGGAATAATGTTAAGAAGCTCTGAATTTTTTGATTTGAAGACAATTATAGGATAATCATAGTCTGATTGGAAATATTTCTCGCCATTTACTGATTCATAATAGCTTAACAAGTCACTGCTAAACTCATCAAGAGTATAGTTTTCATTGTAGCTGTAAGAAAGCATTACATAATACTCTTCATCTGTGTTGTTTACATAATAAGTATAATATTTGTTTTTTAACGAATAATCAAAATAATCGGCTTTTTTGTTCATCAAAACATCATAATCA
Organism: Candidatus Nanoarchaeia archaeon; assembly: GCA_041653395.1. Classification (GTDB taxonomy): domain Archaea; phylum Nanobdellota; class Nanobdellia; order Tiddalikarchaeales; family Tiddalikarchaeaceae; genus JAQTTT01. Next base: position 45,024 of record JBAZFK010000003.1, read on the forward strand.
ATCTCGTTACTGTATGACAAGCTGAAACTGATTGTTTTTGTGTTAATGTCTGAATCATTTTTTTTAGCAACCATATTTACATAAATAGAGTAATAGTCGCCGTAATTATAGCAAGAGTTGTAGGAAATATTAACAAATGAATTGTCTGTTAAGTTAAAATTATTAACCGCAAACTCTTTTATGTTAAAAAGCTCATCTTCTGTTAAATTACACTCATAACTATTATAAGAATAATCAGAAATCCCCTTAGGCTCGGATGATACAGAAACTGTAAAATCTTCTGCTGAAAAAACTGCAGGAATCAACAATAATATTAAGAATAATATTTTTTTCATTAAAAAAGATATGTAATGCATATTTTTAAGGTTTTATTTTTTAAAAAATTAAATCATTTTAGCTCAAGGTCTTCGCATAGGCTTATTGAAATCTTGTTGGCATAATCTTTGTCTATTCCTAAGTTTATCTCTCTGGTTCTGCCGTATCTTCCTTTGCTTATGATGTCTGCATTTATCATACCTAAGCTGTCAAGCTCCCCTATTAAATCGCTAAGCCTTCTTTGGGTTAAGCAATCAATCCCATTCTTTGAGCATAATTTTTTGTAGGATTCAAAAATCTCTCCAGTGAATGCAGGAGTAACCCTGTTTTTAAGAATTGAGATTATTGAATAAAAAACCATTTTTGACTGCAACGTAAGGTTTTTGATAACTTCCATAACTGTGTCTTTTTCTAGCTGCTTTTCAGCCAAATCAACAAACTCTTCCGTCAAACTTTTGTTGCTTCTTTCAGCCAATTCTCCCGCAACCCTTAAAAGAGCAATAGCCCTTCTTGCATCACCATGCTGTTGAGCAGCGTAAGCAGCGCACTTGGCTATCACTAGTTCATCATAAGAATTTTCGCTAAAAGCAAGAGTTGCCCTTTGGTCTAATATTTCCTTTAGCTGAACTGCATCATATGGCGAGAAAATAACCTCTTCCTCTCCTAAACTGCTTTTTACCCTTGGCTCCAGATTATTCTTGAAGTTTATGTCATTGCTTATTCCAACTATTGCAATGCTTGAATTCTTCAAGCTTTCATTTATTCTTGTAAGATTATATAATATGTTGTCTCCGCATTTATGGACTAAAACATCTATTTCATCAAGAATTAATATTACCAGCTTTGCTGAAGCATCAAGAGCTGAATTAAATTCATTGTAAACTTCATTGGTTGGAAGGCCTGTTGAAGGAATATCCCTCCCAAATTCCCTTGCCAATTGCGCCAAAATCCTGTATTCAGTATCGGCAACGTTTTGAAGCTTGCAGTTAAGATAAATAGATTTTAGGGGAATATTTCTTTGGCTTGAGATTTGCTCCATGCTATTAAGCACGTTTTTTACAACAAGCGTTTTTCCAGTGCCTGGTTTTCCGTAAATAAAAACATTTGAAGGCTTGATATTTTTCAGCGCTGGCGCAAGGATTTGGGCTAAAAGATTGACTTCTTGATCCCTGTGAGAAATGCATTCAGGATTAAATTTTAGTGTTAATGCATCAGCATTTTTAAAAAGGGATTTTTTTTCAAGATATTCTTCAAAAAAATCGAATGCTGATTTCTGAATCATTATAGTTCCAAAGGAAAGATAGCTTATAAATATTTCTGTAAAATTAGCACACATACACCTTTATTTCTGTTGGAAATTCTTGCATCTTCTGCTTAATTTCTTATGGAAGTATAAGTTATATTATTATATATTTACTATATAGTATATATATATTATAATTAAGTTTTAGACAAAATTGTAAAAAAAGAAAAAATATTTTTTTTAAAAAACATCCTAAACTGTTTTTCCATAGGAAATAATGGGGTGTTTAGCAATTTTTATTTTTTTAGATTATTTCCACATGATACACTTGTTCCATAGGAAATTAGGGAGTGGGAGGGATGGTATTTTTAAGCAATTCTTTTATTTTTTCTTTGCTAATTTTTGGCCCAAAATATTCTTTTAACTTATTATATCTTTGGTTTAATTTTTCTTTTAATAATTTTTTGCCCTGATTTGATAAAATATCATATTTTTTGTTGTAATCATCTATTTCTTTTTTCAACACTTGCGACATGTTTTTTAGCTCATTTTCCCAGTTAATTTCAAGGGTTTTTTTTATAGGATTAAGGGGTATTTTTTTTATAATTTCCAAATCCTTCAAGGGCAGCTGTATATTTGCATAAGGTCCTATAGTGTAATAGATTTTTTCAACCTCTTTTCCCCAAGAATAATCACCCATTTCTTTTTCAATTCTGAATAAAAGTATTTCTTCCTTTTCAATGCCTTTTTTTAGGTTATAATAAATAGTTCTAATATGGACTTGCCCAAAATATTCCTTATAAATCTTATAAATTTCATAACCATATCCTACAGTAATTTTGTTTAGAATTGCTGCAATCCTGTTTCTTATCATGCTTCCAACTGGGCGGCCTTTCATAATAATTTTTAATCATTTAACATTTTTATATTTTTGCAATATTGTAAATAAATGATTTATTTTTCAAAAATAAAAACTTAAAAATACTCTGCTAATAAACAACTTCATGGCTTATCATGATTTGAGCATTTCTGAAACAATAAAAAAATTAAACACTGATGAAAAAACAGGATTAAGCCAAGATGAAGCAAACAAAAGAATTATAGAGTACGGCTTAAATGAGTTAGAAAAAGGGAAAAAAATCTCAGCACTGCACATCTTCCTATCCCAATTCACAAACATCATGGTTATTATATTATTAATAGGCGGATTTATTTCCTTGTTAATCAATGAGGAGCTTGATGCTTTAACTATTTTCATAATCTTAATCTTAAATGCTATTTTAGGCTTTGTTCAGGAGTATAAAGCAGAGAATGCCATGAAAGCCCTGCTTAATTTAACAAATCCTCATGCAAGAGTGATAAGGGACTCTAAGGAGCAGGATATTTTAAGCAAAAACTTAGTTCCAGGAGATATTATTATTTTAGAAGTTGGGGATAAAGTCTCTGCAAATATAAGGCTGCTAAATTCATTTAATCTTGAGGTTAACCAAGCCCATTTGACAGGGGAGAGTAACAGCATCCCAAAATTCAGCAAAGCTATTGAATCAAAGACTAACCTGCTTGACTGGAACAACATTGTTTTTATGGGCTCAATTGTAACCAACGGGAAAGCTTTAGGAGTGGTTATTCAAACAGGAATGAATACAGAAATAGGAAAGATTGCCAAAAATATAACAAATATTAAGCAGGAAAAAACGCCTCTTCAGTACGAAATTGATAAATTGGCAAAAGTTCTTGCAAAAGTAGTGATAATTGCAGTGACAGTTTTATTTTTTCTTGGAATATTATTAAAAAAAGATTTTTTTGAAATGCTGATGACTTCTGTGAGTTTGGCAGTTGCTGCAGTTCCGGAAGGCTTGCCTGCAGTTGTCACAGTTACTTTAGCTTTAGGAATGCAAAGAATGGCTAAAAAGAATGCATTAATAAGAAAGCTTCCAGCAGTCCAAACATTAGGCAACGTCACAGTAATCTGCTCTGACAAGACTGGAACTTTAACTAAGAACGAGATGACTGTTAAAAAAATATTTAATGGTTTTAAAGACTATGAAATCACAGGTTCAGGCTATGACAAAGTAGGGGATTTTTTAGTTGAAGGAAAAAAACTGCTCCCAAAAGACCTTGATTATCTGTTTAAAATAAGTTGCTTATGCAATAATTCATTTGTTGATTTTGATGAAAACAAGATTATAGGGGATCCTACAGAGGCAAGCCTTTTAGTGATGTCAAAGAAGGCAGGATGGGACTACAATTTAGTTAAAAAAGACTATAAGGAGCTTGCTGAATTAAGCTTTGACTCAAAAAGAAAAATGATGAGTGTTGTAGAAAAAAAAGATGACAAGATTTATCTCATGACAAAGGGTGCTCCTGATATAATTATTAGCAACTGTTCAAAAATACTCATTAATAATAAATTGCTTACTTTAACTGCACAAAGGAAAAAAGAGCTGCTGAAAAAGAATGAAGAGTTCGCCTCCAAAGCTTTAAGAGTTTTAGGCTTCGGCTTCAAAGAAATAAAAGAAGAGAAGAAGTATGACACTTCTTTGGAGAAAGATTTGATTTTTGTTGGCATTGCCGGAATGATTGACCCTGCAAGGGATGAAGTGAAAGAGGCAATAAAAAAAGCAAAGCAAGCAGGAATAAAAATCAAAGTCTTAACAGGAGACCATGTAATAACTGCCAAAGCAATAGCCCAAGAGATAGGCTTAATGGACAATGACTCAATAGCCATTTCAAGCGAGGAACTGGACAAGCTAAGCGAGGAAGATTTCAGCAAAATGGTTCATAAAGCAGTTGTTTTTGCAAGAATCAGCCCTGAAAATAAACTAAGGATAGTGAACGAACTTAAAGCTAAAGGCGAAATAGTTGCAGTAACAGGCGACGGAGTAAATGATGCTCCAGCCTTAAAGGCATCGCATATAGGTATTTCAATGGGAATAACAGGAACTGATGTAACAAAAGAGTCAAGCCAAATGGTGTTATTAGATGATAATTTTTCAACAATAGTCAATGCAATAGAGGAAGGCAGGGGAATCTTTGACAACATAAAAAAATTCGTTAAATTCCTGCTTGCGTCAAACGCCGATACAATAGTTGTTGTAACAACAATGGTTCTAGTAGGATTACCTCTACCCTATATTCCAGTTCACATTCTATGGATGAATTTAATAACTGACGGCTTGCCAGCAATTGCATTATCAGTTGAAAAACCAGATGCTGATGTCATGAGAAGAAAGCCAAGGGATCCGAATTATTCATTAATAAGGGAATTAGGGCTGTTCATTATTGTTGCAGGAATAATTGATGCATTAAGCTCAATTATTCTGTTTATTTATGGGCTGAATTTTGAAGGATTCTTTATAGATGCTAATCCTTACTCTTTAATGAAAGCAAGAACCATGGCAATTTCATCAGCAATAATTTATGAGTTATTCTTTGTGTTCAATTGCAGGGATGATGAAAAAGGCTTTTTCTTAAAAAGCTTCAAGGAAAACTTTTTGTCAAACAAATATTTAACACTTGCAGTGCTTTTTTCATTTATACTTCAACTATGTTTTATTTATCTTCCATTTTTCAACACATTATTCCAGACAACGCCGCTTAACCTTTTTGAAATGTTCTTAGTGCTGTTTTTTGCATCATTTGGGTTATTAATAAGGCCGAAATGGTTCCACAAAGACATAACTAAGCTGTTTAAAAAAAAGCCAAATAATAAAACTTTAAAATAAGGCGTTTTTTCCTAAAAAGCATGGAATACAGCGAAATATTGAAAAAAATTATTAAGGAAAAAGGAGTTAGCAAGGAAATACTTGAATCAAAAATAAACGATAAAATCTTAGAGCTTGACAGCTTAGTAAGCAAAGAAGGCGCAGCAAACATTATTGCAGGAGAGTTAGGGGTTGATTTGGCTGGAGCTGACTTGGCTGAAGAAATAGTCAATATTAAGAGCCTTTTGCCTACAATGAAAAATGTCAGCATTATAGGAAAAGTAACAGATATTTACCCAATATCAACATTCAGCAAAGACTCTAAGGAGCAGCAAGTTGGGGCCTTATCAGTTAATGACGGCACAGGCTTTGCAAGAGTAGTATTCTGGAATGATTCAATAAACATTTTCAAAAACATTAACCAAGGAGATAATCTAAAGGTAATAAATGCATACATTAAGGAGAATAAGTTTGGAAAAATTGAGGTGCATATTAGCTTTCGAAGCAAAGTAAGGATTAACCCTGAAAATGTTGACCTTTCAAAAGTCAATGTTTTAAATGACACTAAACTCAGCAGGGAAAAAATTGACTTAACAGAGATAAAGAAAGACACAGACATAAAAGTTGTTGGCTTAATTGTTCAGCTGTTCAAAAAAAACTGCTTTTTTAATGTCTGCCCTGAATGCAAAAAATCAGTCAAGGCTGATGACGGAGCTTTCATGTGCAAAGAGCACGGAAGAGTAAGCCCTGAAAGGAAACTGTTCATTTCATATGTGATTGATGACGGAACAAGCAATGTTAGGTGCACAAGCTTCAGCTTTGATGCTGAGAAAGTGCTTGGCTTAAGCACAAAGCAAGCAATAGAGTTAGCTGACAGCCACGAAGATAACTCTTACCCTATAGAGCATGTGATGAACAAAGTTTTAGGCAAAGAATTAATACTAAACGGTAAAACCCAGTTTAATTCTTTTTCAAACACTGTTGAAATAGTTTCAAGCAAAATAATTGACAAAATAGACTATAATCAGGAATTAAAAGAACTCTATGAAGAAGTAATGTACGCTGACAAGAATTAAAACTTGCATGATTATTTCATGAATTTGTCCAGCAATTTTATTGAATACTCAAAAGGCTTGTTAATAATCTTAGAAACGTTCCCTTTAAGGCTTGGTATTAAAAAAATGCTTGAAACAAAAACTAGCAGCAAAGCATTAACCATTAATTTAACCATATTGGGCGCTTGTATGCTTATTCCTCCAATCAGGCTGTTTAATTCATTAAAATTAATTGAAGTGACCATAACTACTAAAATTATTACAACACAAGCTTGAGCCAGTATTGTGCTGAATTCAAAACCCATAATGAATTAATAGAATAAAAACTATTTAAAAAACTTTACTTTATCTGCCTAATGCCCATTACTTCCCAAAAACTAATCTCAGCGCCTTCTTTCACCTTTTTTGCAACTTCAGGGTCGCCAGGCATGTCAAGCTCAAAAGTTTCATAAGTGGTCATGTCCATTACCTGAACCTTGTTTCCTGCAATGCTTAACACTTGCGCGCTTTTTTTGTCAATTATTGGGGTTTCAACCCTTCCGTGGCCGCTGCAAGCCATAACTCTTTTTTTCCCGTCAAAAACGCCTTCGCCTTCAATCCTGAACTTTGCATGCCCGTGCTTTCCAGGAGCGCTCATTTTAATGTCTTTTACAACGCAAGGAGCGCCATCCATAATAATATATCTTCCCACTTTCACGTCATGCAAATCAATAGGCTTAACTTCTGAACTCATAAATAAAAAATAATCAATTATCCATTTAAAAAGTTTATTCTACATAGAATGTACAGGTTAACAAAAAAATTCATTTTAAACTCGTTGATTTTTTACTTTTAAACCCATAAATAATCAGTAAATTAATAGCTTAAAAAATTATTTATTCAATATTATGCATATTAATTAAATCTTCCTTGAAATCAACTAATTCAGCAGGTATTTTTATTTTAACAGAATCCTTCAAGCTTCTATTGTCATCTTTTTTCTTTGCCCAAACACTAGCATTAAATTCCAATAATTTGGCAGTTAAATCAGACAACTTAGTCTCGCCAGCAATAGGGAATGACTGCAAATGAATGCTTTCATTTTTGTCATAAATTTCTGAGTAAATCTTTTCAGTAATAACAGGAATAATGGGTGCTAAAAGCAAAATAAGCTTTTTGAAGCTTTCATAAAGAGTCCATAAAGCGCTTGAGTCTCCAGAGTAAGCGCGCTTTTTTACTAATTCCAAATAATTGCTTGCATAAGTATTGTACATGAAATCCCTAATTATTTTGATTCCAGAATTAAAATCGTATTCATCATAGTGCTTGTCAGCTTTTTGTATAACTTGGCTTAATTCATTCATTATCCATTCATCAGCAAAGTTTAATTTTTTAGGCTTAGGCTTTTTCTCAAATCCGCTGATAAATCTTGCAATATTCCATAATTTAGAGTTGAATTTTGAAGCTCCTAAAATTCTTTCATTGCTGCACCTAATATCTCCTTTAGTGATATCCCCTTCTAAAACGCTCCAAATTCTTACATTATCGCTTCCGAATTCCTTGATTAAATCCATTGGGTCAATGCCGTTGCCTTTGCTTTTGCTCATTTTGTAGCCTTTCTCGTCAACAACATGCATATGAATCCACACATGCTTGAAAGCAGGCTTTTTAGTCAGCTGGTAATTCCTGAGCAGAGTATAATAAAGCCAAGTTCTGACAATTTCTTTACCTTGGGGTCTGAAAGAGCAAGGGTAAGCTTTTTTGAAAAATTCATCATCATACCCATATCCTAAAATGAACAAGTTGCTGATTGAGGAGTCAAACCATGTGTCAAAAACCCTTTTTTCTCCTAACCATTCAGTGCTGTAACATTCAGGGCATTTTTTTAAAGGGCAAGGGTCAATCCACGGGCGCAGGTATTTTCCAGTGTCATTAACGTATTTGTAGCCGCATTTGCATGTCCAAATAGGTATTTCAGTCATATAATATCTTGTTCTTGAAACTGGCCAGTCAATGCTTATTGAGCCGAACCAGTCAAGCAATAATTGTTTGCTTTCTTTTGAAAAAAATTCAATCTTGTCCGAAACTTTCCTGACATCGTCAACAAAATTTAATTGTTTTACATAATACTCTTTAAGCGCAATGAATTCAATAGGGTTTTTGCTTCTTTCGCAAATAGGATATTTGTGGTCAATTTCTTTTTGGGATTTTAATAATTTAGCACTTTTTAAATCATCAATTATTTTTGCTCTTGCATCCTTAACTTTTAATCCAGCATAAGTTCCAGCCTTGTCAGTCATTCTTCCTTTCTTATCAATTGAGTAAATCGGCTTCAATCCAAGTTCAATGAATAATCTTATGTCTGTTGTGTCTCCAAAGCTGCAAACCATAACAAGCCCTGAGCCAAACTCCATATCAGCGCTAGGGTGCGGAATAATCTTTACTTCTTTATTAAAAATAGGGGTAATTGCGTGCTTATTTTTTAAACATTTATACCTATCATCTTTTGGGTTAAATATTACTGCTTGGCAGCTGCTGAGCAGTTCCGGCCTAGTTGTGCTAATAATCAACTCTTTGCCAGTTTCTTTCACTTTAAATATTAAATCATTCAATAGCGTTTTTCCTTCCTTGTATTCAATCTCACTGTTAGCAATAGTTGTCTGGCAAATAGGGCAGTAATTGGTTGGCTTGTCATCCTCATAAACCAAGCCCATGTCCCAGATTTGCTTAAAAGTTTTCTGGGTCAAAGCCCTGTAAAAATCACTGTCAGTCAAATATTTTGAGCCAACCTCATTTGATTCCTTATAACTGTTGAATCCAATACCCATTCTTTTAAGCCCGTAAGTTGAGATTTCACCGCATTCGTCAATCATTTCTTTGCATTTTTTAATAAACTCTTCCCTGCCAGTGTCATGAATGCTTATGCCGTATTTTTTTTCAGCCTGAAGCTCTATTGGCAATCCGTTTCTGTCAAGCCCTAAAGGAAACAAGACTTCAAAGCCTTTCATTCTTTTATGCCTGGCAACCATGTCCATTTGAGAAAAAGTGTAAGCATGGCCCATATGTATTGGTGTGTTAATATAAGGTGGAGGAGTGTCAATTGAGAAAATCTTTTTTTTAGAATTTTTATTAAGCTTATATATCTCCTTTTTTTGCCAGGATTCAATAATTTCCTCTTCAAAGGATTTATCCCATTGTTTTTCTTCGATCATTAACTATTTTTTAAAACAATGAATCTTTTAAATCTTTACTTTGATGAATCAATTGCTAGCAAAACATCGTCTTTTAGCAAAGTTCTTCTCTTTGCGTGCTTAGTGTAAACCCATGATTTTTGGCCTAGCTTTAAGGCAATATTTTCCAAATAATTCCTAAGAACCTCGCATGATTCAACGCTTATCCTTTTGCATCCAGCTTTCTTTAAAAGCAGTTCAACCGAGCGGATTGAGATTGTTGGCATATTGATAAATTAAGCAATCATTTTTTAAAAACTTTTTAAATAAACTTTATAATTAATTATATTATATTAAAATAAGATGAACTCTCCCCCTTTTGAAAAAAGCGAGTATTTGAAAAACAGCAAAATAATAAAAATATTAAAAGAGTCGGCTTTTAGCGCACATACAGATATAGTGTGCATTTCTGTTTCAAAAACTCTGAATTCTGCCAAGCGCTTTAAGGACTTTGTGGAAGAGTTAGAGGACTCAAATGATGCAATAGTCAGCTCAATGGGAAAAACAACAATAACCCTGCTTTTGCATGAAAGATTTTTAGAAAAAGCAAAAGCTTTTTTTCTAAAAGAAATCCTAGACATAAACATTAAAGTTGGAGCAATCTTTTTGAAATGCCCAAAAGAGGTTAATTTAACCCCAGGAGTCACAGCATTTATCTCATCACTTTTTGCTGACAAAAATGTCACATTGTATGAATTAATTTCAACATACACTGATTATGTGATTGTCATAAACGAAAAAGACACTTACAAGATGGCATCTTACTTAAAAAGCATTTTAGAGGTGGATTATGACAATTGAGCGCACCATTAGGAAATTTTTAAGGGAGCAAAAAGTCAAGTCATTATTGAAATCAAGCGAGATAGGCGCAACAACTGACTTAGTTCTTTTTCATATAAAAAGAAATAATTTTTCAATAACATTATATGATGATTTAAAGATAGAGTTTTTGAAATCAAGCAACCATTTAAGAGGAGCAGTAGGGGAAAGATATATTTCAATGATAGTGAACGAACAATATCATGATTACTTGCTTAATATTTTCAGAGAGCATGTTGTTTCAGTGCAGAAAAAAGTTGCATGCATAATCTTAGACTGCTCAAAAACCAAGAATGTTTCAGGAATCATAACTTACATTACTTCAATACTGGCTCAGAAAAAAATCAACATGTATGGTTTTTTCACAAGCCAAGATGATATTACATTAATAATTGATGAAAATAAAGCGTTTGAATACGTTGATGAGCTTAAAAAGAAACTGAAAGCATGAATCATGCCAGATTATACCTTAAGAATGCGCCAAGCCCGCCCATCATTTTAAGCTGCTCTCCTTCGGGTGTTTGGTCAGAAACTAGCACAACCTCTGTTTTGAAATTCTTTGACAATTCCATGATTTCATCAATCAATTCCTCATCAATTGTTTCAACAACCAATACTTTTTCAACAGCGCCTAAATTAATTGCCTCAATAACCTCTTTTTTTCCGTAAGTGACTTTATCATCTTTTGCAAGCCTTCCGAAGAATTCCTGGATGATTTTTCTTTCAATAATTATTGACTCTTGGGACAGCAATTCTTCGCTTTTGTCAAGCATTTCTTGGAAGCCGTCCGTTCCAGCGTACCCTATATCAACAGCGCCAATCACTTTCTTTTTTAAAAAACCGCTAAGTTCAGGCTCATCTAGGAAGCTGAGTTTTGCCTGGCTTGGCCCGCCAACAATTATTCCTTTTAATTCTTTAATAGGCAGCAATACTTCATTTGCTTTTCTTGCAATTTCTTCATACCAAGCAAGAAGCAATCCAACTCTTACCCTTGAGAATCTTGCAGAACTTTGTCCTCCAGCTCTCATTTTTCCAGGAACCATGCTGTCCATAACTGCCAAAGTTTTTATTGAGCTTCCTTTGACAAGAGCTATTGCTGCATTATTAGTGTCCATGCAAATAAGGGCATAAACATTTTTTTCATCAAGCATCTCCTTTAAAGGGTCAAGGATGAACTTGTTTTCAGTCCTATACATTCTTATTGTCAAAGGCATTGGCAAGTCTTCAATTATGAAACTTTGAGTATTCATCTTACTAGGGTTTTGCTCCAAATCCCCTGTGAAAATAACCAAACCATTAGCTGGAGTTTTATTGTAATTTTTTAATGCAGCGCTCGCTTTTTCAATGCTTGAAAGCACTGCTTTTCTTGTTTGTTTACTTTTAATATTGCTGCTTAGGCTCAATTCGCTGGATAATTGGTTCTTTACAGTGTTAATATCATAATTATCAGGAATATACAAGCTAACAAGCTCAGTTGCTCCAGCCTTAACTTTTTCAAGCCTTTTTATGATTTTTCGTATTTCGTAGGCTTTTTCAGGGTTAATTGCCATGAATATAATAGTTAATTTCTTGTTTTTAAAACCTTTACTTTAATTTTATAACCATTGAATCAGTTGCTGCAACGCAGTTTATTTTAGTTTTTTCTGTAATAAGTTTTGCTTCAGCTTCAGGTCCAACCCTAAGCATTTTCAAGTCAAAATGAGTGATTATTATTAATTTAATCTTGTTTACGCTGTTTTTCAAAGCGCTTATTAAATCATTAGTGCACATATGATAACCTATTCCCCTTTCTCCTGGCAAGATATTGTTCGCAATCAAGTAATCAACATCTGTTAAATTATTTTCAAAGCCCGGATAAATATAGGTGTCTCCAGTGTAATACAAGCAGTAATTGTTTGTGTAAAACTTAAACCCTATTGAATCCTCAGCTGAATGAACGCACTTGATTGCTTTTATTCTTATTTCGTCAAGCGCAGTGTTTTGTTCAGGCAGCAATGCAACAACTTTTTGGATTAAATTTTTATGGTAAGAGGTTAATGTGTGCTCAATAACGCTGTTAGTTGCAATCAATGTTCCTCTTTTTCTTTTTGTTGCATGGGCCATTCCTTCAGCCATCATATTCAAATCATTCACGTGGTCTAAGTGGTGGTGCGTTGCCATTAAGCAGTCAGTATTGAAAGGGTAAATCCCGCACTCCTTGCATCTGAGCAATGCTCCGGGTCCAGGGTCTATGTGTATTTGGTGGCTGCCGATTTTAAGAACTATTCCTCCTGTGCTTCGCTCCTGAAACAAAGAAGTGAATCTTCCTCCTCCAGTTCCTAAAAAAACAAGCTCATCCATTATTAATTAAATAAATGACTAATTTTATAAATTATTGGCTAATTCATTTTAAATCATGGCTGAACAAGCAACCCAAATTCCCACAAATCCAAAGCAAGCTCAGGAGAAACTGTTTAATGATCTTGAAACAATTAAGAATAACAGCAATTTGGCTAGCGTTAAGTATAAAAGCATCCATATAGTATTTTTTTTAGTTCAGCTTTTGCTGTTTATTGGTTTAATAGTACTTTCTTTTAAATTAATAGAAACACTGACTGATAAGTCTCAGCTAGTGTGGATTATTTTTTTAATAATTATCTCAATACTTGGCACTGGCACAATTATTTCTCTGCAAATATACATAATCTATAAAAAAATCCTTAATGGAGTTATAAAAAATTTTTGGCTTCAACTAATAGTAAGTGTTATTACAGGCCAAATAGTGGCTTTTGCTACATCAACCATTTTTATTGACAAATTAGGAGTAAAAATGTCTTTTGTTCAAACAATTACTTTTTTCATTTTTTTACTTGCTTGGTTAGGTGTGGGGGCAGGCTTCTTTTTAAGTTCAGGAATTATTTTGGATGATTTGATTGCAAATGTTATGAATTCAATGACTAATATGATGGGCATGTTTGATTTTAATACCTTAGGACAAACAACTGAAGAGGTTAGCGGAGGGCAAGTTAATGCATCTTTGGTTGATTCAATAAGTTCAATGGTTGAGGAATTCATGGAGACTATCTCTTCAGTATTTAGCAACCTTAATAAAGTTCAAGGCATTGGGGTTCAATAGGATTAATCTAAACTTTTAAAAACTAATGTTTTTCTATTATTTATTATTTGAGTCAGTAGCTTAGTCTGGTGGAGCGCCACGCTGATACCGTGGTGGTCGAGAGTTCAAATCTCTTCTGACTCAAATCTTATTTTTTTTTAAAATATTTTATTTTCCGCCAACGCTTTGCTTAGCAAAGGGTTGGTTTACAATCTCTTCTGACTCAAATCTTATTTTTTAAAAACATTTTTAAAACGCATTTTTTTACTAATTAAGCTGATGAATAGCGGCACTCTTGATGAAATTTTTGAAAAAACAGTCACTGCTTATACGAAAGCAGGCTTAGATTTTGAAAAAAGTGACATCAAATATTTTATTGAAAAAACAAAACCTGATAGCATGATTTCAGTTGCTTCAATGACTTATTTAATGGTTGATAACCAAACTCTGGATTCAATGTCTAATTATTTTGGTATCAACAAGTTCGTTATTTTAAATGAAGCGCTGGCTCTTGAAGAAGAAAGCGTGCAGCTTTTAACCAATGAATCAAAAGAGTCTTTAATTAAAAGAAAAGTAATAAACCGCGATAATTATCTTAGCTTAATTGAAACTTTTAACATAAAATATTCCCATGAATTAGAAGAGCTTTCAATTCTTCACCCTTTAATTAAGGTTTACAAAGGCGATTTTCCAAAAGAGGAGATTATAAAGGCTTTTGCTTCAACAGAGAAGGGCATGGAAGGGTGTGAAAACTTAATCAATCTGCTTTTTTTGAAAAACAAGCAAAAAGAGGTTAGTGATATTTTGGATATTTTAAATGCTCAAAACCTGGTTTCAAAAAAATACCCTGACAACAAGGAATGGTTTTATTTCTTAACAAAGGAATACCAAAGGCGCATAAAAAACATATAATTACTTAATCCAGCAATGCATAACATACTTCTTCCAGGTTATTTGGAATTTTATGATAATTCACTGCCTTCTTTCATATCTTTATCAGGAGTTATTAATGAGACTTTGCCGTTGTCTTCAGCAGCAAGAACCATTCCTTCGCTAAGAATTCCCATAATTTTTTTAGGCTCTAAATTAGTGATTAAAACAATTTTTTTATCAATTAATTCATTAGGCTTGTACCATTTCCTTATGCCGCTAACTATTGTTCTTTCCCTGTCAGCTAATACTTTTAATTTAAAGAGCTTGTCGCTTATCACTTCAGCTTCCAATATTTTTCCAACCACTAATTTTATTTTTTTGAACTCCTCAAATGAGGCGTAATTTTTTTCTGTGCTTTCAGCTTTTTTCATCATTTCATATTTAGCCTTTATTTCTTTTATATCTATCTTTTGAATTAAGAGTTCGGGATTGACAATTTTATGCTTAATATTTACAGGCTCATTTATTTGCTTTAAGCTTTTTATTTCAAAGCCAAGCATTTCAGCTGCCTTACTTGAAACGCTGGGTATGAAAGGGTAAAGCAGTATTGCCAAAGCCTTGCTTAACTGTAAGCTTACATTAAGGGTGTTATATCTGAATTTTTCGTCGCTCCATGGCTTTCTGTCCTGAAAGAACTTATTTGCCTTGCCTGATAGCTCAATTATTGCATTAAGTGCGCTCCTCAGGCTTCCTTTTTCAAAAAATTCATCAACTACTTTAACAGTTTTGTCAATTTCTTTCAGCATTTTTTTGTCTTCAGAGTTAAGAGTCACTTTTTTCATGCCATACTTGCTTGCAAATGTCAAGCTTCTATTCAAGAAATTTCCAACATTATTTATTAAAATATTATTAATAGCTTCGTCAAGAGTTTCCCATGTGAAGTTGAAATCATGGGTTTCAGGCCTGTTTAACAATAAATAAAACCTCCAATAATATGCTGGCAAGAGCCTTAGCGCTTCATCCATCCATATTCCAACATTTTTTGTTTTGCTGAATTTTTCTCCCTCAAAGTTCAAAAATTCAATGCTTGATATTAAGTCAGGCAAGTGCCAATCCTTGCTGTCAGCCATTAATAGTGCAGGAAGAATAATTGTGTGAAATGCAATATTGTCCTTTCCTAAACAATAAATATGCTTTGCATCCTTCACTTTCCAGTAATCCAAATATTTTTTTCCGAGCAATTCTTCGCTTGCGCTAATATATCCTAGCACTGCTTCAACCCATACATAAAATACTTTGTTTTCAGCGCCAGCAAAAGGTGCAGGTATCCCCCATTTAATATCCCTAGTGATAGGTCTAGGTTTTAGCCCCAATTTTAAAAAATTATTTGTGTATTCCTTCACTCTTTTGTCCCATTCAGGATGGGATGCAACATATTTTTTTATTTTTGGCTCCAATTTTTTTAAATCAATGTACCAATGCTTGGTGTCTTTTAGCGTAACGCTTTCTTTGTTGCAAATAGTGCATATTGGCTTGATTAAATCAGAGGCGTCTAATAATTTTCCGCAGTCATCGCACTGGTCTCCTTTGGTGTTGGTGCTTTTGCAGTAAGGGCAAGTGCCTGTTATGAATTTTTCAGCCAAAAACATCTTGCAATTATTGCAGTATGGCTGCTTTTCTATTCTGGTTATAATGAATCCTTTTTTTTCCAAACGTTTGTAAAATTCCCTTGAAAATTCATGGTGCAGTTTAGTGTCAGTAATTGTGTAATTGTCAAATTCTATTCCGAATTCTTTGATTAATTCTTTTATTTTTTCATGCGTGCTGTAAGCTATCTCCTTAGGAGTTACTCCTCTTTTTATTGCTTCATATTCTATTCTGGTTCCGTGGCTGTCACTTCCGCTGACAAAAATAGTCTTAAGCCCTTTTAGCTTATAATACCTTGAAAAAGTATCTCCTGGCAAAAAGCAGCCTATTAAGTTTCCTAAATGAGGTATGCTGTAAGAATACGGCCATGCAGAGTTAACAACCACTTTATTATAGTTCATTAAATCACATCATTTTTTGCAGGTTAAAAAAGCTCTTGATTTCGTTTTCTACTTCATATGCTTCATCTGTTAATTTCTTAGAATATTCATCAACGCTTCCTTTTTGGAAAATGTTCTCAAACAAAACTTTAACAAATGTTATTATTGGGTTTGATTCCTCCCATTTTCCCGCATAATCAGTCATTAAAGTGGATCTTACTTTTATGCTTCCGCTTCCCCTGTTGGTCACTTCTTTCTTTTTATCTTTTAATATATTCACATCTTCAATCTCTAATTTGGCTATTATTTCAATAATGAATTTTGTGAAATCATCAACTCTTTTAATGCTGTGCCAGTAAAAATCAATTGACTCTTTGGAATTCAGGGTATTATGGGTGTAAGTTTTTTCCTCAATATAATACCCTCTTTCTTGCAGTATTTTTTTTAAAAAAAGGTAAAAATCTGAGTAGTTGAAAATCTGATGGTCAATATTTACTACAATTTTTGAGGTCATAAATTTTGATGGCATTTCATTTCACCTTCAGTTTTGACTTAACGCTGTCCATTAAGTCAAACAATTCATCTTCAGCTTTGTCTTCAAGATCAATAAGTCTTGAGTAATAAACATATTTTTCGTAGATTTTTCGCAGGAAAAAAAGGAAAGGGTTTGATCTCCATCTCTTGTCATAGTCAGTGTCAACTTTTGATGTAAAAACCAGTTTTGATTCTCCTGAAAGCGTCTTTTTTCCGTTAGGATTTGAAACTTTTATATTATCAGCAGTGAATTCAACATCCACAAGGAATACTGTGTAGTCATCAATGAATTTTTTTGCAGTTACAATAAATTGCACTTGAACTAATTCTCCTGGAGTTTTTCCTTTTTGAAACTTATAAGCTTTAACCAATGCTTCATAATCCATCTCTTCCAGCCTTTCAAGTATGAAATTAATCAATTCTTTTGCGCTAACTGTCAAATTTGGAATATTAACCTGTGTTCTTACAATGCCTTCCATAATTATTAATCTAAAACTCTTATTTTTATTAACTTTATGATAACCTTAAAGCGTCAAGATTTTTAGGCGCAACAGTTTCAATCCTTAATTTCTTATAAATGCTGCTTGCTAAGTCAATTGCGCTATTATTTTCTCCGTGAGCTATTATTATCTTTTTAGGCTTAGGGCTCAGTTTTGACATGAAATTCATTAATTGGTTCCTGTCGCTGTGGCCGCTTAATCCTTCAATTGTGTAGACTTCAAGATTTATTGGCAAAACCTGCCTTTTATTGTTGCTTATTCTTAAAGTGACTTCTTTTTCTCCTGATTGAATGTTCCTTCCAAGGCTTCCTTTTCCTTGCCAACTTACAAAGACTAAGCTGTTTTTTGGATTATCAGCAATGTGTTCTAGGTAAAAAACGCTTGGACCTCCTGTAAGCATTCCGCTCGTTGCAAGTATCACGCAAGGTCCGGACTCCTCAACCAGTTTAATTCTGTCTTTTTGAGATGATGGCTGCTTAAAATTAGGATTCAAAAAAGGGTTATATTTGTCCTGGAAAATCATTTTTCTAACGTTTCTGTTAAAGAATTCAGGGTAAGCTGTATAGATTGCAGTTATGTCCCAAACCATTCCGTCAACATAAACAGGTATTTGTGGAATCTGTTTGTTTTTCATCAGCCTGTCAATTATTAGCATCACTTCCTGGGCTCTTCCAACACCAAGCACTGGAACTAGGATTTTTCCTCCGCGATTAATCGTGTTCTTTACAATCTCTGAGAAGAATTTCACGCATTCTTCATGCGGAGGCTGAACACTATTTATTCCTCCATAAGTGCTTTCAGTTATTAATGTTTCAACCCTTTGGAATTTGTATGCAGAATTTTCTAACAGTTCAGTTTGGGCGAATTTGTAATCCCCTGTGTATAATAAATTATGATAACCGTTTCCAATATTAAGATGAATCATTGCGCTTCCTAAGATGTGCCCTGCGTTGAACAATGTTAATCTGAAATCAGGAGTTATGTCATTAACTTCCTCATAAGGTATGCATACAATATTTTTCACCATTTCTTTCACATCAGTGCTGTTGTATAATAGTTTTTTGTTTTCTTTTTCAGAGATATCAATGTAATCAAAAGCGAGCATAGTCATAACATCTCTTGTTGGTTCGCTGCAGTAAACAGGGCCTTTATAGCCTAATTTAAACAAATAAGGGATGAAGCCAACATGGTCTAAGTGTGAGTGCGAAACTATTATTGCATCTAATCTATTAATGTCAAATTCAGGAGCATCAAGCATAGGGAAAGCATAGTCATCGCTTGCTGCAATGTTTATTCCGCAATCAAGCATTACTCTGCTTTCAGGGGTTTGTATCAGCATACAGCTTCTTCCAACCTCCCTGAATCCGCCTAAGCAGCTAATTCTTATCCAGTATTTATTGTCTCTACTCCAGTCTGAATAAATCCTTTCACCTAAGCTATTTAAGAATTTTCTTCTGTAGCTTGAGTTATTGAACAAAGTTAACCTAATGTTTTTTATTAAATTTGACTTGATTGCGGGCTTTCTTCTTACAATTGGAGTCCACATAGTTTTTTCAGTTATATTATTCACTATTTCGAACTTGTTCGCAGTTAATTCATCAGGCTTGTCAGCCTCCAAGTATACTAAGCTTCTTTTTTCATCAAACCATACATCTTCTAACCCTGCAGTTTTTGGGCAGAGTTTTCTTATTATTTTTTCAGCATTAGCCACATCTGTCAAAAGAATCTCGTCTGCTCTGACTTCAACTCTTTTTTTGATGTTGTTTACAATCTCCCGAGTTAATTCTTTGCATTCCAAAACGAATTTTTTGTTGTTTGAATAAAGCACAATATTTGCTCCTTCAAATTGGTAATCCGTTATGCCTGCATCTTTTGGAATAAACTCTTTTATCCTGTTTATTATTTCTTTAGAACTCATTAATATTAACCATTTCAGCTATTTTTTTCTTGTCAATTCTTTTTGCCCCGTTCTTGTCAATTACTATTACATCTATTCCGTTTCCTGTAGCCAAATCCCTTTTAATAGCAGCGCTTATGGCTCTGACTGCTAATTTCATTCCTTCATTCAAGGTTAAATCATCTTTATAGCTGTCCTCTAACACTCCGTAAGCCACTGGGCTTCCGCTTCCAGTTGAAGTGTAAGTTGATTTCTCCATTTTTGAGCCGCCCATATCCAAGTCATATAAATGAAATCCTGTTTTATCCACTCCTGCAACAATGAATTGTATTAAAAATGGGCTGAAACTGTGCGCATTGCCGAATAAGTAATGGGATAGTAAGGTTGCAATAGCGTTGCAGGTAATAGTTTCCCCTCTTTTTATTGCATATAATCTTAGTTCAGTCTGCAAGTATCTTAAAAGCATCTGTGAATCAGCAACGCTTCCAGCAAAAGTCATAGCATTATTATCATTGATTAGGTGAATTTTTTCAGCATCCTTGTCAGCGATTAAGTATCCCATGCTTGCCCTCTTGTCAGCTGCAAGTATTATTCCATCCTTTGTCAGTATTCCAACAGTAGTTGTTCCTTTTTTAGTTTCATTTTCCATAAGATAAAACCTTTTCTTTAGATAAAAAACTAATACTTTTTGGGTTTTATAAAGTTATTGATTAGTCTTTGGTGCAATGAATTTATAAATATTAATATATTATTAGCAACCATGAATCTCACAGATTTTCCAATTTATAAAAAAGAGCTTCTTACCCTGGGAAATCCTAATTCAAGCACTGGTCTTTGCACATTATGGAGTGATAAGGGAAAGATTTTGGAAAAAATATCAAAGGAAAATTATCTTGTTGCTGGAAACTGTTACAGCATAAATGAGGGAATAAATCTTATAATAAGGCATTCGCTTATTAACAAAAAAATTCACAGGATAGTGATTGCCGGATCCGACTTGTCCAAAAGCGGAGAAGCCCTGATTGCATTGAAAAAAAATGGTGTTGGCCCTGATAGAAAAGTTATAGGGTTTCCGAATTTAATCATAGAACAAGAAATCCCCTTTAGTGCAGTTTTAAGATTTCGCCAAAATGTTGATATTATTGACAAAAGAAGTATTAGAGATTATTTGGAGCTTAATGATTTTCTTAGTTCTCTTCCAAACAAAGAACCTTGGGGTGAGAGTGAAATCTATGAGAGAAGCGCTCCAAAAACCCCTGAAATGTTTCCGTCGGAAAGAACTGGCTTTGTTGTGCGCGAAGAAAAAGTTGGAGATGCGTGGATTAAACTGCTTGAAATTATTATGAGATTTGGTTATAAAAAGAAAAGCCAGCATTCTGATGATCAGATTGAATTGATAGGGATGACAAGCATAATTACTAATGAGGATCCGAAAAACATTGATTGGAAGGATTATTTTCAGTTTACAAGGGAGCATTTCAATGATTATCTTCCGCAGCTTATGGGCTCTGAAATCCCATCAGATGTTAAATACACTTATGGGTCAAAGCTTAGAAATTTTGGAGGAATAAACCAGATTGATGCAATGGCTGAAAGCCTTAAAGAAGCGCTTTTTTCAAGAAGAGCTGTGGCTGTAACATGGAATGTCTTAGAAGATTACAAAAATCCGAACTGCCCCTGCTTGAACCTTATTCAAGCTCTTGTTGAAGATAAACTGTATCTTACAGCATATATTAGAAGCAATGATATGTTTCGCGCATGGCCTGAAAATGCATTGGCGCTTCTTTTCATTCAGCAGGAATTGTGCGAAAAATTAGGTGTTTTAAAAGGCGATTTGATTATTGTTTCCAACAGCGCGCATATCTATTCAGCTAATTGGGATGATGCAAGGAAAATAATTGAAAATAATCCTCAAAAAAATGAATGGGAGCTGTCAAACGGGAAAAGAACGCCTGATTTGCGCGGAAATATCCTAATTGATGTTGAAAATGGAAAGATAAAAATAACCCATTTAAGCCCGACAGGGGAAAGGATTGAAGAATTTTATGCGAATAATTCATTGGAAGCTTACCGAGAGATATGCAAAAAGCAAATGATATCTCAAATATCCCATGCCCTTGACATTGGTGTTGAACTTGGCAAGGCAGAAATTGCCCTTAAAGAAGGAAGAAACTATGTGCAAGATAAAGAATTGGGAAAATAGCCATTAATAATAAAAGGTATGGAAAAATATTGCAAATTCTTTTTTTGAAAAAATTAATGAATATTAATTTCCCAAAATTTTTAATTTAAAATGGTGATTAAAATAGGATGATTATTCCGGATAAATTATGCAAAGGTGACAAAGTAATGATTGTCTCTCCTTCGCAAAGCCTTGCAACAATCAATGATTATGATATTAAGATTGCTGTGAATGCTTTGGAAAAATTAGGCTTAAAAGTGGATTTTTCAGTCAATTGCTTTGAGCTTAATGACTTTGAGTCTTCAAGCATTAAGTCAAGAGCTGATGATATCAATGAGGCTTTTTTTGACAAAAATGTTAAGGCAATCTTATGCGCAAGAGGAGGCTTCAATTCAAATCAATTATTGCCTTACATTGATTATAATTCAATAAAAAAGAACCCTAAAATTTTTTGCGGATACTCAGATATCACTGCGCTAAACAATGCAATCTATTCAAAAACAAAGTTAGTGACTTATGCAGGCTTAAATTTTTCAACATTCAGAAAAAAGCACTTTTATGAATACAATGTTGAATATTTCAAAAAATGCTTAATGTCTGATGATTCATATGAAGTCAAGCCTTCGCGCAATTATTTTGAATATGGAGAAAAAAATGCAACAAGAAACAAAGGATACTTTGTGCTAAAAGAAGGAGAAAGCATGGGCGAAATAGTTGGAGAAAATTTATGCACTTTTAATTTGCTTCAGGGAACTGATTATATGCCGGATTTGAAAGGCAAGATAATATTTTTGGAAGAGGAAAATATTTCTAGTAAGAATACTGTTTACATGTTTGACAGGGAGCTAGCGTCGCTTTGCCAGCAGAGAAATTTTGGCAAAATAAAAGGGTTGGTAATTGGAAGGTTCCAGAAAGCCACAGGGATGACTAATGAGAAATTGAAAGAGATAATCGGCTCAAAAAAAGAGCTACCTAAAAATGTTCCGGTGATTGCAGGCTTAGATTTTGCCCATACTATTCCAAGATTCACTTATCCCATAGGAGGAACATGCAAAATAGTCGCAAAAAACGGCAAAGCAAGCCTAGAAATATTAAAACACTAAGTTTTAAAAAGTGAAATAATTATTAATTTTTATAATGAACATTGAAGAAGTGGCAAGCTATTGCAAAAGAAGAGGAATAATTTTTCCAACAAGCGAAATCTATGGTCAAGTTCCGGGATTCTATGACTATGGTCCAGTGGGTGTTGAGTTATCAAGGAATTTGAAAATTTTTTGGTGGAAAACTTTTGTTCAAGACAGGGATGATATTATAGGAATTGACGGCAGCATAATCACCAATCCCTTAGTGTGGAAGGCAAGCGGGCATGTTGATTCATTCACTGATCCTTTGACTGAATGCAGCAAATGCCACAAAAGGTTCAGAGCTGATAATCTTATTAATGAAAAAACCGGAAAGCAAACAGACGGCTTAAAAAATGAGCAACTAAGCGGATTAATTGTTAGCAATAAAATAAGATGCCCTGAATGCAAAGGGGAGTTAGGGGAAGTTAGGTCTTTTGGCCAAATGTTTTGCACTAATGTCGGGCCAGTTGAAGGAAATATTGCGTATTTAAGGCCTGAAACTGCGCAGAGCATCTTTGCAGACTATAAATCAGTAATGGACAGCGCAAGAATTAAGCCTCCTTTTGGAATAGCGCAGATAGGGAAAGCTTTCAGAAATGAGATAAGTCCCAGGAATTTCATTTTCAGAAAAAGGGAATTTGAGCAGATGGAGATAGAGTTTTTCACAAAATCTGACAAGAAAAATGACTGCCAGGATTATGAAAAAATAAGCAATTTAAGGATTAAAATATTAAGCGCTGATAAGCAAGAGAAAGGAATAAGCGAAGCTGAAGAGATGAGCATAAAAACTGCCTATGATAAAAAGATTTTTTCCAACAAATGGCATGCTTACTTTACAGCCACTTTTTATCAATGGTTCATTGATTTAGGTATTGATGCAAAAAAATTAAGAATAAGGCAGCACATGAACTCTGAACTGTCATTTTATTCAGCGGGAACTGTAGATATAGAGTACGAGTTTCCAATGGGTTTTAAGGAAGTAGAAGGTATAGCTGACAGAACAACTTATGATTTGACACAGCATCAAAATTTAAGCAAGCAAAGCTTGGAATATTTTGATGAAGAAACGAAAACTAAAGAGTTATTATATGTTGCATGCGAGCCATCATTAGGTGTTGAAAGACTATTATTATTAATTTTATTCAATGGATTAGTTGAGGAGCCTGAAAGGTTAGTCTTAAAGATTCATCCTAAAATTGCGCCTTATAAAGTTGCAGTTTTTCCATTGATAAAAAAGGATTTGGAGCCTAAAGCAAAAGAGATTTACAAGCTTCTAAAAGAGGAATTTAATAGTTTTTATGATGATGCAGGAAGCATTGGCAAAAGATACAGGAGGCAGGATGAAATCGGAACACCATACTGCATAACAGTTGACTATGATTCATTAAAGGATAAGTCAGTCACATTAAGGTTGAGGGATTCGATGAAGCAGGAAAGAGTGAAAATCTCTGAATTAATCTTTAAAATCAAAGAGTATACCAAAAAAGGATTAGTTTAATCATTTATTCAAAAATAATTCAGCGTATTTTTCAAGCAAGAACTTATTATACTCGCTTACTGATAAGTCAGCGCAGCCATAATATTTCTTGTTCAATGAATCAAATTTCTCATCCAGTTCTTTTTCTAATCCTTTATACCTCAAATCTTCTTCAAGATCATACTGTATTTTAAAGAACATTTCATCAAAATCTTTTGAAAAAAGGCTCAAATATTTTCCGTATTTTTCAACAATTTTTTCGCAAGCATTTTTTTTGTCAAAAACCTTAAGCTTCCACATATTGGCGTACTCATTTTTGTTAACATCAAGCCTTAAGCAGTTGGCCTGGTAAACTAATCCATTGTCTAGCAAATACCAATGCACTGCCCTATGCAGGGGAGCATTTTTTGTTCGCAAGGATTCATAATGGCAGTCATTGCTGATTAATGGGTGGTTTATAACATTTCTGCAGTATTTTTCAAGCTCATATAGAACTAGATTAAACAATTTTTTACTCTGATTATATTCTTTCATTTCAAAAAAAATAATTATACAACGCAATTATAAGATGATTATGAACCTATAGCACCAAAAAACTTATACATTATGAGTGAGTAATTATTTATTCTTTACCAGCGCTTATTTTTTTGAATATTTTAATTAAATTATCAAAATGATTGTCCCAAGTCAAGCTTTTTTCAATATTAATTAATTCTTTGCTAAGAGGATAATTATCCAAATTTCCTTTTTTTAAATGATTTTTTATGCTTTCTATGTAAAACTTAACCATACTTTTTTTGAACTCTTTGTCTTCAAATGTTCCCAATTTGGTAAAATAACTGTCTCTTTCTTTTCCTGTTAATTTAGAATTAAAAAGTTTATGCTTGAACAAGTCGCATCTTTTCATTATAATCCTGTCTTTAACTCCTTCGACATTATTTGCTATTATATGAAGCCCTGCTGATTGAGCTTCCTTTAATGCAACTCCAAAAGATTCAAGAAATCCGGGGCTCAAGTACAAATCAGCAGCCTTGAAATATTCATTAACCTTTGAGTAAGGAACACTGTATCTGGTAATTAAATTGCTGCAGTTCTTTATTTTATCTTTCCATTTAATGTGCTCTAAACAAACATCTTCAGCTCCAAGAGCAAGTATCTTAATATTAAGTTTTTTCAAATATTTATCCTTTTTTATTGCCCTTTCTATTAAAGGCAAGATTAGCACTCCCCTGCTTAAATAAAACCTTAAAGCTGATAGAATAATTATTGAATCCTTTGGCAGGCCTAATTTTTCCCTTAATAATAGCTTATTGTCTTTTGATTTAAAGTGGTATCTTTCAGGGTTGATTCCTGGATAAACAGCGAATATTTTAGAATTCAAATTTTTTAGACCTTTAGAAAAATTTTTTTCCAGCAATTTTTTATTTTTAATGAGCAGTGCCTTATTGGCTTCGCTGTGGGAGTGATTAATGACTGTTTCTCTGAAAACATTAGTCAACAATTTTTTATTTTCCTTCACATAATTGATTAAATATTTTTTTAAAAAATCGCTCGAGACAATTATTGCATCGCTGTCAATCCAGCTAGTTATAGTTTCATTTGTCCAAAAAGGGCTGACTGAATCATGAATAGATGCAACAATTTTTAGTTTTTTATTAAGTATTTTGAACAATCTGGTATAATATACTCCCTGCCAATTGCCATGGTGAGTGTGAAGCAAATCATATTTTTTTGCCAAGGATTTGTTTTTTTCAAAAAAATCATTGTACCTTTTTGCCTGTCTATTATTCTCATACTCTCCAAGAATTCTCAAATCAGCTTTTGCACTTATTAGCTTTATTTTTACGCCTTTTTTAGCCAATCCTTTATACTCATTATTGATAACATATATTATGCCTCCATAAGTTATTGAAGGCTTAAATTCATTAAACAATAACACTTTCATTAATTATCTATAATACTTATTAAATATTTAAATAATTGTAAAATATTATTTATTTCATAGCAATCAATTCTTGCAGTCCAAAGCCTAAAAAGCAGCAAAAACGAGTTATCCAAATGTTTTTAAGCAATAACTTAACTATTAATCTTAGGCAAGGTATCGCCCTTTACAAAGGTTACAATATCAGAGCGCGAATACTCGCATGCAGTGAGGAGTTGTGTTAGTGAAGGGCTGCAAACCTTTAACAATAGAAGATTTGGTCCAAGAGATTATACGAAGTGAAAAAGTCGTAATAGTTGAAGGGAAAAAAGACGTTGCCAGACTCGAAAAGCTTGGAGTATCCAAAGTCGTTTCATTATCACGAATGCCGTTATGCACTTTTTGCGAAAAAATCGCAAATAATCATAATGAAGTAATACTATTAATGGACAATGACCCTGAAGGCAGGAAACTATATTCTAAGCTGAAATTAGAGCTGGGCAACTTAGGGATTAAGATTAATTCCAGATACCAAGAAAACCTTGCTAAACTAAAAATAAGCCACGTTGAGGGCATAAAATTAAAAGGAGAATGAAAATAATATGGGAAAAATTTATCCAGTATCAACAAAGTACACAATAGTTGCGGACATAGTTGTTGAGGGAGAAATAAACAAAAACGACATTGTTGGAGCAATTTTTGGGCAAACTGAAGGATTGCTTGGCGATGATTTGGAGCTAAGGGAGCTTCAAAAAAGCGGAAGAATCGGAAGAATTGACGTTAATATTGAATTCAAAAACGGAAAAAGCGTTGGGCAAATAATAGTTCCTAGCAGCTTAGCAAAGACTGAGACAGCAGTTATAGCAGCAGCTTTAGAGACTATTGACAAGATTGGGCCATGCAATTCAGAGATTAAAATCAAGGAATTGAAAGATGTGAGGCTTGACAAGAGAACTCAGATAACTGAAAGGGCTCAAAACTTGCTAAAAAAGCTTAACCTTGATTCAACTGACAGCCAAGAAATAATGGACAAAGTTCAGGAGAATTTCAGAACCAGCAGCATAATTGAATACGGAAAAGACAAACTAGCAGCTTCTGAGGATATTGAAGAAACAGAGGAGGCAATAATAGTTGAAGGAAGAGCTGATGTAGCTAACCTGGTAAAATACAACATTAAAGGGGTAATAGCCATTAATGGGGTTAATGTTCCTGATTCGATTAAGCCAATACTTGAATCAAAATCAACCACTTTATTCATTGACGGTGACAGAGGAGGCGAGATGATTGCCAAGAAGCTGTTAAGCAAAGGGGAAGTTGATTACATTGCAATTGCTCCTGACGGCAAAGAGGTTGAGGAATTGGCAGGAAAAGAAATATTCAAATGCTTAAGGAATAGGATGAAAATTAGCGAATACTTGAACCAAAGCAACAGCAAAAACGAAAGGCCAAGGAATAACAGGAGAGAAAAAGAAGCTCCAAAGCAAAAATCTGAACCATCAAAATATAAAAATTTGATGAATGACTTGTTTGGAACAAGAGGAGCTTATCTGCTTGATGAAAAAAACGAAGTGCTTGCAAAGATTCCGTTAACTGAGATTTCAAATGCTTTAGCTGAGGTTAAAAAAGTTGAAACAATAGTTCTTGATGGAGTAATTGATGACGAATTGGTTTCACTATGCGAGAAAAAGAAAATTAAAAACTTGGTTTCAAGAAACATTAAAGCTCAAAGCAGCAAGATTAATCTAATAAAGGCATAAGTTTTTTTTGCCTTTAATTTTTTATTTTTTAGCAATTTTTTTAACTAATCTTTAACTTAATTTAAACCAATGAAAAAGCTGTTATTTATTATTTTAATAATATTTTCAATCAATCAGTCTTTTTCATCAGCAGCTCTTGAACTTCAAAGGGTTAATTATTCAAACTTTTATTCCAATTCATTATCAGAGATTAAAATCTATGCAAAAAACAATGGAGACAGCGCTGGAACAATATCGGGAATTAATTTCACAGGAACCAGCATTAATTCAATTGATTACATTCCTACTATTTTGCCAGGCCAAGAAGGATTAATAACAATTAAAACCTTCACCCCTTGCAGCATTGAAGGCATAGTTCATTATTTTAATTTCACAATTTATTATTCAGACTCTGAGCCAAAAAGTTTAGAATCCGCAGAGTATGAAATATTAACAGCAAACCCTTTAAGCCTTGTTTTCTTGTCAAACCATCAGGCTTACTCAATACTTCAGCTATCCCCAAACACTGAAGACAAAATAGAGTATTTCGTAAAAAATAACGGTTTATCAAGCATTAATCTGTCAATAACTATTATGCAATCAAGCAGTATTTTTTCAAAAATAACAATGTTTAACGGAGAATATTATCCTTCAGAAATTACTCTGATGAACTTTGATTTAGCTCCAAGCAGCCAGATATTCTTTTCAAACCATTTATATCCAATAATTAGTGGGCAAAGCGGGCAGTATTCCCAAATCTTGCAGGACAACGAATGCGAGTACAATAAATTAAGCCTTAGCTATAATTATAACATTGCCAGCCAGACAAGCACAGGAATAAAAGTAATGGTAGCTGATGAATCAAGCATATTTGACATAATATTTAGCTTATTCGACAGATTTTTAACTAAAAAATAATCTAATTTTTATTTGAGGGATAGGCGAAAGCTTTGACGAAGCTTCTCGTCCGCAAGTCACTTGGCGGAGCTGAAACCTTGATAGAAATAGGTGTTTTAAAAAACCCTAATAGGCAAGCGTCGAAGCTTTGTCTCATAGGACTTTGATTTTACCGAAAGGGCCAGGCCTTGATTGGAGCAACCATAAAGTATTTTCGTAAGTGTTTATGAGGTTGCAAAGTGGAGCAAGCTTATTAGACAAGTTTTTTTGGAATATACTAATCAATCAAGAGCTCCCTCACTTTTTTTTTATTTAAAGTAATCATTTTAAATCTGTGAAATATTAAAATAAACTAATGAAAAAGCCATTATTTACTCTTTTATTATTATTCTCAATAAATTATTCATTTTCATTGCTTCAAAATCAGCAGTCATGTGAATCATCAGGCTACACTTGGCTGAATAATAGTAATTATCCAGCAACATATTCATTTATTAATGATTCTATAAGTTCTTGCCCTATAAATTTCAGCTGCACTTATTCAGGAGGCTCTAGCGGAGGAGTAATCGAAAGCATCAATGGGCATAACAAAGTTCTTGAATTAATAGACCCTGGAAACGGAATCGACTATGAATTATACACATTAATAACCTCTGGGCCAACTTCAGGTTTTGTGGAATTTTGGGCAATGAGAAGCACTACAAGCGGAGGAACTGATGGCAACACAATCTATTTGCTTGATGCCAGCAATAATGTAATTTCTGCAATAACTTTTAACACTGACAGTTACATCACAATGTCTAATGGTGCAAGCTCAATCAATCAAATGATTTATTCAGCCAATAAATGGTATCATCTTAAAATTCAATTTGAAGCAGGCAGCTCAACACTGTATATTAATAATGTTAAATATTCTACTTTTTCAGGGCTTAGTGGCAATGCAATAAGCAAATTAAGAATTAATTCCTGGTCTGGAAACATTGCAACATTTTGGTTGGATGCAGTAGGCTATTCATGGGACCCCAATTATCATATTGGTGATAATTTACTTGGTGGCTGCTGCGGAGATGATGTGATAGATTTAAGGAAAGGCTTGGTGAGCGAGTGGCACTTTGATGAAGGGGCAGGCTCAACAGCTTATGATAATATTTCAGCTAATCATGGAACATTAATAAACATGGAAGCAGAGGATTGGGTTACTGGAAAATTTGGAAATACATTAAGCTTTGATGGAGTTGATGAATATGTAGATACTGCCTTGAATCCTTCAGTTCAGCTTGGCCAAGAAATTACTATAGAATCCTGGATTTATCCAATTTCTCAAAATAATTACAGGGGTGTTTGGGGAGATCATGCTGATTATAAAGGTCTGATTTTTCAATATGTCAGCAGTGAGGGAGGATGGGGTGCTGGTTATGGTGATGGAAGCAATTGGCAAACCCTTAACATAGGAGATTTTGATTTAAATGAATGGATTCACTTAGTTGTTGTTTACAAAGGAGGCAGCAATGGTTACATTAAAGTCTACAAAAATAATGTGATGAGCTATAAAAGCATGTCCACAAGCATTTCTCACGAGACTGATTTTTGGATAGGCAGAGCATTTGCTTCTATAGAAAGGCAGTTTGCAGGCAAGATTGACGAAGTCCGCGTTTACAACAGGATATTAAGCGACAGGGAAATCAGTTACTTATACTTAATGAGCCCATATTCTTACTTTAATTACACTGACACTTTTTACAACGGCACAAAAAATGTTGACTCAAATTATTGCGTTAATAATAATTTTTATGCTAATTTAGAGCAGTCAAGTCAAGAATGCAACAACTTAGGCTTTAATTACTTAACCAAAGACTGGGCTGATGAAGGGTTCAGGTTCAGAAAAAACATAACAATCACTTCAGCCAATGCATTAACCAATTATCAGATACCAATTAATCCAAGCACATACAATTTAACAGGTTTAGTTGCAAGCTATCATTTCAGCGAAGAAAGCTCAAATATTAAGGATTATTCAGGGCAAAACAATTATGGCACATTATATGGCTCAACAATTGGGTTATGGCATTTTGATGAAGGTTCAGGCACAACTACTTATGATTCAACAGGTTACAGCAATGCAGGAACAATAAATGGTGCAACTTGGACAACAGGGTTAAGTGGAAAAGCCTTGAATTTTGCCCGATCCAGCAGCCAATATGTTAATATTAATAGCATTAATTCCAAATTCAGCGCTTCTAAAGGCAGTGTTTCAATGTGGGCTAATCTTAACAATTATGCTTCAGGAACTTATGAAACTCTTGTAGTTTTTTATGCAGATGTCAATAACAGAATATTTATTGAGCATTACACTGATAATACAATGAGATTTTATTATGCAGGAGGAGGAGTTTATAGTGTTGTTAGCATTAATATTGCCTCTTATTCAGGCTGGCACCAATTTGCAATGAGTTGGGATAAGACAGCTGATGAATTCAAAGCCTTCATTGATGGTGTCCAAGTTGGCTCAACGCAAAACTCTTTAGGAACTTACTCTGGTGCGCCAACAGCCTCTTGGATTGGAGGTGTAACTGCATGGTCTGAATACCTTAACGGAGCAGTTGATGAAGTTGCAGTTTATACTAAACCCTTAAGTTCTGAAGAGATGCAATCTCTATATTATTCGCAAAAAACAAAAATCATTGAGTATTCAGAAGGCTATGAAGGAAAAGGAACAGGATTAAATTTTGACGGCTTTTCAGATAATAGGATTGTAATTCCTGGGCAATCCTCCTCCATGTTATTGTCAGTTGCAACAATTTCAGCTTGGATAAAACCCTTTGATAATGGCGATAATTATTTTATTTACAGGGGAGGCTATGGAGGCAATACCAATTTTCAGTTCGCATTAGGTTACAATAATGGAGGATTATCCGGAAGCTGCTGGGATACAACTAACACCAGAAAAACAGTTGCAGATTCAATTAGTCAGAACGAATGGAGCCATGTCATTCTAGTTTGCGATAATGGCCAAGCAAGACTTTATGTAAACGGGAAATTAACTAACAGTCTTGCAATGACAGGAGGGTTATATTCCAGTACTTCAGATGTTTATTTAGGAAATTACGGCAGCTTAGCTTATGATTATAAAGGAATGATTGATGAAGTTCAAATCTACAACCGCGCGTTCAGCGCTCAAGAAATAAGTGATTTGTACAATGAAAGAGACGGAAGGCTAGATTATGATGACCTAAGATTCTATGATTTAACAGGCAATGAATTAAATTATTATCATGAATATGACAATAATTTCTGGATTAAAATGCCAAGCATTCCTAGCGGCAACAGCAACATAACAATGTATTATGGCAATCCAGGAGCAATCACTCATAGCAATGGTGAAGCCACTTTTGAATTCTTTGATGATTTTTCTAGCAATGTATTAGATACAAACAAATGGGCAATACATAATTCTGCTCAAGGCATAGTGTATTCTTCAAAAGGAGAACTAACAGTAAATAATACTTTAGGCAGTTCAGGTGTTGGCTTTGGAGCTCATTCAAATTCATTAATAATGGGTGTTGGCAAAGCTCTTGAAGTTCGCTCAAAAACTGTTTCAGGAAGGCATGGTGATATAATGGCTTTTGGTACATCACCATATACCCCTTATGTTTCTGAAAGCAACATGAATGGCATGGGGTGGTATGCAAGAGATGATGGCACTTCTGACGCGCATATCTCTGTAGGAATCAATTATCAAACAGCATCAGGTTTGCCTCAGGACTTGCGCTCATACCATAATTTCAAGGCAGAATTTACCTCTCCAACTTCTGTAAAATTATTCATGGACAATTATTTATATTACACTTTCAGCCAAGCAAATTCAATACCCTCTGCTGATTTGTCTGTAATGATTAGCGCTGACGGCCACACAAAACCTGATGCAATCGTTTATGATTATGTTCGCGTCAGAAAAATTTCATCAACAGAGCCAACAATAACTGCTCAATCAAAAGAAAGCATTTACGGCAACAGCAATGGATTAATTACTTATTATTCATTTGACAATGATTTAGACAATAAAACTATTGATTCAATAGGAAAAAATACCGGAACACTTTATGGCTCAACAGCAGCGCTTTGGAGATTTGATGAAGGAACAGGCAGCATTGCTTATGATGCATCAAGTTATAACAATAAGGGAACAATTACTGGTGCCTTGTGGATTAATGGAGTTTCAGGTAATGCTTTACATTTTGATGGAACCTCAAGCGATTATGTAACAGTATCAGACAGTAGCATTTTGTCATTTACTGATAATATTTTCACTTTTTCTTGGTGGGCTAAAGTGAATTCAACAACTGCAACATTAAATTTTTTCTCTAAAAGAGGAGGAACTAACGGCCCTTGGGAGTATAATTTTGGGATTTCTGGAGGTAATTACTTGTTAGCAACATGGAGCTCACCAGGTAATGCAGTGTATTTGGATCCAGCACCTGCAGTTCCCATAAGTGCAGTTAACTGGACTAATTATGTTTACACAGCAAACGGTACTGCAGCATTCTTTTACATTAATGGTATTCTTGCAGCATCAACGACTAAATCAGCAAATAGCATGGCTGATACTGCAAGCAATTTAATGATTAGTAATGGAGGAATTTATGGCCAGACTGTTTATTTGAATGGTTCAATAGATGAGTTAATGATATCTCACAAGTACTTAGCTGCTAAAGATGTTGCATTCTTGTACAATTCTACAAAGGCAAAATTCATGGAGCATGTTAATGGAGAATATGGTAAAGGATTAGAATTTAATGGAGTTAATGATTACATTTCTGGAAACAATATAAACCTATCTTATTCGCCTCTTTCAATTTCAGCATGGATTAAACCTTACTCGGTTGATTCTTCAGGGCAATTCTTTTCAATTGGTTCAGAAATAGATACAAGAAAGGCATTGCATTTAAGATTAATATCACCAACTCAAATTCGTTTTGGATTATATGGAGATGATTTAACAGTCAATGTTCCAAACTTATTAGGCTCATGGAATCATTTAGTTGCAACCTTAGACAATGATTTCACTCAAAAAATCTATTATAATGGGCAATTAATTGATTCAAGAACAGCAGGAGGATATTATACTGGAAACACTAACTGGAAAATAGGTTGTTGGGTGTTAACTTCAACAGAATATTTCAACGGCGCAATTGATGATGTTAAAATTTACAATCGCGCTTTAAGTTCTGATGAAATAGCTGAGCTTTACTCTTCATCATTGTATAATTACGGTTGCTGCGGTAATGATTATTCCTTTGACACTTTCTTTAACGCTTCAGTAGGAAGCGGCAGCGTGTGCTATCAGGGAGTTTTCTCTCCAAATATTGACTATAATCAGGAGGCATGCACTTACTATGGATTTAACTGGCTGTTAGACTTCACAATGTCAGGAGAATATCCAAGGTGCTGCAATGATGACTCAACAAATGATATCTTCTTCACATACTCTGATGATTTAAGCTCGTCAACTTCAAGCTCTTGCTCAAGGTGCAACTTAGGTTCTTACTTCTCGCCAGTCACTTATTACGGCAACGGCTACCTTAGCGGCTCAGGCACTTCAAGACTATGCTACTATGGCAATATTGGCTGCTCAGCAGACAATGGAGCAGATGGGGACAGCGCAATAGTTTACGGCTGGGGTTACTACGAAGGGGACCTTTATTCGGACACAAGCATTGACTGCTACAGCGGCGAAGGCTCATGCTCTGAGGATTTTTACTCTAATGGTGACAATTACACTATTTATGGTAATGGCTACTTAACAGGAAGCGGCACGTCGAGACTGTGCTATTATGGCTCCATAACTTGCACTGAAGGCTTTGCTGACAACGGCACATCAGAGCAAATTTACGGCTGGGGATGGTATAATGATTCCCTTACAGACAGCCAAGTTATTGAATGCAAAAGCGCAGCAGCCTCTTGCAGTGACGGCTCATTTGAAAATGACTCAAGCTCAATGCTTTACGGCAATGGCTATAAATCCCTAACCACTTGCTATTATGGAACAATAACCTGCTCTTATGAAGAGGAAGCAAACGGCATAAGCTGCGAATTAAACAGCCCAAGCGATGATTGCATAAAAGGGCAAGGCTGCTTAAACATTCCAACCTTAACAGCTAATGCAAGCACTAACTCATCAATCAACAGCGAATCAAGCAGCTATATTAATTTAACATGGACTATTAGTGGGATTACTCCAACAGGTTATTATTTGGAAAAAAGCCTTGACGGAATAAGCTATGAATTATTAGTTCAAACATCCTTAACTAATTATGTTGACTATTCAGCAACAGCTGACAACACAATGAATTATTACAGGATAAAATCTTACTATTTAACCTCTAATTCAACTTATAATTATGCAAACCTAAGCACTCTTGACAGAACAGGATATGAGCCTTCAAAAGAATGCATTAGTACTAATATTAACAGCGCAACAATTACTAACCTAATGAATGACTCAGGGCTAGTCCTGTATATGCCTTTTGAAGAGAATACTGGAGTATTAACAAAGGATTGGAGCATTAATAATTATACTGGAATACTTGATGGCGCAAGCTGGACAACAGGGAACTATGGGAAAGCTATGAATTTTGAAAATGGCATTGTTGAAACTAATTATCCAGCGCAAACTGTTGAAAACTGGACAATGTCTGCTTGGATTTATCATACTGACGCAACGCAATATAGGGCAATAATACAGACAGGTTCAACAAATGACAGGGCTTTTTATATCTATATCACTGGAGGTTTAGGATATTATCCTTGCGGCTCTGTAGGAAACGTTCCGCTTAACGTTTGGACTCATGTTGCTGCAACGCATGACTCAGTCGCAGGATTCACCTTTTACATGAACGGGCATAAATTAGGAACAGTACCAACATGTTATACTGCAACTGATTGGGAGTATATAAGAATAGGAGGGATAACGAATTCTGATATTGAAAGATTCCTAGGAAGCATTGATGAAGTGAGGATTTATAACAAAACATTGTCGCAAAGAGAAATCATCAATGACATGCAGTCAGGTTTAAGCACATTCATGATTTACAAGCAAAAAAGCTCAAATAATTATGAACCAACTTCTGTATTAAACAGCCCAGAAGATTACTATATTAAAATTAATGTTACTGACAATAGTGGTTATGGCTTGCAGGATTTTGCATACTATTTTACTTTAGACACTGAAGCATTAATCAGTGCAGGCAAGATGAAAGCCGATGGTTCTGATATCAGAATCACTGATAGTTATGGAAATTTGGTCAATCATCAGATTAGCTACGGAACAATTAACACAACTGAGACTGAACTATGGTTTGAAATAAACGTTTTTGCAAATGAATCAGCCACTTATTTCTTGTTTTACGGAAACCCTAACACAAGTGCTAAATATTATGATTCAAGAGTAGCAAGTGTGGTGAATACTGGCTCAGGAAATTATGACATAAAAATGACTGACGGCTGGTGGTATAATTCGTATGCAAGCTATGTAGGTTCAGGAAGCATGTTTTATCCAAACTCTTGGACTTACATAGGTGTTAGCGGAGCAAGCAGGCAATCAGGCTCAATGAGTTGGTGGCCAGAATTCCAAGCAAACAGCGATTATTTAAGAAGCACAGGGCCAATATTTGCTGAAATAGATTATATTAACAGCACTGGATTTAACAGTTATTCTTCATTTGGAGTGAACCTTAAGCATTTTAGCAATGGAGTTAAGTTTGAAAAAATTTGGGCAAATTACTCACAGCCAACAAACGAAAACTTTTATTATTATTTAACAGTATCAAAGCTTGAGCCATACAACAGGACTTCAGTATGGGTGAATGATTCAGGGCTAATAAACCAAGTTAGTGATTCAGGTAATCTTTACGAAAATGATTTGGCGCAGAACTGGTTTGGCCAATTATGGGGAAGCGATGCAGCCGAGTTTTCAAACCATTGGGGCTTGATGAGAATATTCAAAGGCCAGGCATTCGCTAATGGAGGCACTGTTAATTCCCAATACTTCCAGACAACTTATTCAGATTACATGCTCAGTGAAGTCAATCAGCGCCGCGAAATACCCTACATCATAGTTGCAGGAGTCAATGGCTTAGATGAAATGGTAAAAAAAGGGGCACAGTACGGCTTGTCGCCTACAATAATTCTTGATGCTGAAAAGACAGTTTTAAAAAGCAATAACTATATTGATACGGATGCAAATGATACCATGCTTCCTAGCACTCCATCTAATCCAACAGTCACTCCTTTAAGCACGACTTCGCTGCAAATAAGCTGGAGTAATGTCGGAGACAACGGAAACACTTACTATTATTATTCTAAGAATTTTGATGATTCAGGAAACACGAAAAATATCTTAGATAATTCTGGTTTTGAAAAAGATGCTGCAGGCACGGCAACTCCAACAGGGGTGAAAGGGATTTATGATTGGTCAGGGCATGGTAACACTCCTGAAATGACAAAAAGCCAAGTGATAAATTCAGACAAGCATTCAGGAAATAATTCTTACAACTTGTCAAACGATGATGATTCAGTAATGACTATTTATTATCATTTTCACCCTGAACTTAATACAGAATACATGGCTTGCTTTTGGGCAAAAAAAGACTCAGGAACAATGAATGTAATGGTTTGGCTTGATGAAGATTATTACCATAATTTTGTTATATCACCAGAGTGGCAAAGGTATTGCTATTCATTCGTTCAAAGCCTAGACCCTACAGATATTGAATTTGCAAACCAGAACATCAATAATTATGTCTACATTGATGATGTTGAAATTTTCAAACTAGAATCAACTACTATTGTCAGCGGAGTGAATTCGTACCAGATTAATGGCACAACAGGGGTAAGTGGATGGACTAACAGCGCAATAATTGATTCAAGCCTTAACTGCTTTAATAACTACTCTTACAGCGTGAAAGCAAAAGATAATTCAAATAACATTGGATTAGTCAGTCAAGCTTCAAATCCCATTTATCCAATAAGCTTTATTTCAGGGTGCAGCGGAGCTGACGGTTTCTGCGCCAGCAACTATAAATGTTACATGCCTTTGAATTGCTCAGGATTTGACTGCATAAACAATGACTGCAATGGGGAGGGGATTAATAATAATTTCTGCGTTTCAGAACTATGTGACATCAATGGTTATTCTTATATTAATGATGAAATAATTAACGGTTGCAACTGCTCAGAAACTGAAACTTGCAGTTTAGGTTACTGCCAAAAAGACACTACTTGCAATTATGGCTTGACTTGCAGCCAGAGCGGATGGAGCGGCCAGCAATGCAGCACTAGCGGTGTTAGCGGATGCGTAGGTGATTGCGCTTTAGGCAATTGCAATTACAGCTTAGGAAGCGGATGCTCAGAGCTTGGTTGCGGAGAAGGAAGCAACTACCATGACCCTGATGAAGCAATGCAATATTGCACTGGATGTGAACAAGAATGGATTGGAAGCGATTGCTGCGGAGATGACGGCAATGAATATTTCACTAATGAAGGAATAAATAATCCTTGCTGTTATAATGGAAGCTCTTGGAGCAGCTATGAAAGGCAGAACAGTTTATTATGTTATAATGGATTAATGTATGATTGTAACAGCCAAGTCAGCGACGGTTTTTCAATTAATTCAAACACAGGCGATTCAAAAGGCTTGCTTACTTGCTCGCAATACAATAATTGGTCCGGTCAGTCAGAGGCTTATTCAGTAAGCATTATTGAAACCCAAAGCAAAGTAATGTATTTTGAGTCAGGAAGCAGTGCAATCAATGGTTTAAGCTTTAACATAACAAATCCTTTGCTTGACTACCAGACTTATGATTTGGAGCTTTATTATACTCAAGGTTATTCTCATTTCTCGCAAACTCAAACGAGCAAGCAGACAATAACCATTTCTCCTAAATCCACAAAAACAATTTATATTGATGTTTACCCAACAGTTGTCGGAGAAATACTTTACACTTTGTCAGTTTCAAACACCAATAACCCTCTTGAGTATTTTGTCAGGCAATTCAGCATTACGGTAATCATGCCAATAGTGCAAGAAAATGGGCAAACTATTTATTCAGCTGATGAAGTCACAGTATTTGATTTGATAGTTAGTTTTTTAAATAAAATATTCTTTAATTAATACTGCTGAGATGGCAGAGCGGTCTAATGCGCAGGTTTGCTAAAAGACGTCCTAGACTTTTATGAGTCCTGTCTTAATAGATCTTGCAATCAATCTGTTCCCGCAAGGGAGCCCGAGTTCAAATCTCGGTCTCAGCGCTTTTTTTTATCTGAAAAGGTTAAAAGAAGCATTTAAATATTAATTGTTTATTCAAATATTTTAATGAATCAAGAAGTGTTCAATACTCATTCATATTTCATTAATGCAGCAATAATTGCAAAAAGAGTTCCAACTTTGGAAGATTACTGCAGCAGTGTTAGCAATAATTCAATTAATTTTAATTCTTTTTATGAATACATTTCAGCTAATTGGCCTTGGTTATACTACAAAAGAACTGATAAATATAAATGCACAAAGCCCCAAGATTATTGGGAAAATAAGACTAATAGGCATTTGGCAATTAATTATGTTTATTTAGTTGAAAACAAAAAAAACATAACGAGAAACTCTTTTAAGAAGCATAATGCTTTCAATATGCTCAGAAACTATTATGATGAGCAGCCGCTAAACGCCTTAAAGGAAGCAATAGATGAAGACCTTGTTCAGTTAACTCCATGGAAAGCCATAAAGCAGCTGCCGAAAAATTATTGGAGTGAAAAGAACAGGATTAAGGCAATAAAGATAGTCTTTGACAACTACGCAAATAAATTAATAAATAATAAGCTAAAAACTAAAGTAAGCAGAAAAATTTCAAGAGCCAATTTCAAAAATGAAGAATTATTAACAATAATTAATAATCCAGAATATTATAATGGCTCTTGCTTTAGCGCAATAAACCATTTGTATGAATATCTGGAAAAAAATAATGAACTAAAAAACTTGCCCGAAGGAATAAAAAAAGTGTATAAAGCCATTAAGGAATGCCCTTGGACAATTGTTTCAATGCCCAATCATTATTGGGAACTGCCTTTGAACAGGTACTTGGTTGTTAGGTGGATAGAAAGGTTGGAGTCAAAAAAAGGCAACAAGCTAGACTGGGATTCATTCCATAACCATGCTTTAGGAGGAATGATTCAGTTCTTTGGAGAAAAAGTTTCCTTGCTGAATATTTTGAAAGAGACTTTTGCGGAGAACCAGGAGTTGCAAAAGCATCCGCATAAGTATTTAAAAAAAATGCCGAACGATTACTGGGCTAATAAAGAGGTGAGGGAAGAGGCAATAAAGGATTTGTATTTATCAGAAAAAAAAGACATTACTGAGCTAACGTTTGAAAAATACATGATGAAGCATATGATTGAAGAATATTATGAAGCTTCTCCTTTGAAAGCGTTGCAGGAGGTAATAAAAGATGAAAAAGTTTTATTGCAGCCATGGGAGGTTATAAAAAACCTGCCAACTTGGTGGCTGGATGATGAAAACAACCAATACAGATTGCTGAAAGAAATGTTTGATACTAGGGCTGAAAAATTATCCCTTGAGTCAATTGCTTGCCAAGGAATTAAATCATTGCTGGAAACAAGATTCAACAGTTCACCGCACAAAGCCTTGGAAAAATTATACGAACTATTGCGTAAAAAAAGGGAGCTGAATTTTGAGTATGAAAAAATAATTAATTCTCCTTGGGAGATTTTAGAAAAAGTGCCTAAGTTTTATTTTGATGATGAATCTAAAAGAATAAAAGCAATTAAGTGGGTTTTTGAAAAGGAAGGTGGTAAAGACATAACGCGAGAGTCATTTAAAAAGCACAATCTTGATTTGATAATGGACAAGTATTATAACTATAATCTTTTGAAAACTTTGCAAGCAGCATATCCTGATAACGCTAAAATCCAAAACAGCCCCTGGGAAATATTAACCCAATTGCCTAATAATTACTGGAATGAAGAACTTAACAGGCATAAAGCGCTGCAATGGCTAAATGATTCAATCTTTATTGATGAATTAAAATCTTTGGATTTAATAAAAAACAGGCTAAGCAGCTTGTATTTGTATTATGAAGGAGGAATTAATGAGGCAAGGGAGGAATTTGAGTCAATAATTAAATGAAAGATTTCATGATTTAATTTATTCTCATTCATAATCTCATTTTTTTTGTTTGGAGTAAACTTTTTTAAATGATTCAATTTCTATTAATACTTACTCAGGGCTCATGGTCTAGTGGTTATGACGTCGCCCTTACAAGGCGAATGCCGCCGGTTCAAATCCGGCTGAGCCCACTAATTTTCTTTTTTTAAGGGAAAGGCTGACTTTTAAGGAAAACTGTAGGTTTGCCTTAGGGTTCTAAATCCTGTCTGAGCCCATTAACTTTTTATATTGTTGAAAAATTGTTATTAATTATCCATGTTTAAAAAATTTAAGATAAAACCTGTTGATTTTTTCTGGGCTAAATTAATGGCCTTGTCTTTGGCTTTGTTTTTCATCTTTTTTGCAGACGGGCTTTTAAGCTATTGGGTGCCTGGATTTATTCAGAGCTCAGTTGGCAGCGCGTTTATAATGGGCTTAATCATGGCTTTTTCTTCGCTTATTGGCTTATTAACTGATTTATTATTGCCGCAAATGCTTAAAAATATTAACATAAAAAGTCTATTGTTTATTATAATTGTTTTGACTTTTCTTTTTGCATTGGTTCTGATTTTTTCAATACAGAACCCCTTAATAATAATATTTCTTTTTGCAATGTTTATTTGGGGAGTATATTTTGAGCTAATAGGCTTTATCAATCACGAGTTTGTTTCAACAAGCATCCCTTCTGATAAACGAACAGGCGCTTGGGCAATAATTTCATTGTTCAGCAGCTTGGCGTATTTCTTAGCACCCCTGCTTGCCCTTTTTTTGCTGGAATACAATGACTATTTCCTGGTTGTTTCAGCGCTTTTTTTAACAATCATTAGTTATTTCATTTTCTTGTTATTAAAAATTAAGGGTTCAAAAACCAAGATTGATACAAAAGAAGTCAGCATTTTTGAAGAGTTAAAATATTGGATGATTTTAGGAAAAACTGTCTGGCCAATAGTAATTATAAAATTTGTTTTAGGTGTGATTGATGCTTCTTTTTGGACTATTGGTGCAGTTTTGTCTGAAAAATTAGTGGAGCAAAAAGTTTTTTTAGCAAGCCTTTATTTGCCTTTTTTCACGCTTCCTACATTATTAATGGGTTTTATTCTTGTCAGTGTTAGCATTGATACCCAGAAAAAGAAATTGTCAGAGCTTTTTTTGATAATTTCAAGCTTTTTTTTAATACTCATGGGCTTAAATCATGACATTAATTGGCAATTAGTTTGCGTATTAGCCATTGGGGTAATGCATGCGTTGGCTTGGCCTTTAACTGATGCAGTTTATTCGGATATTCTTTCAAGAATGGGCCATGAGAAGAAACATTTAATTGGGATTTCGAATTCAGTTTACAGCCTTGCTTATATAATTGGCCCAATACTTGCAGGTTTGCTTTCCAGTTTTTTTGGGGAATACTGGGCTTTTTCATTGATTGGCATTTTTGTTTTAATGGTTTCAATAGTTCTTTTAATTTTTACTCCTAAAAAATTAAGAGTTCCTCAAAATGAGATAAAAACTTGGGATTAATCAAGGGCTCGTGGTCTAGCGGTTATGACGCCACCCTCACACGGTGGATGCCGTGAGTTCAAATCTCACCGGGCCCAATTGTTTTTTTTGAGTTTCCCCCAGGGCTTTGCGTAGCAAAGGGTTGGTTTTAAATCTCACCGGGCCCAATTGTTTTTTTATTGGTTTATTTTTACTGAAGAGAAACTTCCATGAGAAGTGTTTACTAGCTCCTTTTGAAGCACAGATTTTTTAGGCAGAAATTCTCCCAAGTTTCCTATAATGTTCATCTTGCTGTAATCATCGCATAAATAAGCATATAATACTTCTTCTATGTTAATTCCAAGCTTTTGCATTGCTACATAGTCAACGAATGATGGATTGAATCCTGCAATTGCAAAGTCTGTTTTTAATTGTGTTCCTGCAGTTTCATTTCCTTGCACAAAATAAGTTCCATCCATTAAATGGATGCCTTTCAAAGATTTTATATAATTGTTCAATGAAACAAGGCTTCCAGCATTAGCCAAATGGTCTAATTGGTAATTCACAGTTAAATTATCATTTGTTAATTTTTTATCTATTAATTGTTTTATAATAAAAATCACTGCAGGGTTTTGTTCTGCAATTAATTCATCAAGGTTTCCCAGGTTGCTATGGAAAAAATTTCCCCTATCATCATGAGGAACTAGCCCCATATTATTTTTAATAGCTCCAGTATAGTTGAATTGTCCGTGGTTTTTTGGCAATGATAATGAAACTAACAAGTATTCAGAAAAATTCCTTATAGGCATAAAGTAAGAGTGGTTCATTTTTGTAACTATGCATTTGCATCTACATTGTGTTAGTTTAAAATCTTCTAAGCTTACAAGTTTCGCATTCATTATTTTATCATACCCTAATTTTTCATATGCTTCAAAAATGTCAAACTTTTTAGTATCTTTCATTGCTTCGTAAAAATTATATCCTGCAGGCTCGTCGCCTATTATTATTTTTCCAGCATCATATTTTAACAAAACATCAACTATGTTTTGAATAGTTTCATAATTAGAGCATACTATGGAGTTATCAGGGTTAACTGCATTAGGTTTTATTAAAATATTCTTTCCTGAAATGTTACAATCCTTCAGCGCTTTTTCTAGCACTATCTTCATATTTTCTTTGCCTTCGCCGCTTGAGCAATAAACATCATTTTGCATAAACTTTTCATTGAAGAATATCTTTTTTTAAAGGTTTTGTTCAAGTTGATTAAGTTTTTAAAATATCATATTAATAATATTATTTATGAAACTATTGATTTTGCCATTAATGGCTTTAATGATTAGCGCTGCTTTTTGCAGTTCAGCTGAGTTGTTAAGCAATAAGACTGCTGATTTGAACAGCGTAATTACTGCTTATTCCGATTATTTAAAGGTAGTTTTGCCTTTTAATCTTGGGCTTAATTTGACTGATCCCTTAGAATTAGTGACTCTTAATGTTGGAGTGAATGGCACAGAAGTGATGGAAGGCATTGTTAATTCAAGCCTTACCTGCCAGATGAGTTCGCAACTGCTTAATTCTTTGCTTGATTCAAACTCAATGGATGG
Source organism: Candidatus Nanoarchaeia archaeon (assembly GCA_041653395.1). Classification (GTDB taxonomy): domain Archaea; phylum Nanobdellota; class Nanobdellia; order Tiddalikarchaeales; family Tiddalikarchaeaceae; genus JAQTTT01. Next base: position 88,916 of record JBAZFK010000003.1, read on the forward strand.
AATTAAATCTTTGCTCGATTCCCAAACAGTTACTTGCTTTTCAAACGGGGCGAAAGGTGAAATAATTATTAGCGCAATTAACGGAATACTCGGGAAAGAATACATTGTTTTAGAAAACAAAGGATTGCTTGGCCAAATTTTTGGAGCTATTGCTGGTTTTATTAACTGGTTTTTGGCACTTTTTAACTAAAGTTTTTTATATTAATAGCTCATTAAATAATATTTAATGGGCAAACATTTTTTTTTAATACTGGTATTATTATCCATTGGCTCTTCTTTTTCATACACTCCTATTTTTAAGGAGTTTTGTGCAAACTTAAGCGGAGTGACTATTTCATTCAATGACTCCAGCTCAAACATGAGCTATGTGAATCTTACTGAGTTTCCAAAAGAGGTCCTGGATGTTTTTAATGCAAACATATTAAACAATTCCGATTTATCAATGATTATGAAGACTTTTGACAATGTTACTTTTAGCGCTGAGATTTATTACAATAAAACAACTTGTTTTTCAGGAAGCATACATTTTTTTAACTCAAGCATTGCTTACATAAAATTAGAGCCTGATATGCTAAAAGGCACTGATAATAATCATGTTTATTTTCATGCAGAGCTTATTAATTTAGAGCAAATAATCAATGAATGGATGGTTATGTCAAAGAATCAGGATAATAATATATTAAACGTTATTTCTCTAGGGTTAAAATCGATTAGCACAGTGTTTTTCGGCCTTTTGACGAATGATTTTTATGTCAAGCCTTTAAGTAGCATAGTAAAGGTTTTTGATTTGCTTAAAGTTCTTCCAGAATTGTCAATGTCAAAAGAGCTTATAAGCACTGTTCAGAATTTTAATTCAACAAGCATCTAATTTTATTCATAAGTTATTGGCTTATGTTTTAAGTACAGATTATTGGTTTTAGAGTAGCATATTTGCTTATGCGCATGATTAGGTACTGAGGCTAAGTTTCCGAAATTTTCAATAACTCTCACGTTTTTATCCACATTTGAGAAATTTTTTGAAATAAATTCAATTATTTTCTCATCAAGTTTTCTTAAAAGCTCGCAGTATTTTTTTGACCTTAATTCAGCTTTTTCAACATGCTTTAAGGGCATGCAAACAATAAATTCCCTGTTTTTGCTTTTGTTTCTTATAGACTGCACGAATACGAACTCATCATCCAAGTATAACACTACATCTTTGAAGCCTTTGTCATATTTTTTGCTGCAGATATAGTGCCAGCCAGTCAAATTCAGCCCGGAAACGCTGCTTTTCCATGGTATTTTTTTTTCATTATATTTGGTCAATCTGTCAACAAGATTGCATAATGGGCAGTTCATTAATTAATTTAAAAACACATAGATTTTAAAGTGTTTTGATAATATATTCCCATCCTGGCTGCCAAGCTTTCTTTTTCCTCCAATCTTCAGAAAATGATTCTTTCCAGGTTTTTCCCCTTAGCAGCACATCAAGTGCCAGCTGCGGAGCCTTATGAGAAACTATAGCTATAGTTTTTCCTTGATATTTTTTTTCAACAAATCTTAAAAAATCAGCAACCCTTTTTTTCACATCTTCATAGCTTTCCCCTTTTGGGAATTTTTTGTCAATGCATTTTTCTTGCATAGGCTCAACAATACTGGATTCTTTACCATTGAATTCTCCATAATTACATTCTCTTAATCTTTTGTCTAAAATGATATTATTTCCAAAAGTGAGCTTAGCGGAATCAACTGCTCGTTTTAAATCAGAGGAGAATACAGCATCAAATTTAATATTTTTGACATTTTCCTTTAAGCTTATTGATTGCTGGAGTCCTTTTTTTGATAACTCTGCATTTTTCCAGCCTGAAGAAATTTTTTTTTCGTTGTCAATTGTTGTTCCATGTACAAAATAAGTTATTTTTATCATTTCAGTCAAGCTTCAGAGTCACTATCTTGCTTATTCCATTAGTGTCCATGCTGACACCATACAAATAATCAGCTTCGCTTATTACGTTGTCATTATGGCTTATTACTATGAACTGCGCTTTCTCGCTGTATTGCTTGCACAATTTTGCAAACAAGGTTGCGTTCTCCTTGTCTAGTGCTGCTTCAACTTCATCCATTATGTAAAAAGGTGCAGGAGTGTATTCTTGTATTGCAAAGATGAAGCTAAGCGCTGTTATTGTTTTTTCTCCTCCGCTCATGCTTTTAAGTGTTAAGAATTTTTTGCCTTTAGGCCTTGCTTTTATGTCAACTCCTCCATCTATTGGGTTTGTCATGTCTTCAAGAATCATGTTCGCAATGCCGCCAGGGCTCATTATTGAAAAGATTCTTTCGAAATTTTCCTCAATTTCTTTGAAGGTCTCCATGAAAGTGCTGTTCTTTTTCTGCTCTATCTCATTCATTGCACTCATGATGTTTGCGCTTTCTTTTTCTAATAAATCCATCTTGTCTTTTACTTCCTGGTATTCTCCTTCAACTATTTTGAAGACTTCTAAAGCTTTCAGGTTAACATTTCCGAATTGCTCTAATTTCTTTTCAAGCATGAAAATATCATGCTCTAATTCGTTAGGCTCTTTTCTAGGCAATTTCAATTCCAAATCCTTGTATTCGTTGAATTGAAGCTCCAATCCCTCTATTTTTCCTTTTATTTCAGCAATCAACAGCTTGTAATTGTTTATTTTGTCCTCATAGTCTTTTATATAGATTTTATTCTCTTCAACTTTTAATTTTGAATCCTTAAGTGAGTTTTCAAGCTCATCCCTTTTGTTGTAATTTTCTCTTAATTTTCTCTCAAAACCTTGCTCTTCAGTTAAGAATATTTCTAATTGCTTCTCATTGCTTGCTATCTTGTTTTTGAAATCAGCCAATTCCGATTCAAAGGTTATTATTTGCTTTTGTAAATCCTTCTTAATATCTTTTAATGCGTCTATTTCTTTTTCTTCTAATTGCTTTAATCTTGATGATTTTATTCCCTTGTTAACATTTAAAGTGTTAAGCTTGCTTTCAAATTCGCTTATGATTTTTTTAGTTCTTTCAAAAGTGTTGGGGTTAAAAGTTTTTTCATAATCCTTTGCCTGCTCTATCTTAATAGTTAGCTCATCATTCAATGATTCCATTTCGTTGCTTAATTTTTCAAGCATTTTTACGTCAAAACCTTTGCATTTAAAGGTTAAATTATCAATTGTTTTATTCAGTCCAGTGATTTCAGTTTCAAGGCTTGCTCTTTTCTCCCTTAAGCTTATGATATTGTTGTCATTGTCTGTTTTTGAAGCCGAAAGCCTTGATTTTATGCTTTCAATCTTATTTAATTCAGAATTAAGCGCATCAATTGATTCATTGCTGCTTTTTGTGTTCACGCTTACAGATGGCTTACCAGTTCTGTAGCCTCCAGTAATGCTTCCGCTTTTTTCAATCAAATCACCTGCCAAAGTAACCATTCTGACATTGCCTACTCCAACTTTTTTTGCGCATTCAATATCCTTAACAATTAATGTGTCCCTAAGAGCATATTCAAAAATGTTTTTGTATTTTATGTCAAAATCTATTAAGTTTATTGCAAATTCCACAACTCCTTCAAAGATTCTGAAGCCTTTAGGGAGCTCATTGCCTTTTATTTTTGTCAAAGGCAAGAAAGTTATTACCCCCAATTTGTTGCTTCTTAAAAAATTAATGCATTTATTTGCAGTGTCTTCATCTTTTACAACAACATTCATTAATTTTGAAGCCATAGCCACCCTTATAGGCAGCTCATACCTAGGGTCTGCTTTGCAAAGCTCGGCAACAGTTCCATAAACGCCGTCAATTTTAGCATTAATTAATTCTTTTAACCCTCCTCCTCCTTTGTGCATTGCTATGTCTTTTTTTATGTTTAACCTGTCAAGCCTTGTTTTCAGGTCGTTTAGCTTATTGTTCACCTGCTCAAGCTTTAAAGCCAGCTCAGAATTAGTGTTCATTTCAGCTTCCAGTTTTTCATAAACGCTTTCAAGCAAAGAATTCTTTGAAATAAGCTCCTCTTGGGATTCTTTTAGCCTGTTCAAGTCTTCTCCCCTGTTAGTCAGCTCATCTTTTTTCGACTTTTTTTCAACTAAGCTCTCTTTCAGCTCATTGATTCTTGATTTTATTTCAAAATAGCTTATCTCCTTGTTTGAGCTGGCATCAGCTTTGTAAATTTTTAATTCCCCATTAATTTTTTCAATATCCAGCTTATAAGTTTCAATGTCAGCTTTTATTTTTTCAGCCTCTTTTAAGAATTCATTGATATTGATTGTGATTTGTGCATCCCTGTTTTTTATCCTGCTGATTTCATTAGTGTGGCTTTTTATGTTTGTTTCTAGCAGATTAATCTCATCCTTTATTGCCTTAATCTTGTCATCCAAATCTTTTTTCTTTTCAGCTCCAGCAATGCCTAAATTCTTGTTTATTTCATTGACGTTCTCCTCTAATTTTTTAATATTAAGAGTGTAGTCACTTATTTCTTCAGTTTTTTTCCTGATTTTTTCCCTTAGTTCTTCATTTTTTCCTTCAATATCAACTAATTCGCTTTTTTTTATGTCCAAATTTTTAAAAACTAATCTTCCTTTTGTCTCCCTTAATTCATCCTTTGTTGATTTGAATTGCTCGGCAACCCTTTTTTCTTTCTTTAATTCGTCCAAGTGTTTCTGCCTTTCTCTGAGTAAAATATTAGTCTCTTTTACCTTTTCATTAACCTGATTAAGCTCCTTTATTGCCTTCTCTTTTTTTTCTTCATAAGTTGAGATTCCGCTAATGCTTTTTATTATTTCAGCCCTTTCAGAGCTAGACATATCAACGAATTTTGCAATGTTTCCCTGCATTACCATATTGAATCCTTCAGGGTCAATTCCAGCATAGTCTAAAATATTTATAACCTCAGTTCTTGTGGTTTTTTTGCCGTTAATTAAATAATCGCTGCTGCCATCAGAGTTCACTTTTCTTGAGATTTCAACAAAATCCTCCTCAACAGGGAAAAGCTTATCTTCGTTTGAAAAAACTATTTTAACGCTTGCAGAATTTGCAGGCTTTCCGTTTTTTCCGCCATTAAAAATGAGGTGTGATAATTTTTCAGTTCTTAACCCTTTTTTGCTCATAATCCCCAAAACAAAGCTTATGGCTTCGCTTACATTGCTTTTTCCGCTGCCATTAGGGCCTATTATAAGATTAAGATTGTCCATGAACTTGATTTCAGTTCTTCCGCCAAAGCTTTTGAAATTATCAAGAACTATTTTTTTGATTTTAATCATTATCAAATAAAGACGAACTGATTATTTTTAATACTTATTGCTTTTTAAACAAGTTAATGATTTTATCAAGCATTGAAATCTCTTTTGGCAATTCTTTTCCCACCAAAGAATAAGCCAGTCTTTCAAAGCTTTTGGAACTTTTAGAGTTTGGATAGATATTCACAACAGGTTTTTTTAAATTAACGCTGTCTTCAACTTCATTTTCTTTAGGAATCACTTCCAATACTTTTTTGCCCAAGATTTCCTCAACATCCTTTATTGTGATGTCTTTGTATTTGCTGTTGCTTTCCTTGTTTACAACAACTCCTGAAATAGGAATCCAGTTATTTTCAGAGTATTCAACTAATTTGTAGACATCAGCAACTGATGGCAATTCAGGTGTAGTAATCAATAATAATTCATCGCTTGAATTAATAGCATTCAACGCCTCCTCATTTAATCCTGCTGCGCAATCAATAAGTATTAAATCATAGTCCTTTTTAATCTCCTCTAATCTGTCTTTAAACCCTGCCAAGCTGACATTAGCCAAGTCATTTAAATAAATTCCACCTAGCAATACATGAAATCCTAACGAATGCTTGTAAATTGCTTCCTTTATTGAAATATTACCCTTTAGTACGTCATGAAGCGTTAAAATATTCCTTGAAGAAGTTCCTAAATGGAGTCCTAGAGTTGCTCCTGTAATATTTGCATCAATTGCTAATACTTTGTAGCCAAGTTTTTGTATAATTGTTGCCAAATTTGAAACAGTTGTTGTTTTTCCAACACCACCTTTAACACTAGCAACTGCTATTACTCTAGCCATATTAGATTTTAGAAAAACTAGTCATTTTTATATTTATCTATGCATGTTTTTCAAATAGCCTTTTACAACAAAATATTCATTGGAGCAGGTTCCGTCAGTGAAATAATTAAGGGAATTAGCTGAAGTTTCAACAGTTCTCCAAAAAACTATCTCTTTTTTGAAAAGCTCAAATCTTTGGGCTAAGAAGAACTCCCCTTTTTGCTCATTTTCTGATGAAAATTTTTCATAAAATTTTTCATAAAGCATTATGTCCTCACTAAGCTCTCGAACTCTTGTGTCAGTTGATATCCTCCTTACTTGTATATACTTAACATTGTCAAACCCGCTAATATAGTTGCATAAAGAGAAAAATTCATCAACATTATACCTGTTTAATACAATTGATACCCTTACATTTTTTCCGCTTAATGGAATTATTCTATCCCAATCAGGCAAATCAGCTCTTCCCATAATCATTTTATTAATCTTGGGTTTCAGCGAATGAATAGAGTAACCTATTCCTCCTTTCATTTTTCTAATAGTGTCAATTTTTTTCATAGCCAAGTAGCCATTAGTCCTGACGCCAACCAAGAAATTATCATCTTGCAAATAATCAACTAATTCATCCAAATATTTATACTGCAGGCTGTCAGCAGTTTGGCCAGTTATATACAATTTTTTAATATCATTATTTTTGCATTGGTTAAGAAAGTAGCCAAAATTCTCCCACTTTGAATAATGCGTGCTTAATTGGTTTTTTCCTTTTAACTCTGAAGTTATGTCTTTTCCTATGCAAAAATAGCAGTCAGCATTGCATTTTCCTAATAAATTAATATTAGCAAAACTATAATTTTCTCTTAACCTGTTTTTA
>JBAZFK010000004.1:0-77504 GCA_041653395.1 Candidatus Nanoarchaeia archaeon
TGAAAATCCATGTTGGAACAAAATACCATGGAAGGTTTGTTAATTCGTATTTTACTCCAAAAAAGAATTCAAGGCTTCCATGGGTAAAATTTGACATTCTTTTAAAAGAATCAATAATAAACAAAGGGTTAGTCCATAACGTAGGCCAAAATAATATGATAATAGGAATTAAAAAAACAATAAATACAATAATGTACTTAAATCTTGAAATTACTATTTTAATATTTTTATTATAATCAACCAAAATAATGAAAGTAATAAAAGGTATTAATACCCCAAGAACTCTAATATCTATACATATTGCGCAGGCAATAGCATGAAATAATGCGTTTTTTATGCTTAACTTATTCTTAAATCTAATTAAGGTATATATTGAGATTAAAAATGAAGACATAAATATTATATCTTTTGAATTATAAAATGATTCTGCAAACATTCTTGGGCTAAGAAAGAAAAAAAGAGTTCCAAGTAAACTTATTTTCCAATCTTTTATTATATACTTTTTTAAAAGTAAATAAAAAAATATTGCACTTATATAAAAAAACAAGTAATTTACTAGGTGTCTCACATAAAATATGTCTTCAGAATCGGTAAGATTCAAAGTTTTTTCAATAACTATTAGTGAAACTTCAAAAAAAGGTCCGTAATCCCTATCTTTATAACTTAAAAGAGAATCATTTCCATTGAAGATATAATTGTAAACAATTAATCCATATTCCCGTTGAGTTCTTTCATCAGGACCCATCCCATAATCTTTATATACTAATATTCCAAGTAATAAAAATGCTGCAAAAAAAACAGTTACATATAATTTTTCTTTTGAAACCATAAGGTATCTTATTGTTTTAAATTTAAATAATTAACTCTTATTTGGGATATTTGAGTAATATAATAGGGATTTTTGTAAATAATAGTTCTTATAATTGAATTGAAAAATTCTCTAATTAAATAACAAAATAATTTTAATTTATTATTCTTATACAAATGCTTGAAAAAAAAATATGAAGTGTTTCTATGATACCAATAAGCCCACTCCTTTTTTTTGTTAGGGCTGATATTTCCTCCAACATTTGTTGCAGTGTGTATTACTCTACATTCAGGGTTAAAAATCACATCATATCCTAGTTCATAAACCCTGTATATAAATTCAGTTTCATCCCTGTAATGGCCCATCATTTTTTCATCCATTAATCCAATTTTTTTTATAATATCTTTTCTTATGCTGAAATTTGAGCCATGCAAATGCTTTACTTTAATAGAATTTTTTATATTTGGAGAAAAATTTGAGATTATTTCTCCACTCCAAGTGATATCTCCTGTTTTTCTAAATTTAAACAATATTTTATGAAATATTGAATCTTTTTGCTCTTTTATTTCAGCACCTCCAACAGCCCCAACAAGCTCATCTTTATAAGTTTTAATTAATTCAAAAAAATAATTTTTCTGAATAAGGGTATCATCATCAAAAAAAATCAATGTATCCCCTCTAGATTTTTTAATCCCCAAGTTTCTTGCACCAATACTTCCAACACCTTTATGGGGAGTTATTTCAATAATATTTAAATCATATTTCTTGCAAAATTTACTGGTTTCTTTTTCAATAGTTAAGTTATTATTATTATTCACAACTATTATTTCATAATTTTTTAATTCATTTTTTATTTTATTAATTGAATTTAAACAATCATCCAATATTTTTGCTCTGCCATAAGAAGGTATAATGATTGATAGTTTCATTTTAGCATCTCTAAGTATAATTTTTTATAGTCTTTATATACTTTATCCCAACTAAATTTTTTAACCCATTTTAATCCTTCAACAGATAAATTTACTCTTAATTTTTTGCTTTTATATAATTTAACCAGTTTTTTGATAAATTCTGAACTGTCTCCTTGCTTAAAATACTGGCAAGTTTTTCCGCCAGCTTCTCTAATTGCTGGCTGGTCAGAGGCTAATATAGGAATTCCACAAGCCATTGCTTCCAAAACAACTAATCCGAAACCTTCTGCCATAAATGTTGGAAAAACAACTAAATCACTTTCAGCTATTTTTTTAGAATACTCTTGATTTGAAAGATTTGTAAAATATTTTATTTTATCTTTTTTAAGAGAACTAAAATAATTAATATTACTTATGTGACCAATTATTCTCATCTCGCATTTTTCTTTGATAAGGTTTGGCAATTTTTCAAAACATTTTATTGTAAAATCCTGTCCTTTTTCAGGGCTAATTCTAGAAACATGGCTAATTATGAATTTTTTATTATTTTTATTTTTAAGGGGTTTAAATTCATTTAAATCAATACCATTAGGTATTACAATTATTTTATTTTTAACTCCCATTTTAATTAAATCTTTTTTAGTATTTTCACTGACAGTTGTAATAATTGAAGCATTATTTGCTTGCCAAACCAAAATTTTAGCCATTAACTTATTAAATCCAGATTGATGCCTGATATTTTCATCAATAAAATGCCCAACATGATGAATTGTTAATATGAAAGGTTTTTTGGTCAATCTTAAGCATTCAATATTATTTGCATGCACCAAATCACATCCAAAATTTGCTTTTAAACTCATATTTGACAAATAATATAAATAATTCAAAATCTTATTATTTGTTTTTAATTTGCTGAAAATGCTGGATTTTTTTGGAAAAAATGATTTATCAGAATAACTACTTATAATTTTACAGTCAAAATCTTTGTTTGCTTTCTTATATATTTCATAAAAAACTTTCTCAGCACCACCAGGGCTATCAGGAAAATAGTTTCTTGAAACAAAATTAATTTTTTTCATCATTTACCCTTTTAAGCAATTTTTTGTTTATATTGTCCCAGTTGTATTTAGTTTTTATCAAATTTTTGTTGAATTTGCCCATTTTAATTGAATTCTTAGGATTTTTTGTAATTTCCAAAATTTTTTGGCTGAGATCATTATTATTGGTTAAAAATCCTCCTTGTTTATTAATAATTATTTCCTTTAAATTACCTATATCAGTTGCGATTACTGGCTTTGCATAAGACATGTATTCATAAATTTTTATAGGTGAAAAATAATAATTCATTTTTTTAAATGAAGGATATTCCTTATCAAATATTGCAAGGCCTGCGTCAGCAGCGTTTATGTAATCAGCGATTTTCTCATGAGGCACCTGGCCGGTCATTATAATATTCTTTTCAATGCTTAATTTTCTAATAAGTTTATTGCAGTCATTCCAAGTCTCTCCATTACCTATAAGTATAACTTTTATGGAATTATCTTTTTTAATTGCTTCTGTTGCATCTTTTATTATTAGGTTGACATTATGCCATTTAGGAAATGAGCCAATATACACAAAGGTTTTCCCTCTGTAAAGATCATATTTTTTTATTATTTTCAAATACTCTTTTGATTTATACTTATTAAGTGAAGTTCCATAATACATCAAGTAAGCTTTGGAAGGATTGAAATAATTTATCATGTTTTTGTTGGTTACTGTAACAAAAGTTGCCAGTGAAGCATTAATTTGAAAAGCCCATTTCAAGGCCAGAAAATAAGGGTTGAACCTGCTTAAATTTTTATTATGTAATTGGTTATCAATTATAGGCTCATTCATCTCATAAATGGAAGGAATTTTATTCATCTTTGCTGCCAAAACTCCAGGATTAAGAAATAAATGGCATCTTTCATAGATGAGATCTATCTTTTCTTTCCTTATTATACTTAAAGATTTTAAGAGAACAAAAATAAAATAAGAAAATATGTACCTTAAAACTCCGTTTTTTATTACAGGAATCCTGTAAAACTTCACATTTTTATATTTAAATTCCCCTTTTTTAACTATAATAAAGATTTTATGTCCTAAATTTGCAAGGGACTTAACTACTTCACTTATATGGGTTGTTCCACCATGAGGATAGCTAATGTCTATTTCAGCTGCCAAATATAGTATATTCATATAAAAAAATGTAAAACAATAGTTTTTTAATAATATTTGTTTTATACTAAGAATATGAAAATTTTGCTTACAGGAGCTGCTGGATTCATAGGTTCAAATCTTTTAGGTAGGCTTTTAAATGAAGGCCATTTTGTTGTCGGAATCGACAATTTTGACCCGCTTCTTTACAGCACAGAACATAAAATTAATAACCTGAAAGATTATTTGAAGATGAAAAACTTTGTTTTTGAATCAGCTGACATAAATGATTCATTTCTAATTAAAAAGATTTTCAAAAATAATAATTTTGACACCGTGATACATATGGCTGCAAGAGCAGGAGTTAGAACTTCAATAGAAAATCCTAAAGGATACCATTCTTCAAATATAGGTGGAACTTTAACCCTTCTTGAAGCTGCAAAGGACTTCAATGTCAAAAATTTTATTTTTGCATCTTCATCAAGTATTTATGGGAATTCAAAATCAATCCCTTTCAATGAAAATGACCCTGCAGACAGGCCGATAAGCCCTTATGCGATGAGCAAAAGAGCATGCGAGATGATATGTTACACTTACAGCCACTTGTATGACTTGAATGTGATTTGCCTCAGGTTCTTTACTGTTTATGGTCCGAGGCAGAGACCTGAAATGGCAATACACCAATTTATAAGAAAAATAGACAAAGGAGAAGAGCTTACTCTTTTCGGTGACGGAACATCAAGCAGGGATTACACATATATTGATGATATCACAGAAGGAATAATAACATGCCTTTCAAAGTCTTTAAAATATGAAATAATAAATCTTGGAAATAATTCACCCACAAAACTTAAGGATCTTATAGTTGAGATTGAAAATGCTTTGGGCAAGAAAGCAAAGATAAAATATATGCCAATGCAACCTGGAGACGTTGATGTTACTTATGCTGACATTTCAAAAGCAAAAAAGCTTCTTAATTATTGCCCAAAAACAAGTATTCAGGATGGAATAAGAAAATCAGTTGAATGGTATAATTCAAACAATAATTTTTTTTAAAATATAATCCTTATTTAAAAAAATATGCCTTTAACTTAGAATATGACATTATTAAATAAATTAAATATTATTTTAAAAATTAATTATATAAAATGCCTGGAAATATTGCTTCTAACGTTAATGCTTACAAGAAATTAAAGGTAGAGAATCTGGTAAGAGATTCTTTAGTGAGGGAATTATTCAGCATTTGAAAAATAGGCTTTTTATAAAAAATATTCCTATTATAATATAAGAGAATATTGAGATAATGGGAGCTAGCAGCCAAGCAAGCAAAGCCTTCTTTTTTAAGCAATATATAAAAATATTTTTCTGTTTAATATATTTATATAATATAAATAACAGCATAATACTTAAAAATATACTATTCAAAAAAAATAATGAGCATACCATCCCCACAACCATATTTATTATAGGTTTTAAATCCCAACTTTTTTCCATATATTTTTTTATAGTTTTACCATACCAAATATATCTTTTAAAAAATAATTTAAAACTGATTATATTTGAATCCATTAATCTTGGAATTTTTATAATTCCAAAATTTTTTGATTTTTTTTTGATTTTTTCAAATAAATACTTGTCTTCTCCATATTCTAATTTGCTACTAAATGGATTATTTCCTATAATTTTTTTATTATATGCTTCAGGAAGATGATTTAATGCATCACTTACTCCAAAATCTTTTATATTAATGATATTTCTTAAAGTATTATTACTTAAATAAGGTAAATAATTTGCAAGAACATAATCAACAGAGTTAGTATTATTAAAAAAATACATAATATTTGATAAAAAATATTTTTCATTTATAAATTTAGCATTTTCATCACTATCACTAAAAACTATAATCTGCCCCTTTGAAGTTTTAACTCCCAAATTCCTAGCATAACTAGGTCCCTTTTTTAAATCTTTAATTATTTTTACATCTTTTATTTTTATTTTATTATTTGGAGTTACCAATAATATTTCTTTTTTATTGTAATTTTGATTTTTCCAATATTTTATTCGTTGTATTGTTCCTTTATCATATTCTTTGGCTATAATTACAATACTTACTTTTTTATCCATTTTTTACCCCATTTATTAAAAAAGAAAAGTCTAATGTTTAATTCTTCATTATTTTCACGATTTTTAAAAAAAGTATACCAATAATTGCTTATTTTTTTAATACTTTTAAGTTCTTTTTCGGATTTTGAATCAAATTTTAAATTTTTAAACCAGCAAGATATTGGTGCTCCAAATCCGTGTTTTTTTAAATTTATAATTTCTTTTGGAACAATATCTTTTACGAGTTCTCTCATAAAAATTTTTGTCTGATTGAAATTAACTTTTAATCTAGAGGGTATTTTTTGGCTATATTCAATAAATCTATAGTCTAAAAAAGGGCTTCTGACTTCAATTGCATAAGCCATGGAAGTTCTGTCAACCTTTGTACAATAATTGTCTCCTAAAGTGTTAAATAAAATATCGTATATTCTTAATGCTTCAATAAGATTATTATCTGCTTTTTTTAAGCAATATCTTAAATTTTTCGAAGTCCAAAACATGTAATTTTTATTATCAAATTTGTTGCTGTAAAAATCTTCCTTTTTTTTAATTGATTTTTGAATCATATTCTTTATTTTTTTTATATTAATAATTTTTTCAAGCTTTTTTCTTAAATTAATAGGAATAACTTTTAATAAATTAATAATTAACGGAGTCTTATATATATTATAACCTCCAAATATTTCATCTCCTCCATCTCCGCTTAAAACAACAGTGACTTTTTTCTTGGCAAGTTTTGAAACTTGAAAAGTTGGAAACAAAGAATAATCCGCAAAAGGTTCATCAAAATGAAATGTAAATTTATCAATCCATTTTTCAAAATCTTTGTTTTTAAAACTATAATTCTGATGTTTTGTTTTGTAAAATTTTTTTACAATATTGATATATTTTGTTTCATCAAACTCATTTTCAAACCCAATTGAAAATGTGTTTAATTTTTTTAGTTCTGTAAAATTTCTCATTAAACCTACAACTGAACTAGAATCTAATCCTCCACTTAAAAATGCTCCAATAGGAACATCAGATCTCATTCTTATTTTAACAGCATTTTCAAGAAGACTTTTTCCTTCATTTAATAATTGATTTTTATTTTTTATAGGTTTATATTTTGGCAAATCATAGTATTTTTTTATAATTATATTCTTTTTTTTTATATCAAATATGAGATTATTTCCTTGGGGAAGTTTGAAAACTGAATTGTATATTGTGTAAGGTGAAGGAATAAACCCTAAAGTGAAATACAAATCCAAAGCTTTTTTATCTATATTTTCGAATCTATTTATATTGCATTGTTTATGTTCCAAAATTCCTTTTAATTCGGAGCTGAATATAAATTTTTTATCTTTAAAATAGTAATAAAAAGGCTTTACTCCAAACCTGTCTCTTGAACAGAAAAGCAATTTTTTATTTTTATCATAAATAACAAAAGCCCACATACCATTAAATTTTTTAACACATTCTTCTCCATATTCAATATATGCAGCAGTTATTACTTCCGTGTCCGAGTTTGATTTAAATAAATATCCTTTTTTTAAAAGTTCATCTTTAATCTCAACATAATTATATATTTCTCCATTAAAAACTATCTCTACTTCAATATTTTTATGTTTATAATTCATTGGCTGCTTTCCAGCATTTGATAAATCAAGTATCGAAAGTCTAACTTGTCCTAAGCTTACATCTTTATCAACATATGTTCCTTTTCCGTTAGGACCCCTATGCTTTAATATTAAATTCATGTTAGTTATTATTTTGTTATTAGAAAAATTAAATCCATTAATTCCACACATATTTTTACCTTTTTAAAATTTTTTTAAAAAATTCAATATTTAAAAAAGGTAAAATTTTTTTATAAAAATAATATCTTTTTGAATTAAATAAAAATAAGTCTGGATGTATTATTGATAAAGGATTATCTTTATTTTTTTCAAATTCTTTCATTATTTTTTTATTTTTTTTTAGTATTTTTTTTTTAATATAAAAAAATATATTTTGAGAATAATAAAAAAGGATTTTTTTATCATTCCACATTTTATTTCTTAAACAATCAACAAGAACATAACCTTTTTTTTCAAATTTTTTCCTCCAATATATGGGCCATTGCTCATTAATGTGATTAGTTCCTCCTTGATAAGGTATTGCTGATGAAAACACTATTATATCTCCAAGATTTACTAAAGATTCAACAAAAACATCAGAATTATTATTTGATATGTGTTCTGCAACTTCTAAGCTTAAAACTAAATCAAATTTTTTTTTTATATTAATAGGTTTTTCTAAATCATGTTCTAAAAATTCATTTTTTGAAAACAATAATTTATCTTTTGATACATACTTCCCATCTATTCCCAATATTTTTTTAATTCCCTTTTTTTTAAAAACATTTAAAAAAACACCTAATCCGCATCCAACATCTACGACACTTTTAGGATTAACAATTTTAAGAATAAACGAAACTATTTTTTCAGCAGATTCATAATTTAATTTTAGAGACTCATAAAATTTTTTTGAATAATATTTCATAATATTTTTAAATTTTATTGTTTTTTAAATTTTTTTATATATTATTCCAGGCTTTTTCTGCGTCTTCCCAGTTGCCTAAATCTAAGTATTTTCCCTTTATTGTCACTATTTTGATTTTTTCCCCGTTTTTTAGTGCAGTTTTTAGGACATCGGGAACTTGGTATTCATTTTTTACTCCAACAGGCGTTTTTTCAAAGTATTCAAAGTATTTAGGGCTGAAAATATAGATTCCTAAATTAACCAAATATTTCCCGTTTTTTATTTTGAATGCCTCTGCTTGACTAAGTGTTGGCTTTTCAATAGAATCAATAAGATTATTATTATCAATTTTCAGTATTCCATACTTTGTTGGGTCTTCAATTTCTCTTGCAAGAATTGTTGCAAAGGGCTTTTCTTTGCTATGCATCTTGACTGCTTTTATTATCTCATCTTTTGGCTCAATAAAAGCATCTCCAACATGAACTAAAAAATCTTCATTAATCCAAGCTTTCCCTTGATATATTGCATGAGCCAGCCCTTTCAGCTCTTCTTGAAATAAGTAAGCAAGATTCAGATTGCCTTTTTTTAACTCAGTTCCGTTGCCCAAATGGTCAATTATTGCGCCTTTATGGGTTCCAACAACAACGAAGATTTTGTCTATTTTCGCATAAGAATGCATTGTCTCTATAACATGGTCTATTACTGCTTTTCTTTGTATTGGAAATAACTCTTTAGGGTTAGCCCTGGTAAAAGGATACATTCTTGTTCCGCTTCCTGCTGCTGGAATTAAGCCAATCATGATTATTCTTAAAACATCTCTTTATTTAATCTTTTCCTGTGCGTTTTCAGCATCTTCCCAGTTGCCAATATCAAAGGAATAACCCTTAAGATTATGTATTATTATTTTTTTGCCATCTTTTAGCGCTAATTTTATTGAATCAGTTATTTGGAATTCATTCTTTGCGCCTATAGGGGTTTTTTCAATGTAGCCAAAGATTTCTTTTCTAAACAAATAAATAGGTGAAACGCATAAATATTTTCCATTCTTTGTTTTGAATGACTCTGCCTGCTCTATTGTTGGCTTTTCAATAGCATCAATTAAATAGCCAGTTTCATCAACTTTTAATATTCCGTACTTTGTAGGGTCATTAACTTCTTTTGCTAATATTACTGCAAAGGGCTTTTTTTCTTCAAATTTTTTTATAGCTTCCTTTATTTCATCTTTTGGGTGAATGAATGTGTCGCCTGCGTGCACGATAAAATCCTCATCTATGAATTGTTTTGCTTGGTATATTGCATGAGCCAGCCCTTTTCTTTCTTCCTGAAATAAATAAGCAACTTTTAGTTTTTCCTTATTTTGCATGCTTCCATCTCCCACATGGTCAATTATTGCCCCTTTATGCGATCCTACAACTATGAATATTTTGTTAATATTTGCATAATCATGAAGAGTTTCTATAACATGGTCTATTACTGCCTTTCTTTTAATATGAAACAATTCCTTAGGGATTGCTCTAGTAAAAGGCATCATTCTTGTTCCTGAGCCAGCTGCTGGAATCAATCCTATCATTTTATTTCCTCCAAAAATTTTTTTAAACCATTTTCAAATGAATATTCTGGCTGCCAATTAAGCAGTTTTTTTGCTTTAGAACTATCAGGCACCCTTCTCACAGGGTCATCTTTAGGCAATTCTGAATAGACTATTTTTGAATTAGATTTTGTTAATTTTATTAAAGTTTCTGCAAGTTCAATCATAGTATGCTCTTCAGTATTTCCTAAATTAATCACTTCCCCTTTTAATCCTTGCTTTGTTGCAAAAGTGTAAATTCCATTTATTAAATCATTAACATAGCAAAAACATCTTGTCTGAGTGCCTTTTCCAAAAATAGTGATTGGTTTATTGTTAACTGCTTGATCTATAAAATTTGTCACAACTCTGCCATCATCAAATCTCATTTTAGGCCCATAAGTGTTAAATATTCTCACAATTCTTACATCAACATTGAACTTATTTAAATATTCATAGCAGTAAGTTTCCCCTAATCTTTTACTTTCATCATAGCAGCTTCTAGGGCCAAAGCTGTTAACATATCCTAGATAATTTTCAGGAGTTGGTATTATTTGGGCTTGGCCATAGATTTCGCTAGTGCTTGCATATAAAATTACAGCATTGTCTTTTTTTGCTTTTTCTAGGCAATTAAGTGTGCCACTAGTGTTAGCTTCAATTGTTTCAAAGCTATTTTCTTGATAATCATAAGGGCTTGCACGGCTAGCAAAATGCAGAATCATGTCAACTTTTTCTATTTTGCTTAAATCTTTTGTAACATCTGCTTTGACAAATTTAAACTTAGGATTATTTGTAAATTCATCAATGTTTTCTTTCCTTCCGCTTCCAAGATTATCAATGCAGATTACTTCATAATCATTATCTAAAAATTTTTTGCATAGATGGCTTCCTAAAAATCCAGCTCCTCCAGCGACTAAAACTTTCATAGTTTTATTTTAAAATGTAGCACTTAAAAAGTCTTACCTTTATCCTACTTTATAGGATAATTTATAAATATTAAAAATTATTAAAACATTAATGAAATCTAAAATATCAATCACTCTTGATGAAAAATTGCTTAAAACTTTAGATGTCTATATTGACGGATTCAATGTCAGGAATCGCTCGCAAGCAATTGAGCAAATACTTTCAAAGAATCTAATCCAAGCAAAAATAGCAGTAATATTGGCTTCAAAAATGAAGGATTACAGGTTTAATAAAGAAGTAAAAGGGCAAAAAGCAATTATTTGGCTCTTTAAGAAACTTCAAAATTATGGGTTTAAAAAATCATTTGTTATAGCTGAAAAAGAGGTTTTATCAAAAATCTTTGAAATAATAGGCTCAGGCAATGACTATTTTTTAAGCATTGAATATGTTGAAGATTCTAATCCTCAAGGAAGCCTCAAATCTTTATCTTTATTAAAAAACAGGATTAATTCAAGCTTTTTAGTAATCCCTGCTGATAATTATTTTGAATTTGATATTGATTCATTCTGGAAGTTTCATTCCAAAAATACTAATTTAGCAACTTTAGCAATTACTACCTCAAATACTCCGTCAAAATTAGGTGTTGTTGAATTAACTGGCGAAAAGATAATTGGATTTATACAAAAACCTCAAAAATCTAAAAATTATTTGGTTTGGAGCGGAATAATGATGGCTGAACCAGAAATACTATTTTATGACTATAAAAGCATTGAAAAAGAATTAATCCCAAAACTAATTGAACTTAATTCTTTAGGAGGATTCATTTTTGCAGGAGAATGGAAAAACATTGAATAATAACATTTATAAATAAATATTACTAAGTATTACGTTATGATAAATCGTGAGCATATATCGTTAACTCTTGATAAATCAATTCTCTCAGAGGTTGACAAATTAATAGACGGAAATACTATAAGAAACAGAAGCCATGCAATAGAAGTATTACTCTCCAGAGTTATTGACACTAAAAAGGTAAAAAAAGCCTTTATCTTAGCTGGCGGAAAAGGCACAAGATTAAGGCCAATTACTTATGAGATTCCAAAACCAATGGTACTAATCCATGGAAGACCTCTTTTAGAGCACACTATTGATTTACTGAAAAAATATGACATCAGAGATATAATACTCTCAATAGGTTACATGGGCGAAAAAATCAAGGAATACTTCGGCAATGGCTCAAAATTCGGCGTGAAAATCACATATGTTGAAGAATCTGAGCCAAAAGGAACAGCAGGAGCATTAAGGCTGGCAAAGCCATTATTAGACAATTGCAATTTTATAATGATAAATGGAGACAACTTATACAATATTGATTACGCTGAATTAATACAAAATTCACTAAACAACGCAGCAATTGCAACAATTGCCCTAACAACAGTAGCAGACCCATCAAAGTTCGGAGTGGTAAAAATGAAAGGAACTAAAATTATAGACTTTGTGAGCTATCCAAAAAAAGAGGACGCTCCCTCAAATTTAATTAATGCAGGAATTTATGTACTCACACCTAAAGTTTTTGAATATATACCTACTGACAAGGAATTTTCAATGATAGAGACTGAAGTCTTTCCTAATCTGATAAAGGATGATCAATTCTATGGCTATGTCATGGAAGGGCAGTGGCTTCCTGCAGGCACCTTGGAAGAATACGAGCAAGCAATTAGGGAGTGGAAAGATGTATGAGCATTTTCAAGGCTTATGACATAAGGGGAAAATATCCAAGCGAAATAAATGAAGAACTCTCAGGAAAAATAGCAAAAGCATTCTGCCAATTTCTAAAGCCCCAAACAATAGTAATAGGAAGGGACATGAGGCTTAGCTCAGAAAGCATTAAAGATAAAATAATTAGCTCACTAATAAGCCAAGGAATAAAAGTGATAAACATAGGATTAGTCAGCACTCCAATGTTTTACTTTGCAGTAAACCACTTCAAAGCAGATTCAGGATTAATGATAACAGCATCGCATAACCCGAAAGAGTACAATGGCTTAAAATTAGTGAAAGAGTTTGCCAAACCAATACATTATGACAATGGAATAAAGGAAATAGAAGAATTAGTAAAAAAAAATGAATTCATTAAATCAAAACTTAAAGGTATAGAAGTCAAAAAAGACATTGAAAAAGAATACTTAGATTACATTAAAAATTTAGCCCCAAAAAAGATTAAGAGCTTCAAAATAGTTGCTGATTACGGCAATGGCATGAATGCAATCACGACAAAAAAATTACTGCAATCAATGAATATTAAACTAATAAATATGTATGATTTAGTTGACGGAACATTTCCAAACCATGAAGCAAACCCTTTAAAAGAAGAAACACTGGTTGATTTGCAAAAACGAGTAATTGCAGAAAAAGCTGATTTAGGACTTGCATTTGATGGAGATGGAGACAGAATGGTAATAATTGATGAACTAGGCGGAATAATAAGCGGAGACATGACAACAGCAATTATTTCAAAAGAAATACTTAACTATTCAAAAGAAAAAATCTTATTTGACCTAAGAAGCTCAAAAGCAGTAACAGAATTAATAGCAAAAAACGGAGGAACGCCACTACTTACAAGAGTTGGCCATTCATTCATAAAGGAAAGGATGAGAAATGAAAATATCTGCTTTGCAGGAGAACTATCAGGGCATTTTTTCTTCAGGGAAAACTTTTACACAGATTCAGCTGATTTAGCAATGCTAAAAGTGCTAAGTCTTTTATCAAAGCAGGATAAAAAGATTTCAGAATTAATAAAAGAGATAAAAAAATATTACCATTCAGGGGAGATAAACAAGGAAATACAAAACAAAGATGAAATCTTTCAAAGGCTAAAAGAAAACTACCCAAATCTTAATCTTTTGACAATTGACGGCTTGACATTCCAGGACAAAGATTACTGGTTTAATGTAAGGGCATCAAACACCGAACCCTTAATAAGATTAACAGTTGAAGCAGACACAAAAGAAAAAATGGAAACAAAAGTAAAAGAAGTCCTAAGCCTTATCTATTAAGGCTTAAAAACTCTAATAATTCTTTACTCTCAGTCTTTATTTCAGAATTTATTGGAAAATTTCTGTAAATATTATCAAATTCCATTCTCATTTTACCTTTTTCATTTAATACTTCAGTTAAACCATTAACTTTTCCAATCCACTCTTTAGAGGCATTAGCTTGAATAAAATATTTTTTATTAGTTTCAAAAAGAGTATTTACCTCTTTTGCACTTAACTCACTGTAAACTGTTTGACCAGGCATATCAAACTCAATGAACTTATTTTCCAATTCATTAAATCCGTACTTTTTGCTCTGAATATCAAATAGTCCTGTTTTATTATCCTGTATTACAAAAGCCCTATTGTAGCCTTCGCCGTCATAAAATGACAAATTCTTTCCAGGCACTAATTTTACATTAGAAGTGATCATTACAGGAAACATCAGCTCTAAAGTCTTGTTTGAAGGCTCAGAAGTGTAAAGAATATTTTCTGCCAATTTTTCTCCATCAACTGACAATGAATACATTTCAGGATGTCCAAAAATGCTGGCCTTAACTTTCCTTTCACCGTTAACTTTTGGAGCGTGCTCAAAATCAGTCTTTGCCATTATTTTGTCATATTCCTTAAAGATTATATTAGAAATAACTTCATTATACTCTTCAAATTCTCCCTTAAATTCAGGTATTAAAAGTTCAAGACCTTTGCTTTTGCTCTTGTAAACCATCAATGCTTCTCCAAAGCCTTCTTCAAACGCCTGTGTTATAACTTGTTTTGCTGGAACTTTTTCGTCTTCATATTCCATTACTCCAAAAGAGCCTCCGTCAAGGCAGCCAAGCTTTGCAATTTTGTAAAAATCCATTCCCCTATACATGAATATTGAATGCGTATTACCAAGGTACATCATTGTTCCAAGGCCAATATTGTACTGATTAAAATTTTCATCAGTTTTAGTGGTAAGATTTTTTAAATTCACCCCTTTTTTATTTAATTCATATTCAGCTTTTACTCTGCTTTTCATAAAAATTAATTAAATAAATCTATTTAATAATGTTTTTATAATCAATCGGGCTTTTTTTAAATAACAAATTTCAAAAATATGATATGAACAATCCTTTTAAAGCCTATGATGTAAGAGGAGTATTTAACAAAGAATTTTTTGCAGAGGATTTTTTCAAAATAGCCCTAGCATATTCTGACCTAATTAAACAGAAATCTTGCATAGCTTATGATTCAAGAACCTCATCACCAATACTAAAAGAGTCATTTATCAACGGTTTTATCTCAGGAGGAAACGATATAATTGACTTAGGAATGCTTCCAATACCAGTATCAAACTATTATGCCCTAAACCATAAAATAGAATGCGTGATGATTACTGGAAGCCACACCCCGAAAGAATACAACGGCATAAAATTCTTTGATAAAAGAGGGGTAGTCTACAATGACAGATTAAAAACAATAGAAAAAAAATACTTGGAAAGCGACTTTAAAAGGTCAAACTTTGAGGAGTTAGGCAAAAAATCTGAGGATAATAATGCAATAAAAGAATACATTGAAAACATTACATCAAAAATAAAGCTCGAAAAAAACTTGAAAATAGTGCTAGACCACGGCAACGGAACAAGTGGATTAGTTGCTCCAGAGTTAATGAAAGAGCTAGGATGTAAAATCATAAACATCAGCCTAGAGCCTGACGGGTTATTTCCTAACAGGGAGCCAGAGCCAACAGCCAATAATCTGAGCTTTCTGCAAAAAAGAATAATAGAAGAAAAAGCAGATTTTGGATGCGCATTTGACGGAGACGCAGACAGAAGTGTATTCGTTGATGATATGGGCAGAGTGATTGACGGAAGCAAAATGACAGCAATTTTTGCAAAGCACTATTTGGATAAAAACAAGAATGCTTACATTGTTGCAAGCATTGACATGAGTAGTGTTGTAAAAAAAGTAGTGGAAGACAACAATGGAATAATAGTCTGGTGCCCAGTTGGCATGAAAAATATAGAAAAAGGATTGGTTGACAACAAAGGAATGATGGCAGGGGAAGTAAGTAGCCATTTTTATTTAAATGATTTTTACCCCTTCAGCGACGGAATACTCGCATGCGCGAAAATGGCACAACTCTTAAGCCAAAATAAAAAAAGTTTTTCAGAACTCATTAATGAACTGCCAGAGTATTCAATAAAGCACTCAAAATACTCATGCAGTAATCATGAAAAAAAGTTTGAAATCTTTGAAAAAATAAAAAAAGAACTAATAAAAAACTACAAAATAAATGATTGCGACGGCATAAAATTCTTTATAAACCAAACAGACTGGGTTTTAATCAGGCCAAGCAACACTGAACCCTTGATAAGGCTGACAATTGAAGCATCAAAGCAAAAAGAATTAGAAAAGTTGTTCAATTACTTTGAAGCTTTAATAAAGAAATTTATAAACAATGAGAAATAGTGATAGAATAATGAAAGCAGTAATATTAGCAGGAGGTTACGGCAAAAGGCTGCAGCCGCTAACATTAAGGACCCCGAAAGGAATACTTCCAGTTGCTGACTCAACAATAATAGAGATGACTTTAAAAGAACTGGAGAAGCTAAAGATTGAAAAGGTAATACTGTCGCTTAACAAGAACCAGTCAAAAGTGAAGGACTTGCTTGACGAAAGATACAAAGGAATAAAGATAGAATACATTTTTGAAGAATCAAAAAAAGATTCGGATAAGTTAGGAGCAATAGGTGCCCTAGCATTCATTATTAAAAAATTCGGCCAAGATGACTACATAATATTAGGCTCAGATAACTACATTAAAGGGTTAGATTACCAAAAAATGCTCGAGCAGCATAAGGAAAAAAAATCAGAGGCAACAATAGCATTATATGAATTAAGCGACATGTCAAAAGTGTCATATTACGGAATCGCAGTGCTAAACCAGGATAAAGCTATAACAAGATTCCAGGAAAAGCCAAAAGTTGAGGAGGCGAATTCAAAACTAGCGTCAACATTTAATTACCTAATAACGAAGAATTTCAGCAAAAAAATCTTGGACTATGTTGCAATGAAATTAAAAGAAGGGAAAAAACCAGACAATGTCGGGGATTTATGGGAATATTACTTAGAAAACTCAAAAATTCACGGCTTCGAATTCAGCGGAGAATGGGGAGATTTAGGAAAGCCTTTGCCATATATTGAAATAAACCATAAGGCATTAAACATAATAAAAAGGGATATAAGCAGGGAATCAGAGTACGGCTCAAATGTGAAAATATCAGGCAATGTCATAATAAAAAAAGGATGCAAAATAAAAGACAACACAATAATAATAGGGCCATGCTTTATAGATGAAAATGTGACAATAGGAGAAAACTCAATGGTAGGGCCTTACACAACAATACTTCATGACACATTAATAGGCAAAGACAACTTCATAAACGGCTCAATACTTTTTGAAAAAATCAAGACCAAAGAGAACGTGAAAATAACCAGAGCATTAATAGACGGAGGCTGTGAAATACAGGAAAACAACAAAATTGAGGAGCAAGCAACAATAGGCTACTCCTGCACAATAGAAAAAGACTCCCAAATATTATACAACACTAAACTCTGGCCTTTTTTGACAATAGGCAATAACTCAACAATAAACGGAACAATCAATTACGAATTAGATTATATTAAATTTGAGCCAAGAATAAAGAACTCAAAATACTGGAAGTAAGATTTTTTAATCTATTAAATATTAATCTTAATATCATGTTTGAGAAACTGCCAAAAAAATTCATCAAATATTTCTTAGTAGGAGGGCTGGCCTTCATAATGGATTACTTATTAAGCATGTTTTTTTTCATGTTTTTGTCATTCACGGAAGTTTTGTCAAACACAATGTCAGTATTCATAGTGTCAGTGATGAAGTTTTTCATGAACAAGAAATTCACCTTTAAAAATACAAGCAAAAAGGCAAAAGAGCAATTAATGATGTCTTTTGTTGTCATGGGATTTTACATTGTTTTTACAAGCACTTTAGTCTACTTATTTTCAAACATTTTAGGTATAGAATTTTACATAACAAAAGTGCTAGTTGTAGCTTTAGGAGTATCATTTAATTATTACATGGACAAGAATTTAACCTTCAACAAGAGGTTTGACTAAATGAACTTAAAAGAATTAATGAAGAATGACTTAACTATTCAAGAATTAAGTTTGCTTAAAAGAAGCTTTGACCAAATAGGCAGCATAGCGCAGTTAGAGATTCCAAAAGAGCTAGAATCTAAGGAGAAATTAATTTCTGAAAAAATAATTGAAACCTACAAAAATATAAAAACTGTTGTAAAAAAAGAGGATATAACTTTAGGAGAATACAGAATCAGGCCAGTGAAACTCTTGGCAGGCGAAAAAACTACAACAACTTTACACAAGGAAAATGGCATCTTAATGAGCCTGGATTTAAACAAAGTATTTTTCACCCCAAGATTATCAGGAGAAAGGCTGAGAGTGTTAAGTTTAATTAAAAAGAATGATTTTGTTGCTGACTTATTCTGTGGAGTGGGGCCTTATGCAATACTGATTGCCAAATTCTCAAAAGCCAAAAAAGTCTTAGCCAATGACCTAAACCCTGATGCCTACAAATACTTAACTGAAAATGCCAAGAAAAACAAGGTAACAATGGAGTGCTATAATAAGGATGCAAGAAATTTTCATAACTTGAATGCGGACAAAGTAATAATGAACATACCAAAATTCTCAGAATCCTTCCTAAAAACAGCATTTGACAACTGCAAAATAGGGGGAAGAGTGTTTTATTACTGCTTTGCAAATGACAAAGAATTAAATGAAAGGATAAAAGAAATAAAGAAAGCAGGCAAAGCCAGAATCTTAAAAAAAACGAAATGCGGCGATATTGGTCCAGGAACTTACAGATGGTGCATTGATTTTAAAAAACTTTGATTAATCTTTTTTATATATCTTTGCAAGAGGCGCGCCCATAGCTTTTATTTCATACAATAATGAATAGCCGCTTTCTTCAATTTTTTGGGTAGTAATATTAGGTGTAATATTATTACTCCAGTCATAAGCTATTTCTCCAGAGTAGCATAAAACATTCATTAAAACATAATCTCCTGATAAATTAGTTGAGGGATAAACTAATTTTAAATCACTCCTTAAAGGATAATAAGAGGGATTTGGCATAAGAAATAATTGGACTGATGAATTTTGCTCAGCTATTTTATTAACATATTCAACTGCTTCACCAACACCTTCCCCCCAAATACCAACTTTCAAATAATTAATAGCATAAGCTCCAACAGAGAATCCTGTTAATTCATTATAATAACTTAAATAAAAAGGATGAATAAAGAATACATTCAGCAACATGTAAATAATTAAGGGAATGTAAATTTTTTTGCTTAAATAACTAGCACCTATACCTGCCATTAGTGACAATGGGATGATTGTAACAAGTATATATCTAAAAATATTCGTGTTCAAAAATGAAATAAAAGGCAATAATAACCATAATAACAATATTTTTTCTCTTTTTTTAATAACTGAATAAATTGCCAATAATATTAATAGCAAGGGAGTTTTTGTAAAAAAATTAATCATTAATTCTATTGACCACATGAAACTAAAACCACTTCTTCTGTTAGTATTGCTTAATGTTTTCATTAAATTATTAACCAAATCATGCCATAAATAAGGCCATATAATAATTAATGTCAATAAAGCTATTGTTAAAAGAATAAAACAATACTTAAAAAAATCCAAAAAAAATCCAATATTTACTTGTTTTTCTTTAAAATTTATTAAATATTTTTTATTTGAATTTAAAGATAGCATTGCACTTAATAGGGGTATGACAAATATTCCATTCATTCTAGTAGATATTGCCAATCCACATAATATTCCTATCAATATAATATTTTTTTTATTCATCCTTAAATATCCATATATTGCCAAAGTAAAAAACAAAAGATAAGAACTTTCAAGGGTTGATAGTTTAGTGTAAGCTATGAATGTTGGAGAAAAAGAAAGTAGCAACGCAGAGATTATTCCAGCCTTATTTGAATGAATTTTTTTGCCTATCAAAAAAACAATTATGCAGGTAATGCTCCCAAGAATCGCGCTCATAGTTCTTGACCAATAAATAAGGTTTAAGTAACTACTATTTTGGGTGATTTTTTTACAAATAATACTTATCAAGCCATAAAAATATTTCCCTAAAGGGGGATGGTCATAATAAACAATATTACTATCAGTCCATACATCACTATCATAGTCTATATTAAGCAATGCTGTAACTTGCTGGATTCCAGAATACATATTTGCATGCTCATCCCAAGTAACATAAGGTTTTTCTAGATTTATAATCCTTAAAATAATTGATAAAACGAATATTAATGCAATAAAAAACAAAGTATAATCCTTTTTTTTTGCTATTTTTTTTGCTATATAATAATAAGTATTATTGTCAATTTCTTTTTTTTCAACATTATTCAATTTTTTCATTACTTTTTTTATTTTGTCTTTATTAATATCCAACTCTTTGGACAACTCAGATAAAGTGTATTCTCCTTTCTCTAATAATTCCTTTAATTCCATTAAATAAAAACTAATTATTAATAATTTTTAAAAGTAATTAAAAAACTATAAAAATGATAGTTAAATATTCTTTATAATAATGGTTAAGACTTCTTTAAGGGTAAAATTGCTTCACATTGAAACTGGAAGCATTAGTATTGTTGTGCTTAACTCAGAGCAAGCTAAGGATTTGGATTTAAAGCACTTAGACAGGGTTAGGGTTTATAATCATAAGAAAAGCATTATTTGCAGCGTTGACATTACTAAAATTGCAGTAAAAAAAGGCGAAATAGGCTTGTTTGTAGAGCCAGAATCACAGTTAGGTTTTAAGGATGGTGAGGAATTATTGATTGAAAGCGTCCCTAAACCCAAAGGATTAAGCGCTATTAGGGAAAAATTAGATGGTAAAGAGTTAAGCAAGGAAGACTTATATGACATTGTTAAAAACATTGTTGATGATGAATTAAGCGATGTTGAGCTAACTGCTTTCATTACAGCCTCTTATTGCAAAGGGTTAAGTTTTGAAGAAACTTATAATCTTACAAAGGCAATGGTTGAAACTGGAGAAGTCTTAAACTTCGGCAAAGGTCCAGTTTTTGACAAGCACTCAATTGGAGGCGTTCCAGGCAACAGGGTGACAATGGTATTGATTCCAATTGTTGCAAGCCAAGGCATAAAAATTCCAAAAACTTCATCAAGAGCAATCACCAGCCCTAGCGGAACTGCTGACACTGTTGAAGTATTATGCCCAGTTACTTTATCCAAGGAAAAAATTAAGTCAATAGTTGACAAATTCAATGGCTGCATGGTTTGGGGAGGAAGCTTTAATTTAGCTCCAGCTGATGACAAAATCATCAAGGTTGAGAAGCCTTTAAGCATTGACGCTGAAGGCCAAATGCTTGCAAGCATTTTGGCAAAAAAAATTAGCGTAGGCTCAAATCACATAGTAATAGATTTGCCAATAGGTCCAGGAACTAAGCTTCCGACCCATGAAAAATCAGAGCACTTGACTGAAATGTTCATTAATTTAGGCAAGAAATTAGGGGTTAAGATTGAATGCATTGAAAGCAACGGAAGTCAGCCTTGTGGAAACGGGGTAGGTCCAGCCTTAGAAGTCATTGATGTTTTGAAAATTTTGACAAATGAGCCTAGCCAGCCAATGGATTTAAGGGAAAAAAGCTTAATGTTTGCTGCTAAAATCTTTGAAATGAGTAGCATTGCAAGAAAAGGAAAAGGCATAGATTTAGCAAGAAAAGTATTGGAATCAGGAGAGGCTTATGCTCATTTCAAAAAAATCATTAAAGCGCAAGGAGGAAACCCTGATGTTAAAATTTCAGACATTAAGGTTGGAAGCTTTGTTTATGAATATAAGACGAATTGTAAAGGAATAATTACAATGATTAATAATAAAGCAATTGCTGACATTGCAAGGGCTGCAGGAGCGCCTTATAATAAAGGAGCAGGAGTGTTCGTAAAGTCCAAATTATCTGATTTAGTCAATGAAAATGACACTTTAATGGTTATTCATTCAGAATCAAGGGAGAAACTGCTCAGAGCTATTGAATTGCTAAATGACAAAAAAGTTTTCACAGTTCAATAATAGTAAAGCTTTTAAAATACTCTTTTAATTAATATTAAATATGGGCAGAGTTAGAAACACATTCATTAAGAGAAATGCAAGAAAAATACTTGAAAAATATCCTGATGCTGCTGCAAAGACTTTTGAAGAAAACAAGGCTTCTTTGAAATCAAAAGCTGACTTTGCAAGCAAGAAGATTAGGAATAGGGTTGCAGGTTTTTTTACATTCATTAAAAAGAAAGGGATAAGCCTTAAGAAAGTAGAATAAAATCTAATTCTTTCATGATTTTATAACATTATTTCATTTTTATTAATTTTACATAATCTTCAATGATTTTCAGCGAATTTTCGCAAAAATCCTCCAAAGAAAGGATTTTTGTATTCTTTTTCATCTCTATGAACTCTTCAGAATTCCTCTTATGGTCTAGCAAGAAATATTCCCTGGTTCTTAACAGCCTTTGTATGTTGCCATCTAATTTTGTGTATTTGTCAAAATAATCCTCAGAAAGCTTTGCTAATTCGAGCTCGTATTCTAGCGAGATATTTTGCATTCTTGACCTGAAATAGATTTGTGTTAAATTCTTTAATAAAACGTTATCGCTATAAATTTTTTTGTCTTTAATGCATATCATTAAATCTTTTGTTATATATTCATAACCCATAGACTCAGGCTTATCAGTTTCCATACCATTGTCATTTATTTCAAAGCCTATGGATTTTACTTTTGCTAAATAATAAGGCTTTAATGCTTGCTCAAATGCTGAAATGTTTTTGTCAGGAAGCAATATTATAACATAAGAAGGTTTGTGATTATGCCCTGAGCATGAAGCGAAAGTTTTAATCTTATAGCAATAGTTTAAAATCCTTAAAAAAGGCATCATTTCCAGATCTATCAATTTATCATTCTTGTTTTTTTCAATATACTTAAAATTTAAGCCTATGTGTTGGTAGTTAGTTTCCATAACTATAAAAATGGAATTTTTAATGTTTAAATAATTTTCTAACAAATGATCCAATCATTCAATCAATATTCCAGGCTTGCCGGGCAATGCTGATTTAGCTTTATCCTCTGCTGATTCTGCAATTATTTCAACTTTGCAGTTAAACTCTTTCTCAATAAACTTTGATGAATTAAGCATGGCATTGTGCTCGTTTTTTCTGCTGCTTAATTCCTCAGGCCTTTTTGAAGGATTTTTCTGCATTGAAATTATTATTTTTGAAGCCTGCTCTGCATGCTTTTTAATTTCAGGAATTGACAGTATTTTTTTAATGTCCAAATTCTTGCCCGAATTAATTATTTCTTTGAACAATTCATATTTCCATTCATCAGGCATAAATATCTTGATTTTTTTAGGAGATTTTTTTATAATACTGATTAGTTCATGAATGTCTTTTGAGGTGTTAATCACTGTTTTTTGTGAAGTCTCAATAGATTTGTTTATCAGTTCCTCTTTTATTTTTGGGAAAAGCTGCAAAGAGACTAATTCGTTGCTTAATCTGCTGTAATATTCCTCGCAAATATGTGGCATTATCGGCTCAAGAGTAATAAGCCAATCCGCTGCAATCATTTTCATAATTGAACCAAACTCTTTTTCATCAGCTCTTGATTTAAAATAGCTAACCTCATTCAATAGCTCAAAGAACATATTAAGGGAATAATCCCTTAACTGCATCTTATCTCCCTGTAAATATGCATCTTTTAATCTTGAATAAAACCTGCTAAGCACCCAATTGCCCAGCTCGCTTATTTTTTTAGTGGGTTTGCTTATAACTGCGGATTCCATTATTTTTTGAAAATATTCAATCTTATTCTTTGTTCTCTCAACTTCAGCATCTTTCCAGTCAGCCTGGCTGTCTATCTCTGTTGAGCTCACAACATATAATCTGTAAAGGTCAGCTGAGTACTTCCTTGAAATGTCAATCAAAGGGATAACATTACCTTTGCTCTTAGACATCTTCACCCCCTCCCTTCCCGTCAGGAACTCGTTGAAAGTCATTGCTTTTGGCCAGTACTTTTCAGGGAAAATCTTTATATGATGCATTATAAAAAATATTAAATGATTGCTTATATGCCCTGGAGCTGTATGCCTCTGGTCAACAGGGTACCAGTACTCAAAGCTTTTTTTCATCTCAAGCATTACTTTATATGGCACTTTTGATTCCC
The DNA here is from genome assembly GCA_041653395.1 of Candidatus Nanoarchaeia archaeon. Taxonomy (GTDB): domain Archaea; phylum Nanobdellota; class Nanobdellia; order Tiddalikarchaeales; family Tiddalikarchaeaceae; genus JAQTTT01. The sequence goes on from JBAZFK010000004.1 coordinate 24,327, forward strand.
TGCTGATTTTCTCAGCATCTCCTATATTCAATAAGATGTAATCAAACAATTCCTTTGTCAGTTGCTCAGGCTTAATTTTTTCCTTTGCAATGATTTTTTTAAGCAGGTAAAAAACCATGTAAATTGTTGAATCGCTCAAGCTTTCAATTACCCAGTTAGTGTCATAAGGAAGCTTTGTGCCAAGTCCTCTTTTTCTTGCGCAAGGCCTCATTTCAAGCCAGTCAATAACATCAATAAACATTTTCCTGTATTTTTCAGGATAAATTTTCATGGAATTTATAAGTACTCTTGCCTTGTTTTTCCATTCTTCGCTTCTATAATCAAGGAACCACTGGTCTTTCAATACTGCAACTATGACTTTCCCATTACATCTGCATTCAGCCTTCCTGGTTGTTTCGTAAAACTTGAATGCTAATTTTTTCCTCTCCAAGCACTTGTATACTGAGTCTTTTATTTCATTGATTTTTTTGCCAGAAAATTCCATGCAAGCATTATTAAGTATTCCCTGATAAAACTCGTCTTTGTAAACATTCTTTGTTGCCTCTTCAAGCAAATCCTTTTGGTCAATTGATTTAATCTTAAGTGCTTCAACTGCTTGGGCAGCTGAATCTTTTGCGTAGCCTTTGATTTCAATTATTTTAATAGGCTTTATTTTTTTAATCTCTGAAAAATTAAGTTTATATTTTTTAATCAAAATTTCATCATTTTGCAGGCTTAATAACACCATGTAGTCAAAAGGTGCGTGCGCAGGCACTGAATAAACAACGCCTGATGCAGTGTCAGGGTCAACAAAGGATGCTGGCAGAATCATAACCTCTGAACCAATAGGAGTTGTCACTTTTTTCCCAACCAGCTTTTCTCCCTTAAATTCCTCAATTTTTTCAGCATTGCCATGTTGGTATTTGAACTTTTCATAAGCCAAAGAGCTCATTATGAAAAACTCTTTGCCTGATTTTATTTTAGCATAAGATTCAGCAGGGTTAATCCATAAATTAGTTATTCCAAAGATTGTTTCAGGCCTTAAAGTTGAGGCCACAATAAAAGAGTCGTCTAATTTGAATTTTATTGCAGAGAACTCGTTAATCTTAACTTTGTCAGTGTCCCCATCCTTGACATCATCCTCTCCAACAGCATTGTTGCATTCAACGCAGAAAATAACAGGATGCTTATCCTTGATTAATACTTTGCTTTCCATAAATTTGTTATATTGCCATTCAATGAATTTGTTGTATTCTTTATCTCCTGTTGAGAATTTTCTAGTCCAATCAATGCTTAAGCCGATGCTATCAAAATCATTGCTTATGACACTTGCAAAATAATTCGCAACATTAATAGGTTCCTTGAATGATTCTATTATTCTGTCAACTTCTGATTTGTTATTTTCATAAATTTCAACATAACTTTTGAATAATTTAGTGTATTTAGTGTCACCCTTCTTGATTCTGTCACTTATTGCAAGTATTGGAGTTCCTGAAATATGAAAAGCCATAGGCCATAAAACGTTGAATCCCTGCTTTCTTTTGAACCTTGCAACGAAATCCGCAATGCAGTATGTTCTGCCATGACCCACATGCAATGGTCCTGAAGTGTAAGGGAATGGCACTGTGAAAAAGAATTTTTTCTTTTTGTTGTCAATAACTGGCTCAAAAGCCTTCTTTTCTCTCCAAATATCCTGCCATTTCTTTTCTATTTCATTCATTTCCATATTATATCAATCCTTTAATTTCATTTTTTATTAATGTTTTTATTCATAAAATATTCTTCTAAATCTTTCACTATCTTTTCTTTTTTAGTGCTTAATTCGTAATTTTTAGAGTAGTAAGGCATTGCTGTTGCAAGCATTCCCCTACTTAAAACATAAACATTTATTGAGCTTTCATTCCTTTCCAAAAGCACTCTTTCATTAGAGTAGCAAAATCTCATTGAACCATTGACAGGTATTATTATCTCTGTTAGCCCAGCAATTTTTGGGTATTCTATCTTTATAGCTATATCAAACATTATTTAATCACTCTTTAAACTTTTTAGAAAAATAATGAATAACAAAACCACTGCATACAATTTAGCGTAAGAGCAAGCTTGTCATCATTAATAATTATGCAGCAAGCCAATTTTTAAAAACCTTTTTAATTAAAAAAAATTAATTAATAATATACTTAAGGGGCTGTAGTTTAACTTGGCAGAGCAGCTGGCTCCAGAAATCGCTTTTTTTGGAGCGCTGAGGCACTCAGGTGCCGTTGAAGAAACCAGCAAATCGGGGTTCAAATCCCTGCGGCCCCAAGTTTTATTTTTTTGTTAAGTTGATTTTCCGCCCACGCTTTGCAAAGCAAAGGGTGGGTTCCTAAATCCCTGCGGCCCCAAGTTTTATTTTTTTCTTTACATAGTGGTGACATAGATTTTTAATAAGAGTTAATCATTTTTTTATTATGAATAAATTAAAAACTTGCGAAATAGGAAGTTTAGTATTAGTTACTTTAAACAAAACTAATTGTTTTAATTCAAGAGATGGGATGAGAGAAGTAATGCTTGGAGGTTTAGAAAAAGGGCTTCTTTCTGAAACTCAAAAAGAAAAAGGACTTATTTCCGTTAAATCCATTGTAGGATATTATGTGGGAGACAGGCCAGGATTAATTAAAATAATTCCTCTATATGGAATACAGCATTTTGAATCAGAATATCTGATAATTAATGAAGAGCAAATAGAAGATATTTCATATCTTGCAAAATCTGAAGAACCAGCAATAAAATATAAGGGTTATGTTAGTATTCATAATGGACCTTTATAGATAAAAAATTCATAACTTTTTTATTTTTTTATTTTAATACTAAGTTTTTTAATTAAGCTAAATGTAATAAAAAATATGTTGCTTTCCAATTATTTAGTCGGCATTTTTTCAGTATTAAAAAATGCATGGGCACCAATACTATTAGGTTTAATCATTAATATATTGATTGAGATTTTCATTCCAAAAAAAATAATTCTTTCAGGATTCCATAAAAAAGACTTTTTGACAATAATAAGGGCATCGTTTTCAGGGCTACTCATTAGTGGACTGTCTTTTGGGGTCATTCCATTAATTGTTTCTTTAAGAAAGAAAGGGGCTTCATTTCCTGCATGCGCTGCAATGCTGGCTTTCACCCCATGGACAGGAGCTTTAGGCTTAATGATTGTCGGCTCCTATGTTGGATTTTGGAACCTTATGATACTTTTAGGCTGCTCTTTTCTTTTATCATTAATTGTTGGATTACTCTTTTCATTGCTTGAAAAGTTTAATTTGCTTAAATCAAAGGCAGTTATTGAAAAAGAATATTTAAGCCTGAACAAGTATCATGACTTTGAAAATTATTTAAGCAGAAAAACAGGACTTAAGGAGATTTCAATATCAATTTCAGAGCTTTTAAAAAATGTTTTCATAGCAATACTTTTCACTGCCTTTTTCCAGCTAATCTTCTCCCGCGAGTTCATATTAACTTATTTTTCAAACAATTATTCAATTCTTTACGCAATACCTTTGGCAACATTGATTGAAATAATTGGCGAAGGGTTCAGCATCTTTGCAGGAGAACTTTACTTATTAGGCGCTAATTTAGGAGTGGTTTTTTCAATAATAATTGCAGGAGTAATAACTGACATTAACGAGCTGTCAATGCTTGACAAGATTTTTTCAAAAAAAGCAGCAACTGCTTACCTATTAATAAGCTTGGCAGGAGTTGTTTTTTTCTCATACTTTTTGGTTTAATCATCCAAAAATAGCCCTTAATTCTTTTTCCAGCTCGCTGATTTTTGTAATAATTTTTCCGCCATTAACTTTTATAAAATACTCAACCTGTAAGTTTACTGTTGAGCCGTCATTGTCAGCTGATAATCTGAAATCCCCTCTATAACCTAATATTGGTTTTTTTAAAGCTGCAGCATAACCTATCTCTGAAGCTGTTCCGCTGTCCACATCAGTGCCGTCCAAGACTGCAAATAATCCCGTGCTTTCTTTTATTGCACATGCATTATTGTATCCAATAATAGGATTAATTTCCTGCCATTTATTTTTTCTTCCAGGGCCGTATTCAGAGTTTAAGGCTGAGTCTATTAATTCTTTCTTGGTTAAACTCCAAGGATCAAGAATTATGTAGCCTAATTTTTTTATTGCAGGAAATATTTTTGATTTCATAAAATCATTTCCAGCCTCTGAAAAACCTAAGGGTGAAGCAACATAAATCTTTGTTTTTTCAGGCATTCTAAAGAGAAATTAATAAAACTATAAAAACTTTCGTTATTTATTTTTTTCAAAAATTAAATAGTTTTTTAAATAATAACTAATACTATTTTTATTATTATGAAGCAAGTTGATTGTCCCACACGCGAGTGAAACACTTATTAATACTTGCTTTGTTCTAAAAACAATTAAAGGAGATGAATATTAAATGAAGATATTGACTATACACTCAGATTACGTTAATTTTGAGCCAACAAAGAAAGCAATCAAAAGCGCTGAAGAGATAAGCATGAAAAAAGAGGAGATGAAGGACTGCTTAGTGGTTTTTTCAGCAGTTGAAAAAAATGATGAGCCAGACTTGAAAGGAATCGTCAATAAATACATTGATGAGATTAAAAAAGTGGCACAGCAGGTTAAGACAAATAAAATAGTGATCTACCCCTATGCCCACTTGTCAAGCAATTTATCAAATCCTGACTTTGCAGTTGAAGTGTTAAAAGAGGCTGAAAAAATATTATCAAAGGATTACAAAGTATTAAGGGCACCTTTCGGATGGTATAAAAAGTTCGAGATTTCATGCAAAGGCCACCCATTGTCTGAATTGTCAAGAGAGTTTAGCGTTGTTCAGCAAGCAAAGCCTGAATTAAAAGAGGAGCCATGTGACCCCAAAAAACTGCTCAGTGAAATCACAAAAATAAGGCTTGACACTTCTAAGCTTAAAGAAAATGATCACAGAATACTCGGGCAAAAACTGGATTTGTTCAGCTTTAATGAAGTTGCTCCAGGAATGGTATTTTGGCACAATAATGGGCTTATAATTTTCAACGAGTTAGTGAATTACTGGAGAGATGAGAAAAATCTTGCAGGTTACCAGGAAATCTCAACTCCCCAAATAATGGACAAGAGATTATGGCAAATTTCAGGCCACTGGGACAAATATAAGGAGAACAATTTTGTCACAAAATATGAGGATACTCCAATGCTAGTCAAGCCTATGAGCTGCCCAGGAGGGATGCTTGTATACAAAAATAAGCCAAAGTCTTACAAGGAGCTTCCATTAAGAGTTGCTGAGCTAGGAAAGGTTCACAGGGTTGAATTGTCCGGAACACTTGGAGGGCTTTTTAGAGTTATTCAGTTCACGCAGGATGATGCGCATGTTTTTTGCGAAGAAAAGCAAATTGAAGGCGAAATAAGCAATATAATGGACATGATTTTTAGGATGTATAAAAAATTAAATATTGAATTTGACCATGTTGAATTATCAACAAGGCCTGAAAAAAGAGTGGGCTCTGAAGCAACTTGGGATAAGGCTGAAGCAATACTTGAAAGCTTGCTCAAGAAAAAGAAAACTAACTATAAAGTCAACAAAGGGGATGGCGCATTTTACGGGCCAAAAATTGATTTTCATGTAAAAGATTCCCAAGGAAGAACTTGGCAGACTTCAACAATACAGCTGGATTTTAACATGCCGGAAAGATTTGATTTAGAATACATTGGCGAGGACAACAAGCCCCACAGGCCTGCAATGCTTCATTATGTTGTTTATGGGGCTATTGAAAGGTTCCTAGGAATCTATTTGGAGCACACTAACGCTAACTTGCCAGTTTGGCTTAGCCCGATTCAGGCAAGAGTTATTCCCTTCAATGAAGGCAATGTTAAAAGCGCAAATAAGCTTTTAGAAGAGCTTAAAGAAAATGGAATAAGGGTTGATATTGACCTAGATAACGGAACAATAAATAACAAGATAAGGAATGCTGAACTGATGAAAATACCTTATGTCTTAGTATTGGGGGATAAGGAAGAGAAAGAGGGCTTAGTCTCTGTTAGGAATAAGTCAAGCAAAAAAGTAAGCTCGCTGAAAAAATCAGAATTTTTAAGCCAAATGCTTAAAGAGATAAATTACAGGGAATAACCAATTCCCTTAATTTTTTTTTATTGCCTGCTAACTTTTTTTTAATAAAAAAAACTTAATTACCCAATAGAAACTTATTTAAACAAATTCTTTTATAGTTTTTTTATGGTTGTTGAACTATCTGATTTGGCAAAAGAATACAAACCAGTGTTTATTGTATCTACAAAAAATGAAGATTTTAATACTAAATTAATAGAGATTTTGGAAGAGTACACTTTAGCAGTTGTTGATTGCATAAAGCACTACAGGGATTAATCTTTTTTCTAGCCTAAAGCGCATCATCTAAACAATCATTTTTTTTGGAATCTTCATTTTCTTTAATCATTAGGGAATATATTCTTGTCAAATCTCTCATTGCAGTGTTAGCTTCCTTTGCATTCAAATTCCTAAAGCCTTTTTCACTAAGGTATTTTCCTTCAATTTCCCTGATTTTATTGTCTCCACAGATTTTTTGTATCTGCATCTTCAACTCCATATATTTTAAAGTTAAATCTATATCAACCTGTTTATTCACAATAAAAGCTTAAGCAATTGTTTTTATAAAATTTTCTTAAAGAAATCGCTAATTAGAAATGTTTTTAAAAAGATTTGTTTATCTTTTTATCCATTAATCGCGAGGTTTAAGAAAAAAAATGAAAAAAATTAGTTTAGCCCTAATCTTATTATTAGGCTTGGCTGCAGGATTTAGTGCGCCAAATTACATTGCAAGCGTTAATGTGCTTGATTCAGTTCTAACTGCTCAAGACTCATTGACTCTTTACGGCTTCATAGATTATGAAGCAGGACAAGGAAACCCCTATGAGGTTTCAAAATTAAAATTAGTGTATTTTAAAACAGGAACAACATCAGGTGTTACTGAACTAAGTGGAGTTCAATACATAAGCCATTTCAGCAATCCTGAAAATTTGCTTTTAGATGGAGCTTATGCTGTTAGCATTTCTATTCCATCATTAAGCGATGGGGAATACACTGTTAAATTGTTATTAAATGATGAAACTTTTGCAAAAGCCTATTTCACTTATGATTCAAGCATTTCAAGAGATTCAAAAATTGAACTAACAGATATGGATGATTATGCAGGTTCATTAAGCATTGAATACAAGATTAACAATAACAATCAAACAAACAATATTACTTATGCAGTTGACTTTTTTAGCCCTAAAATGAGCGGAGCAGGAGGCTCAGTGTTTAGCGATTCATTAATGGTTGCTAATATGACTTCTGGAGCCAAAGCAGTGAGCTTTACAAGCCCATTCGGACAAGGAGCTAATATCTTAATAATGAAAGTAAGCTCAACTGACCAAGCAGTTCAAAGGCTGCCTTTAAGCATCTTAAGAATAGTTAATGCTGGAGAATCAGTCTCACTTGAAAGAGCTGGAAAATTAACAATGGCTAATTGCTATGCCAAAGAGAATGATGAAAGCGAATGCGAATTCAGTGTATTAAACAACGGCTCATACCCTACAACTTACTCATTTGAAGTTGTTAGCAGCTTAACAAATAGTGTTAGCTCTACAGGTTTAATCAATCCTGGAGAAACATCTACAGGCAAAGTAACAGTTAGCGCCAAATTAGCTGATATTGGAACACAAAGTTTGACACTTAAATTAAAGCATTCAGATTCAGTTCTTGATTCAAAGCAAATAACAGTAAGCGTTTCAGCCCGCGATTTGGTGAACAAAGTTGACTTGAGAATAAATGGACTAAACAGATATATTTTACAAGGAGACAGCTTAACTGTTAGCTTTACTATTAATAATACTGGAGACTTTGATGAAAATTTAAGAGTTGTTTATTCAGTAAATGGAGAAGAAGACACATTTGTTGGAGGATTATTCACTCTAAAGAAAGGGCAAATAGCTTCAAGAACAATTGACTTAAGCGGACAAATATCAGAATTAAGCGGAAATGTTGGCTTTGAAATAAGCTTATACAATGAAGAAATGCAAAAAGTAGGCTCAATAGCTAGTGGATTAGTAATAAGCGAGCTGGAATATGCACCTTTGGCTTCATGGAATAAAGGAGTTGTAAGAATAGAAGCAGGAAACCATTCAGAGAATCAGTTAACTGTAAGAAACAACGGAAACACAGAAGACACATATATTGTTAGTGTTGTAAGCAATTTTGCATCATTAACAAAAACTGTATCACTGCAGCCAGGAGAATCTGAAAATATAAACGTTCCAGTGGTTTCAGAAGCTGATTCAAAAGGAACCTACCAGATAAGCGCAACAGCTTGCTCAAGTTTCAGCACTGAATGCAGCAGCGTGAACTATACATTAATAGTTTACGAATTGCCAACTTATGGTGATGCAACAGTAGAAGCTTTGAACACTTCATTAAGCCTTGAAAAAGGCCAGGCAGCAATCTTTGAAATACTAGTATCAAACAATAATGGTGATGCAAGAGAATACACAATCATTGTGCCAGGATTCAATGGTGAAGTAAGGGTTAGCCCAGAAAGCAAATACATATTAAGCGGAAAGAGCGAGAAATTCTTAGTATACTTGCTTGCAAATGAAACAAAAACCCAAACTGTTGAATGCCAAGTGCTTGAATCAAATGTTATAATAAACACTGAGAACTTAACATTAAGTTACGGATCAAGCTTTTTAACAGGCTTTGTTTCAATAGGCAGCGCTTCAAACATAATTGTTTCAATAATGGGACTTGGATTGCTCAGCGCTTTAATAGTGTTTGGAATAAGAGCATTTAACCAATCAAAAACAGAGTTAAAATACTGGAAATGAAAAAACAATTATTTGCCCTACTTTTTTTGTTTTTTTTAGGGACCAGCTTCGGGGAACAGCATTGCATGCAGGATAGTTTCAACTCATCAATAATCATAACAAATGATTATTTAGGAGTTGAATACTACAAAGTATCATATGCTGTTAGCCCAGGAGCAATATTATCCTTTAGTGAACCGCTAGGGGATGGATTTTTTTTAATGCCCGGCGAGCAAAAACTAATTAATTATAATATTTCATTGCCATTCAAAGGCAACTATTCATTATCCTTCACTATAGCTGATTCAAAAGCCAAGACTGAGATTAAAGCATTCAATTACGAAGTCTTTGACTGCCACAATGTTGATATTAAAATAATAAGCGAAAGCAACAATTATTGCTTAAGACAAATAATGCCTTACAAAGTAGCTGTAAACAATACCGGCAAATACGAAGAAAACCTAACATTAATGGTGAATAATGACCTTTTTAATTTCACACTTAGTCCAGGAGAATTAAAAGAATACAACCTTGATTACTATTCAATGAGCCAGGAAGATAATCAAATAATGGTTACTGCAATAAATGAGTATTTAACAAAAACAGTCTATAAATCATTTATGTTAAGGAACTGCGACACAACAGCAGTTGTGCTAGAAAACTTAAAAGCATGCCCAGGACAGTCAGTGAACTCAAATATTACAATAAAAAACTTAGGCTTCAGCCAAGATGCTTACCAAATAATTAATTCAACAACTAATATATTAATAACTCCTCAAGTATTGACTCTTGAATCAAAAGAGCAGGCAATAATACCATTTACTTTAGTGCTTGGATGTGATGAAATAGGACTTAAAACAGGAGAGATAACTATCCAATCCCTTAATTCAGGATTAATAACCGCACAAATAACCTATGAAGCATTGAACTGCTTTGACTTTAAAATAGAGGACAAAAACGTTTTTTTGGACTATTGTGAAAATGACAATAAGACTGTAAATTTTAATGTGGCAAATGCCGGATTAATAGCTGATTCATACAACGGATTATTAATCTATGGAAACAATCAGATTAATTTAGAGTTTTATTTAGAGCCAAAAGAATCAATAAATATTAATCTCAGCGAGTATTTCAACTATACTAAGGATGCTAAAGCCGAACTAATAATCAAAAGCAACAATTACTGCGAAAGAACGAAAACAATAACACATAACTTCACTGTTCAAAATTTCAGCAAATGCTACAGCGGAAACTTAGAAGTCCAAGATTATTTCATAGGATATTCAAGGCTGAAGGTTACAAACAACGGCTCAAGACAAAATGATTATACATTAACAGTTTTTAACTATTCACAAATAAGCAACATGAGCTTTTTATTAAACCCTGGGCAATCAAAAGAGTACCAGCTGAACAATTTAGGCAGCATTATGAATGATTATGGCATCAGCGTTTTTTCAGTCAATCTTTTAGCAAACGGTGTTGACACCACAAGCCAAACAAAGTATTCTAACAGTATTACTGGGATGATAGTCTTATCAGTTAAAGAATACTATTCTTATGCAGGCCTCATACTTTTAGCAATACTGGCATCTTTGTTTGTTAAGAACAATGTTTTAAAACAAAGAAAATCTAATACTAAATTATGAACACAGAGCTAATTAATGATTTAGAACTACATGCAAAGCCTGTATTTTTCAAATGGAAAAATAGAGAATTAATAAGAATATAACTGGGCAGGCCTGTGCTTTACCTTAGATTGTTTCTTACTACTCTTCCTGATAAGATTAGAACTAATTATTTTCTTCCTGAAATTCCTGTTATCATATTTTTCATCTTCAATTATTTCATAAATTTCCTGCAGCTTGTTCAGCGGGAACTCTTTAGGCATGTAGGATTTTACAAAATAATCGCTATTTTCCTTCAAATACTTCCTTGCACTTTCAAGTATTTTTTTATGGTCAAAAGCCAATTCTTTCAATTTTGATACTTCAAACAAATTATCTGAATCTTTGAGATTAATCAAACCAACATATGCTATTGAAATCACCCTTTCCCTTGGGTCCCTTTCAAATTTAGTAAATGTGTGGAACTGCTTCAAATAAAAATTCTTGCCAAATATGCTGTTAATCTTAATATTAAGCCTGTTCCTTGCGGTTTCCAATTGTCTAAGAAGGCTTCCTGGAAGCTCAAGCATTCCCTTATATGGCTCCTTTTCTCTAACAGCGAGAAAAACAAAAAGCCTGCCATTTTTGATTGTGAATATTACAGGATCAACGCCTATTCTGGAAAACTCGTACATAAAGTGATTAAAAACGATCATGATTTAAATAAATTGCGTAAATATTACGCTAACAAAAAGATTTATAAACACGAAAATATCTTACTTAACGTAAGTAATACGCTAAAATGAGGTGATAAAATGAACGGAATAACTGAAAAACTTGAAGAGATGCTGCCAATAATAGGTGCTAGAATAGCAAAAAATAACAAGTACTTAAGTGAAGAAGAAAAGAAAGAATTCTTAGAAAACCTTGACTCTCCTGAACAGCATAGCCCTAAATGGCATGAGTGGGGTATAATAACGCACACGAAAAAATTCAGGGAAATGTACGACAATGAAGTACAAAAATACCTTAAAGACTGGGACGTAAAAAACTACACTGATAAGTGGTTGAATGAAGAAATAGACGGAAAGAAAAAGAGCGAATTGTTAAGAATCTCAATACCACTTCATGACTTGGGAAAATTCAACAAACAAGTAATATACAAAGATGGTAAGAAAAGCTACGAGTTTGAAGGCCATGAAAAAGAGTCTGAAAGAATAATAAAAGAAGATTTCGTTAAAGAAGAACTGCAAAAACTAGGATTAACAGAAAATCAAATAAAATATGTAGCAGAATGCGCAGGAAACCATTATGCTCTTGGAATAATAAGAAAAAAAGCAAAAGAAACATCATTAGAATACACAATAGAGTTTGCAAAAAGCGAAGAGTTCAAGGAAATAGCTGAAAGAAGCATTGAAAAGGACTTAGAATACAAAGACCAAGACATAAAATACAGAGTAGGCTACGCAAGTAATCCAGTAGAAGCAGCAATAAAATATTCAAAGGATGACAAGTTCAGAATTGAAAAAGGATTATTGTTCCTGGCAGATTCTCTGGCAAAAACAGAACTCAGAATGACTGCAGTATACAATGATGCTGATATTAAAGTTAAATCAAAACCAATAGAAAAAATTATTGAAGAAAAAGGAATGAACAAAAGCTTGATAAATGCAGTAGAGCAAATGCCAGTAAACACTGCAGTAGCAAAATGGTACTTGAGAAACTTAAGCAGGGCAGAAAATAAAAGAAGAGAAAGACTTGACAGAGAAAGAAGAGAATGGCATGAAGATGATGAGAAGAATGACGGGTGGGGCTAAAGGATGAAAATGCCGGCTCCAATAAAACCTTTTTCCTTTTTTCCTTTTTATTATTTTCTTCTTCGCACTAATGAGAACTAATTAAATCACATCATAGATAATATCAAAAAAGCTAAATGTTTTAAAACAAAGAAAATCTAATACTAAATTATGAACGCAGAGTTAATTAATGATTTAATAATAATCACTGATGAAAGAACAGCCAATTCTTTGCACTCAAAAGGCTTTATTGGAACGCTTATCAAAGGAAAGCTTGAGCTTTCAGGCATAGAAGCGCTTTATTTATTGTCTAAAGAGAAAATAATCCTGCATAAATCAGGCAAAGAATTAAGCGAAAAAGATTTAATGAATTATTTTTCTAAAAAAGACAAAAGATTCATGATAAAATACAAGGTTTTCTCGGACTTAAGGAATAACGGCTTCATCGTAAAGACTGCTCTAAAATACGGCTTTGATTTCAGAGTCTATGACAAAGGCGTTGCACCAGGAGAGGATCACGCGATATGGCTGATTTATTGCATAAGCCAAAATGACTCATTAAAAATTGGTGACTACTCTAAGCTAATAAGGGTTTGCCACAGCGTGAAAAAAAAAATGCTTCTCGGAATAGTTGACGATGAATCTGATGTGACTTACTGGGAATCTGCTTGGATTAAGATGAAATAACTTCATTCAAGCCTGCTTCTCAACAAAGCTATCTCTTTTGAAATAACGAATCCTGAACTGCTAATATGTTCTTTAAAAAGCTCCTCTTCATTTCTTAAATCAATCTCAATAACTACAGGCTTATTTATAATCTTAATTACTTTAATAATTTCCTCAAACCTTTCAAAAACTGAGGAGTAGCAGTCATGGTTAAAGCATGGATTATAGCTGCTGTAATGAATCTCAGCAATACTTTTCTTTATATCTGGGTGCAGGAATCTCATAAGTTCATTTCTTGCATGCTCAACATCAAGAGTTAAACCAATGCCTAAATCAAGGCATTTTTTTAGGCCTTTAAAGTAATCCTTTTCAGTTTTTAATATATAAGTGTTTTCAATGGAAAAATTATATCCCTTCATTTGCTTTATAAGATACTCAATTGATTCAATATTTTCTTTATGAAATGTGACATTTATAACCCCTAAGCTGTCATAATCCTTTTTAATCTTTCCGAGAATATCATTGCTTTCAGTGCACTCTCTGTAAACAACACCTTTTGAGGCAGCATGCATAGAGATAATTTTTTTAGCTGAATAATTAATCAGCTCTTCAGACACTTTAAACTCCATGCACTCACTCTTTGACAGCAAAGAAATTTCAAGCCCATCAATAATGTGGCTTGGTTTTATAGCGCGCAATACTGCCCCATTAATATTATCATATTTATTATGATAGCATGCAGTGCTTAATAATATAGGGATCATTGAGTTATTAGATAATTATTATATCTTATAAATCAATCGCATTAATTCCTTCAATCCTTAAGAATTTGGAAAACTCTTTGGAGTAACCGTGGTGCACATAAACATTTTCTGCTTTGCTTTTTTTGACTGTTGAGAGCAATTCTTTGAAGTCAGCATGGTCGCTTAAAGTAAAACCTTCATCAGCTCCGAATCGTCTCTTATAATAAGGATTCAGATTCCATCCGCTGAAAACTGCGAACTTTAAGCCCCTTGTTTTTTTGAATTTATTAAAATATTCATCTTTTGAACTAAGCGAAGGAGAAAACAACAAGTCAGGATTAAGCTTGCAATTATTGCCATTGCATAAACCGAAATCATTCAAAGTTTTTTCATACTTGGCAATTTCAGGATGAAGGATGCTGGAATAATCATTGAAATAATGCATGATTTCCTGCATTTTTCCCAAAGGATAACCCATTAAGACAGTCAAATAATTCTTTTTAATATTATCTTCAATGAAATCATTGGCTCTTTTAACCTCTAATGAAGCTTTTGGAAAGATGAATTCAGGCTTTCCGAAAGTTGATTCAATAATTAAGCTGCTGCACTCTTTCACTTTTAATCCCTTCATAAAAGCCCTTGAATTAGTGGAAAAATCTCCAGTGAATAATGCTGACTCATCATCTTCATTAAGGAATAAAGATTTTGAGCCAATCATGTGCCCAGAATTCAGCAGAGAAATATTGCTTGGAACATCATTCAACCTACTATATTTAAATCCCCTTATTTTTGCCAATTCAAAAGTTTCATCACTAGTGATTACTTTCTTATTAGTCTTAAACAAATGGTCCATGTGGCTATGGGATAAGAAGTTAAAATCAGAATCCTGAGCATTGCAATCAAGGGAGATGATGTAATCATTAGTCTTTATCTTAAAAAAGCCTTTATGCTTAATTATCTGCATCTTAAACTATATTAATCAGTGCTTTTTAATAATTACTGGATAAAATGATGAATAACAGGCGGGCTGAGAGCATGATGAGTACTCGTTCTTTCTGATTATCCTATTAATTTCAAAAACTTATTAAAAACCCGCCATTAAAAGAATAAATAATGAAACGATTGCTATTATGCTTATTTTTAATATCATCCTGCTTTGCATCCTGCTTTGCAGGAGAAATGACTGTGCTTGGAGTTCAGGAGAGAGGGGATGAATATATAGGCTTGTTTGCAACACTAAACTTAGAGATAATTAGCGGCTCTGGAAGAGTGTTTTTTAACACTATGCCTTTGGCTGAAACAGACACCCAATCAAGCGCCAGAATGGCAGTTGATGTTGCATGCCAAACCCTTGAAATTAATTGCAATGACAAAGATTTTTTATACTCAATAAGCGCGAATTCTCCAATGATTGGAGGGCCCAGCGCTGGAGCTGCAATGTCAATACTGGCAATGTCTGAGCTAATGGGCGCTGATTTAAGAACAGATGCTGCAATTACTGGAACAATCAATCCTGATAAAAGCATTGGAGTTGTAGGAGGGGTGGTTGAGAAAGCTAAGATTTGCCAAGAGTCAGGGTTAAAGACGATTCTCATCCCAAAAGGCACCAAATACTTGTTTGAGAATGAATCATTAAGCATTGACATAATAGAGGTTGAAACAATAAACCAAGCTTATGCTTTTTTTAGCGGAATAATTTTCAGCGAGCCAAGCAGCGAACTAAACAAGTCAAAATTTAATGATTTCATGAAAATAATGAGCGAAAACTTAATTGACTATGCTAACTCAAGCTTTAATCAGCTTATTAATACCAATATTTCAAAACTTAATAATACTGATTCATTGTCAATTGAATCCTTGATTAATTCAACAAGCAAAGACATTGAAACAATGAATGAATTATATTTGCAAGAAAATTATTACAGTGCCTCAAGTTATTCAGTAAGAGTTGGAATCAACTCAATCTATACCACTTACTTGATTGATTATCTTTTAAACCTTAGTGACTTGCCAAAAATGATTATTGAGCTTAACACTTCAATAAACGTTTTTGAAAACAATTTTGGAAACAAATTAATAATAGATAATGCCAATGACTTTGAAGCAATAAGCATTTCAATAGAGAGAATGTTTGAGGCAAAAGATTTGCTGAATTCATCAATTGATAATCTCCTAAATAATGACTCAATAAGTGCATTGTATAATCTGGCATTTGCCAAAGTAAGGCTAAAAACAAGCGAGTCATGGTTCGGCTTAAAAGACTTGTTAACAGGTGATTTATACTATGAATTCAACCAGGATGATTTCTCAGAACTTGCATACACTAGGATTGAAAATGCCAAAACATTGCTCAACTATGCCAAGTCAATGCAGGAATCTTATTACACTGAAGCCTCAAATGATTTGATTGACAGAAGTGTTCAAGCTTACAATAATGGCAACATAGTCTTTTCTTTGTTTGAAAGCCTTAAATCAATCTCTAACTCTAACCTAGCTCTTTCTTTGGCAGGAGTTACTGACGAAAACCTTGATGAAAGAATAACAATATTAATGGATTTGGCTGCAAAGAACATTAACATGGCGGAATCAAAAAAAATCATACCAATACTTGCATACTCTTATTATGAATATGGCCAAACATTCAAGGAGTCAGAGCCTTTGCAGGCAATAATCTTCTTCGAATACTCTAAGCAATTCTCTTTATTAAGCGAGCAATTGGCAAGCCAAGCAATAAGCAAAGAAAACAATGAAACAATCAATGATTATACTTTCATGCTGCCAAAATTGACAATCAGCTTTTTAATAGGTTTATTAATTGCATTATTAGTCCTAGAGGTTTATTATGAGAGAGCATTATTTAATAAAAGACAGTGACAACATTCCTTTAATAGGAGCTCACCTTTTCGGAATAATAGACAGAGGCACCAATGTTCTGCAAATCAGAAGCATCACTGGCTGCCCATTAAAATGCATTTATTGCAGTGTAGATGAGGGAGAAGGCTCAAAAAAAAGAAACACTTATCAGGTTGAGAATAATTATTTATTAAAAGAGATAAATGAAATAATAAAAATTAAAGGAATAGATGATACTGAAGCCCATATTGATGGAGTTGGGGAGCCATTGCTTAACAAGGATATTGTGAATCTTGTGAAAGGATTAAGGAAAAATAAGAATATAAAAATTATCAGCATGCAAACCAATGGAATATTATTGACTGAAAAATTGCTTGATGAATTAGAGAATGCAGGGCTTGATAGGATTAATTTAAGCATTAACTCCCTTAATCCTGAAACTGCAAAAAAGCTGAGCGGAATACCAGGCTATGATATTAACAGGATAAAATTATTGGCCCAAAATATTTCAAAATCGAAAATTAAACTATTAATAGCTCCAGTAATAGTTCCAGGATTCAATGAAAACATTGATGACCTAATCATTTTTGCAAAATCAATTAATGCAAGGCTTGGAATACAAAAATACGAACATTACAAGCATGGAAGAAAGCTTAAAGCGAAAGAATGGAGCTGGTACAAGTTTTACAACTACTTAAAAGAGTTAGAAAAAAAGCATGAAACAAAACTAATACTCAAAAAAGAGGAGTTCGGAATCCATAAAACTAATTCGCTGCCAATAGTTTTTAGAAAAAATGAAACCGTGAAAGGAAAAGTGGTCTTGCCAGGATGGCTAAGCAATGAAGCAATAATCTCTGCAAAAAACAGAATAATCACTGTTTTTGATTGCAATGCAAAAATAAATGATTTAGTAAAGGCAAAAATAGTCAAAACTAAGCATAATTTATACTTAGCGAAGCGCGCTTAGAATTAATTTTTTAAATCCTCCATGATGCTTAATATTCATGGATTTTTTCGCTTTTTTATTGAAAACCTTACTTTCATTAGCTCTTGGAGGATTAATTGGCATTGACAGGCAGAAAAGCAAGAACGGCTACCCTGCAGGAATAAGAACTTTGGCATTCATTTCATTGCTCGGATTCTTATCATGCTTTATTTCAAACGAAATAAACAATTCTTATTTCTTAATCGCTTCGTTTCTTCTTATTTTCATCTTAATAATAGTTGGATATGGAGTGAGCTTTAATTCTGAAAAATTTTTCGGCTTCACAAGCACAATAATAATATTTTTAACTTTCTTAATAGGAGTAATCTCTTATTATGAGCAATATTATTACTTTGCAGTTTCATTATCAATACTAATAACCCTGATTTTAACCCAGAAAACCTTTATTCACACATTCGTTTCAAAAATACAAGACAATGAATTATTTGATGCTTTAAAATTCGGAATAATTGCATTCATAATACTTCCAGTGCTGCCAAACACAACAATTGACCCTTTAGGGGTAATAAATCCATTTAATTTATGGCTACTAGTTGTTTTAATTTTGCTAATAAGCTATGCTGGCTATATTTTGTCAAAATTTTTAGGCAAAAGCAAAGGAATCTATATTTCAGGATTGCTTGGAGGAGTAATCAGCTCAACAGCAGTAACCAGCTCGCTTTCAATACTCAGCAAAAAAAATGAGGCAGTCAGCAATTCCTGCATGGTAGGAATTACTCTTGCAAGCAGCGTAATGTTTTTAATGGTTTTTTTTGAGGCATTACTAACCAATCCTTCTTTTGCTTATGGAATGATTATACCTTTCAGCTCATGTTTCTTGATTGGATTATTAGTCTCTTGGATTATGATAAAATCCCCAAAAACAACCAACTTAAACAATGCTGAACTAGTTTCAGAAAGCCCGTTTAATTTCTTTCCAGCAATAAAATTTATGGCATTAATAGTCTTAATATTGTTTATTTCAAAGCTTTTATTAATGGTTTTTGGAGACAAAGGAATCTATGCAGTAAGCTTTTTTTCAAGCCTTGCAAACACTGATGCTGTCACAATCTCAATAGCAACGCTTGCAAAAGACTCCTTGGCTTATAGCACTGCCTATTTATCAATAGCTATTGCTGTTTTGACAAATAATTTAATGAAGCTTTTTTTAATAAAACAAATGGGTTCAAAAAAATTGTTCACAGAGATTTTAAAAAATTATTTAGCAATGAATGCTCCAATACTCATATGGATTATTTGCTTGCTTATTTAATCCCGAGCTTTTTTGCAAGCAGCTCAGCCTTCTTCTTGTTTTCAAACTTTATTGCCTCTTTTATATGCGAGCAGTAAGTCTCTTTTAGCGTATTCCACCTGCAATCGCAGCTCCATTCCATCTTATCCCTCCTGTAAATCACGCTATGCTTCTTTTTCTTTTCAGGATTATAAACAGTGTAAGCTTTTACTCTGGCACTTTCATAGTCAAAGACTGCTTTTAGCATGGGATTAAATTAAAAATTAAGGGTTTTAAAGAATTTCTGTGCTTAATTCTTTTTAATATATAGTATTGCATCTGAAAACTCGGAGCTTGATGAAGGGAACAGCCAATTATTTCTCAGAACTATTTCTTTATAATTGCCGCACTTTATTTTTCCGCTTATTTCGTCAGTTTTTGCAGTATTCCATAATGAAGTGTAAGTTTTTGAGAAGTCAAGAATTCCAATACTAAGCTCAACTTTACCATTATAAGTAATATGATAATTCAAATAAAATTCTTTTCCGTCATAGCTAGGGTCTAGGCATAAATAATCAAGTGATTGGGAATCGCTGGTTTTTCCGTAAGCAGTATTCATTGTTGTAAGATAAATGACTAAATTGTCAGAGTCTGTGCTTACCATATCGCATTCATTCTCAGCTATGTTAAGCGTTGTTGGCCAGGTGCAATTAGGCACTACTATGATTGGAGTTATGGGAACTTCTGAACTATTTGCTTGTTCAACTATAGGCATTTCAAAATCTTTTATATACATGCTTAAACTGTCAAGAGCTTGGCTGGCAATAATTCTTTTCTCAGGCTTTGAGCAGTTAATCTGGCCTGAAATAATAATCCTTTCAGGAGTGGTTATTGTAACAGAGGTTCCTAAAGAATCAGCTCCATAATAAAGGGTTAATCCTCCAGTAAAGTCGCTCCTTTTTTCAGCATTAATAAGGTAATACTTCCCATTATTCAAGCTGTCATTGCAAATGCTTTCATTTAAATATTCGCTTCCAATGCCAAACTCAATCATTGTCTCATTCTTATTCAACCTGCAATAATCAGTGTTAATCCTGCTTGCTTGGCATTTATTGCTAATGCATTTAGAGATCGAGCATTTGTCAAATTCATTGTTTGCGCAATCAAAATCATTGTCGCATCCTTTTACATAAAGCTTAACATTTGAAACGCTGAAAAACTGAAAAACATCGCTGTTAGGAATAAATGTTATGTTATTATTGCCTAATGAGCAATTAATAATTCCTCTGCTAATCACGTTGCTTTGAGTTTCATTAAAAACAATGGTTTTGTTGCTCTTATCAAGCCCGTATTTCATTGAAAAATTGCCAACAACTGAATCAATATCGAACTTGATAATGTATTCAGAGCTATCAAACCCTGGGCACACGCTGGAAGAGTAATTATTATTGTCATTCACCAAAGCTTTTTCAACCATTTCATCGCTTTGCACAAAAATCCTAATATTTGATAATGTTGCAGACAGCTCAGAAGACAAAGTCATATTCAAATTATTATTGCACATGATTGTCCCTATGAAATAATCATTTCTTGATTCAACTTGAGGGGGGCTTGATTGAGCAATGTGATCATAGCTTTTGCTTAATCCAATCACAGGAACATTAACTGAAGAATCGCCATTGTAGCTGATAGTGTAGCTTATTTTCACTTTCTTGCCTTCAAAGCAATTGCCAGTTTTATAGTTGCAGCCAGAGCAAAGCGCTGACAATAAGGCAACATTGCTGTTTGAATTAGCTGAAAAATCTGATAGTTCAAAAGGCTCGGATTTAAATGACAAATACTCTGCTGATTCATTGCAAATGCATAAGTTAGAGTCAATCGGAGTGCTAGGCCAAGAGCATAGATTTTCATAAGTCTTGCATGAGCCTGAGCATAAATACTGGCTTTGTGGGCATGAAGTTAAAGCAGCAGGAGCAGAGGCTGATGCAACGCATCTGGCATTGCATTCCCAAGCATTTTCGCACACTTGGCCAGTTAAGCAATCACTGTTACGTTTGCAGGCAGGAACAGTGCACTTGTTAACCCCATTAGTTAAGCAAATTATTTCCGAGCTGCTGCATTTAAAATAAGAGCAGTAAGCATTGATAGTTCCTGCATTAAGGCAATTATAATTCCATCCTTCTTTATAGCAATCCTCTGCTGATATGCATGAAGGAGTAATACAATAACCATTATATTCTATTTTTCCGCTTGCGCATGAGCCTTCATAAAAATTGTTCTCGCAATAATTCTGGCACTGACTATTCATGATTATGCATTTGTCAATAGTTGAAGGATTATTGTCAGAGCAGTCACTGTTTGATTTGCATTCTATTTTTTTGCAAACATTGTTGCATAAAGCCTCATCGCTTGCGCAAGAAACGCAATCAACATCATTATCCTTATTGCAATTGCTAGGGCAATAGCCGTCTCTTGCAATAGTATTGCAAGCTAAAGCTGTATTGCTGCACTTGGCACTGCAAGTGTTCGAGTTTACGCAAGTATCAGTGGTTAATGAATTATAATCATCGCAGTCAGAGTTTTTAGAGCAAACATTAATGCATGCTCCGCTGCAGCAAACACCATTAATGCAGTCAGAATTATTATTGCACGAATTCATAATATTCAAGGAATCAGACGATTCAAAAGATGACAATCCAACAACTCCAGTTATCCTAACACTCCATGTTCCGCTCTCATTCAAAGAAATATTATTGATTCTCCAAATATTGCTTGATTTTTTTTGCCCTTCAACAACAATAGTCTCTCCAGTCGGACTTTGTAGCTCAAAAGTCACGCTGTCAAGATTTGATGCCAATACAAAATCCTTAGAAAAAGTTGCTCCTGCAGTTAAATCATTGCTTAAAACCTCTTTAGGCGAAAAATCAAGGCTATAAAATACTAAAACAAGGCTTAATATAATGATTCCTATTGACATTAAGTAAATAGTTTTTTTGTCCATGAACTCTTTTTTTACAATCTTTTTCTCAATAACTGGCTCAGGTTCCGGCTTTTTTTCCTTGAATTCGAAACCGCAAACATCGCATTTAGCTGAATCCTTTATTAAATTACTGCATTCATGGCAGTGCCATAGTTTAGGAAAAGACAAATTATTAGGATAATCGCAGCCTTTGCAGAACTCTGAATCAGAATTAATATTGGAGCAATTAGGGCAGCTCCATAATTTAGGATAATGATTGCCAAACCTGAACTTGCAATTAGGGCAAATCTTATTATTATCAACTAACTCTGAGCAATTAGGGCACTTCCATTTTTTAGGATAATCCATACAATTATTAAACAAATTAGTATTTATTAATGTTTTTTAAAAAGAAAATAGTTATTAAGAAGTTTTTTAAAAAAAGATAAAACTACTAATATTCATGGATTTAAACAAAGCATTTACCTTGATAAGCAATTCGATTAACAAGAAATTTGCAACAATAATTATGTGCAACTGCGAGATTAATTATTTCGGCAGGGCAAGAAGCTATTTAGGTGAAGGCGACAGGATGATTATCATAAAATCTGATTCATGTATTTTAATACACAAGCCTAAAGGCAGGAATCCTGTCAATTGGATGAGCTCAACACCCCAAATAACCTTGAATATGGAGCTGGATTATTTTGAAATCAAAGCAAGCAGTGTTAAGCCAAAAGAGGAGCTAGTGATTAACATTTTTGATGCCTATGAAGTGGCTTCTTATCCTTTGGTTGATACTGAGCAGCTGAAATTAGCAGGAAGCGAAAAAGACATGAGTAATATGATTTATGAAAATCCTTTACTAATCAGCGAAGATTTTAAGCCAATTAATCGTGAAGAAAAAACTGACTACGGCTTTTTAGACGTTTTCGGCCATGACTCAAAAGGCAATTTTGTAATAGTTGAATGCAAAAGATACACTGCAGGACTCGATGCTGTGACTCAGCTAAGAAGGTATGTTGAAAAGGTGAAATCAAGCAAAGGTGTAGGAAAAGTAATTGGTATAATAGCAGCTCCAAATATTTCGCCAAGAGCGCTAAATATGCTTAACAATTGGGGATTTAGTTATAAATCAATCGCTCCTCCTAAAATCTTCAAGGAAGAGAATGCTTCACAGATAAAAATCGACAAATATTTTTGAATAAAAAACTTTAAAATTAAAGGTTTTAATTATAAGTACATGGTTACTATTGACGACTTATTGGGTTCGCTTCATTTATTCGAAAAAAAATTATTGAGCAATTTATCAAACACTTTAAGCCTTAATAAGGCAGTTGAATTGGCAAAAATGCCTGAAATTCAGGTGCTGAAAGCAGCCCAGTGGCTAAGCAATAAAGATTTGGCTATAATAAAAGAAACTAAGAAAAAAGCAATTTCATTAACTAATAGAGGAAAAGAAGTGGTTGATAAAGGCTTGCCTGAACTAAGGCTACTTGATGAACTTTCAATCAAAGACAAGAAAATGAATGAAATAACAAGCCTTGACAAAAACGAATTCAACAAAGCATTAGGGATTTGCAAAAAAGAAGGATTGCTGTCAATGCTTAACGGAGCGCTTAAAATAACAAGCTTAGGAAAAGAATACTTAATCAAAGAGGAAGAGAAGAAAAAAATTTTAGAATCATTAAAAATAGGAGAAACCGACCTAAAAAAGCTTAAAATAAAAGAAAAAGACTTAAAAGAATTAACAGAAAGAGGATTAATCTTAATGATTGACAGGACTGAATGGGAATTCTCAGCAACACCTTTAGGGCTTCAATTAATAAAAAAAGGCATCAATATTGAGGAAGAATTGCTTGAAAGAGTGACTCCTAACCTAATAAAATCAAGGGAATGGGAGTCAAAAAAATTCAGAAGATACAATATTCTTGAGCCAGTTGCTCCTCCAATATTTGCAAAAAAGCATCCATACAATGAATTCATAAATGAAATAAAATCATTGTTTGTCAGCATGGGGTTCAAGGAAATGGCAGGAAATTATGTTGAAACCAATTTCATAAACTGCGATGCATTATACATGCCGCAAGATCACCCTGCAAGAGCAGTGCATGACATATTTTTCATAAAAGAGCCGAAAAAAGCCTCACTAAAAGAGTTCAAAAAATTCATAAAAAAAGTGAAAAATGCTCATGAAAACGGAATAACTGGAAGCACTGGCTGGGGTGTTAAGATGGACAAGGAAATAAGCAGGATTCATGTGCTTAGGTCGCAGACAACGAGCGCAAGCATAAGAAAACTAATGAGCCCTGACTTGGAAATCCCTGGAAAATACTTCATAATTGACAGAATGGCAAGGCCTGATGTTATAGACTGGAAGCATGGAGCAGAATTTTTGCAAATGGAAGGAATAATACTTGGAGAAGAGATGAACTTGGCATCATTATTGTCATTATTACGAATGTTCGCTGAAAAAATAGCAAAAGTGGAAAAATTCCTTATAATGCCAGATTATTACCCTTACACTGAACCAAGCGCTTCCCTCCACATTTACAGCAATGGAAAATGGATGGAGTTAGGAGGGGCTGGAATATTCAGAAAAGAAGTAACAGAGCCAGCAGGAGTAAAAGTGCCAGTAATTGCATGGGGGCTTGGATTTGATAGAGCATTCATGTCTAATTATGGAATAAATGACATAAGGGAAATTTTCAGCACTGATTTGTCATGGCTTAGGAATGT
This sequence comes from Candidatus Nanoarchaeia archaeon, assembly GCA_041653395.1. Lineage (GTDB taxonomy): Archaea > Nanobdellota > Nanobdellia > Tiddalikarchaeales > Tiddalikarchaeaceae > JAQTTT01. The sequence goes on from JBAZFK010000004.1 coordinate 48,755, forward strand.
AGAGGTGAAAAAGTAATGCCAACATTTGAAGCAAGCTTTAAGGATTTTGAAAAATTAGTAGGAATAAAACTTCCGAAAAACAAGGAAAAATTATGGAAAAAATTGTTATTAGTAAAAACAGAAGTTGAAGAGTTAGATTTGAATAATGATATTATTAAATTCGAGCCAGCTGACAGCAACCGGCCAGACATGTGGCATGTTGAAGGGCTTGCAAGAGCCCTAAAAGGTGCCTTAGGAATAGAGGCAGGGATTCCAAAATATGAGCTATTGCCTTCAAATGATGAAATACTAGTTGACAAAAGCGTCAAGAAAATCAGGCCTTTCATTGCATGTGCTGTAGTGAAAGGAATAAAATTCACGGAGTTCTTAATAAAGCAATTAATGCAGTTGCAATTAAAAGTTGACGGAAGCTATGGAAGAAAACGAGCAAAATCCTCAATAGGAATTTATAATTATGAAATGATTAAGTTTCCTGTAAAATACAAGGCAATTGGCAGGGAAGATGTTAAATTTGTGCCTTTAGGATTTAATGAAGAGCTGACTCCCAATCAAATCTTTGAATTGCACCCTAAAGGTGTTGAATTTGGAAAAATACTGGAGAATTTTAAAAAAGTGCCAATATTAATAGATGCCAATAAAAAAATCTTGTCATTGCCTCCAATAATAAACAGCAACGATGTTGGGAAAATCACAAAAGAAACCACAAGCATATTAATTGAAGTAACTGGAACAAAAAAAGAAACAGTAATCGGAGCATTGAATATAGTGATAAGCGCATTAGCTGACAGGGGTGGAAAGATTTACAGCCTAAAAATCAAGGAAGGTAATAAAAGAACCATCACTCCAATGATTGAGCCAAAAACAATAACTATAAGCAAAAAAAGCATAGAAAAAAGAATAGGAATAAAATGGAGTGATTCCGAATTAAAAGACTTATTGTTAAGAGCAAGGTTTGATATTTCAAAAATCACAAAGGATGAAATAACAGTAAAAATCCCATTCTATAGATTAGATATAATGCATGAATTTGATGTAATAGAAGATTTAGCAGTGATGTACGGCTTTGAAAACATTGAATCCCAGCAGCTTAAATTATCCACTAACGGAGGATTGCTTGAATCAAGCATTTATTTAAACAATGTAAGAGACTTAGCAATAGGTATGGGTTATCAGGAAGTAATGAATTATTACAGATGCGACAAGGAATCATTGTTCAATCCCGAATGTGTTGAAATAGAAAATCCTATGAGCCTAACCATGAATGTTTTAAGGAATGAATTAATGCCAGTGTTAATAAAATGGATTGCCAAAAACACCCATAATTCTTATCCTCAAAAAATCTTCGAAGTTGGAAAAACTTTCATAAAAAATAAGGAGGAAGTTTTAGAAGAAAACTATTTATCAATGCTTTCCAGCCATTTAGCCGCTGATTTTACTGAGATAAAGCAGGCAGCAGAATGGGTGCTTAAGTCTTTAGGAATAAAATATGAACTGAAAGCAAAAGATTACTACCAATACATTCCGGGAAGAAGCGCAGCAATAATTATGAACTCAAAAGAAATAGGAAGTTTTGGAGAATTAAGCCCGAAAATAATACTTGAAAACGGAATGGAAAACCCTATAATTGGGTTGGAAATAAAAATATAAAAATTTTAAAAAAAAGATTTATTTCTTTGAAGCTTCGCTATACCATTCTCCCATTATTTTTCCATTTACAAGAATCATTAAAGGGCTTGCAAGCAAAGGCGCAATCACTGTGAAGCTTAAAATTCCTGAAATGAAACCAATAACTATTGAGTAAAGAATATTTATTCCAATCATTTTAAGATAAGCTCCAAAATTTCCAAAAACAATGCTGAAAGCCTTGTTTATGTCAAAAAAAGCGCTGAACTTCTGCTCTTTTGCATAATTAGCAGTTAAAGCAGGAATAATCAAAATATAAGCAAAGATTAATACTGCAACCAATATCCATAAAAATCCCATGCTTAAAGCAATATTAGTCATTTCGGAAATATCATTGGACATTGAAGCTGAAATAATCCCGCTAAAGCTTCCTGCAAAAATAGCCATGAACGGAATCATTAAAATGAATCCAAATGCCATATATTTTAACCCATTCATAACATCGTTTCCGAAATTTCCGAAAACTTTGGGAATCTCATCATTTTGATTGATTGAATTTGAAATTATCCTAATAGATAATCCCATTAATAGCAAGGCTCCGACAAGTGGAATAAAAACTGCTATTGCTGCAAGCAAGCAAAACATTAAAGTTCCCTTATAATCTTTTGCAATGAACTTGTACGCTGAATCAATAGTTAGCATAATTAATTAAAATACTAGGGTACTATTTAATCTTTATGGCTCATTACAGCAAAGGCGCAGCGTATGAAAGAGAATTAATGGCAATACTTAACACTAAAGGATTTGCTGTTGCAAGGATTGCAGGAAGCGGCAAAGCTAAAGTGGAAGAGCCTGATTTAATAGCAGGAAATAGCAGATTAATACTAGCAATTGAATGCAAATATTCAGGCACCTTATATAAAACTGTTAATATGATTCAAGCCAATGATTTGGTGAAATTTGCCAAAATGTTCGGGGCGAAAGCAATACTTGCCTTCAGATTTGCCCATACTGCCTGGAAATTCATGGAATTAACCCAAGCAGTCACTAAAAATGTAAGCATTAAAAAAACAGACAAGCTTATGGAATTAAATGAATTAATAGGTGGATAAAATGAGTTTAAATCAAAAAGTTTTAGCGCTGAAGAATTCAAAAGTCAAAGAATTAGTTGGCAATAGATTAAAAGAATTCAGCGAAAAAAACAAAAAAAGCAACGAGGATTGGTATAGCGAACTATGCTTTTGCATACTTACAGCGAACAGCAGGGCAAAAACGGCAATTAATATACAAAATGAATTAGGATACAAAGGATTTTTTGAAAAAAATCAACAAGAATTGGAAAAAATTATTTCAAAAAACAAGCACAGATTCTCAAGCATGAAATCAAGATACTTAATTAAGGCAAGAGAACATAAAAATCTACAATTAAAAATAAATGAATTAATCAGCAAAGGGCAAGAACAAGTAAGAAATCACTTGGCAGAAAATATTTTAGGAATAGGATTAAAAGAGGCAAGCCATTTCTTGCGAAACATAGGCTTTTTTGAGCTTGCAATACTTGACCGCCACATACTCGCGCTTCTAAAAGCGCACGGCTACATTAACGAAGTGCCGAAAACCTTGACAAAGAAAGAGTATTATAGGATTGAAAAAATCTTTCAAAAAATAGCCTCTGAATTAAAAATGAGCCCTGCAGAATTAGACTTATACATGTGGTATATGAGAACAGGAGAGGTTTTGAAATGATTGAATATTTTGACTCAATAGATTTGGCAATAACAGGAAAAAGCTTTGTAAAAAAAGACCTATTCTTTAACCTTGCAAGAGTCAGAAAAATAAACCTGAAAAAATATCACATAATAGGCATTGATGACAAATTAGGGATACTTAAAATAATAATGATTCTTAAAAAGCAGGGTTTTAAAGCAACAAGTTTTTGGATAAACAGGGAAAATTACTCAAAATATGATTCAAAATATTACGATTATGAGATTAATTCATTAAAAAGAGTCATTAAGTTCATTAAAGACAAAAAAATAAAGAATCCATTAATACTCGCAGACTTTGACAATACTGTTGCAAGAGCCAACTATGAAGCAATACAAAGAAGCGCCAAGGAATCAAGCTTTTGGGAAAAAGTGCCTGTTAATTTTTTAACAACCTCTTTAGCAATACTCTTAGCGCCGTTCACTTACTTAACCATAATACTTGATTTAATCAAGCCATCAAACACTCCCTACAGGGAATCAAAAGAGTTCAAGAATTTTATTATTAAAAAAAAAATAATGACCTGGGTAATAAGCTACAGGAATAAATACCTGCAAAAAAAATATTTTTAATCATTTCTTTTTTTTCTTAGCTTCTTTGGCATAAACAATGTATGAATAGATTGTTGTGCCGATAATTACTAAAAATATTCCAACAATAAACAAAGCAATTGACACTACCTCTGGCAAAAAATTGCAGGCAATAATTATTGCCCCAAAGACCATGAAAAAATAGCCGCCAACCCTGTGCGTTTTTTTCCAAACTTTGTCAGATGAAAGAGTCCAAGGGTTCTTGATTCCCATGAACCAGTTAGGCTTAATATTTTTCAAAAATGAGCCTATAAAAATCATGAATAAACCTATAGAACTTGTTGCAAGCAGAGTAATATTGATATTATATCCTAAATTATAAGCGCCAATTCCAATAAACATCATAAATAAAATAAGCAGTATCATTGCCTTAAACAAATGGTAAAATTTGCTAAAACCCTCATAATTCCTCTTTTTGGGGTCAATGTAAGGCAGCGCCAAAAATAATGCATACATTATTGACATCATCATTGGAAAAAGCCAGACCATGAACTCTTTATTGCTGTAGCCGTCAACCTCGCCTTTGAAATTCCAATGGCTTGCAATCACATCAGGAAGCAGGGAATAAAAATAAATGCTGAAAAAAACAGCCAAGCCAATAATAATCAAAGGAACAGCTTCAGTCTTAAGGCTCGGCTTAATAGGATTCATACCAATAAAATAACTGCTTAGTGCTTAAAAAACTTTATTTATAAAACTCTTTAATCACTTCTTCAACAGGAATCTCCTTAATAGTCACAGTGTCAATGTCGATTTTTCCAAGAAATTTAGCAACATTATTCTTTTTCATCCTTTTTTCCTTAATAACTCCTTTGTCTTCCCATTTAATAATTACTTCATCAGGCTTGATTTTTGAGAATTCGCCGTCATAAACAATTTTCCCCTTATTAATTATGATAAGTCTCTTGCACAAGTTTTCAATCTCGCTTAAGTCATGGCTGGTTAAAATAATAGTCGTATTCTCCTCTTCATTAATTTTTTTCAGCAATTGAATAAAATTAAATTTGGCAATGATGTCCATCCCAATAGTCGGCTCATCTAAAAATAAAATATCAGGCTTATACACCAAACAGCTCACTAGTTCTGCTTTCATCTGCTGCCCCAAACTTAGCTTCCTGAACGGCTGGTTAATGAACTCATCAATATCTATAAGTTTATTCAGCTCTCTGATTCTTTTTTTAAGCACATCGCTGGAAACATTATAAAATGAGGAGATTAGCTCCAAATTATCCATTACGCTGATTTCAGGCCACATGCTTTTTCTCTGGCCAAACACTACACCAACTTTTCTTAAATACTTCTTCCTTTCTCTAAAAGGCACAAAGCTGTTGCTTACAATCTCCCCAAAATCTGGATGCAAAATGCCAGTAAGCATCTTAATAGTAGTAGTTTTGCCAGCGCCGTTAGGGCCGATAAAGCCCACAAGCTCTCCTTTATTTATTGAAAATGAGATATTGTCAACAGCCTTAATAATCTTATATTCAGGCTTAAGCAAATCCTTTAAAATTCCTTTTTTCTGCTTAACCTTATAATACTTTGACAGCTCTTTTACAGTAATTATTTCCATCAGTAACCAGCACTCCTGTACCTTTTTAACCCTAAATTAAAAATAATTATGAAAGCAGTTATTAATATTATGATAAACCCAAAATACACCCAGGCAAATGAAGGATCTTTAAGCAATAACACTGGCCCAAAGCTAATCATGCATCCTGGGAAAATGAAAAGCCCAAAAAATTTCATGAAGTCATTAAAAATTCCAGGAGGATAGTTTGCAAAACCAATTATTAAGTCAAAGAATTCAAAATCATTATTGACATCTGTAAAGAAAGGAATGCAGGAAAACAGGCAAGTTGCCACATTGAATATTACAGCGCTAAATATGCCAAAGACTATAATGAAAGGAATATTAGCAGGGTCATTTAAAAGCAATAGCACAATTAAAGGAATAATTTCTCCAATAACAGTTAATCTTATCCTGTGTATTAATATGCTTAAATAAGCATTAATAGGTCTGATTAACAAAAAATCCAGTTCTCCTGAGATTATTTCATAGCTCATCTGGTCAGCTCCTTTGAAAAATCCTATTCCAAGAATGTAAGCAATCTGCATAATGGCAATGCCCATAATTATTTCATTATAACTTAATCCTCCAAGCCCATTATTAGTGTAAGCCAAATAAATAACTGTCCCATAAAATGCCAAATTAACAAAAAATATTGTCACAATGTCAAAAATGAAACTGAAGCGAAACTCGCTCAATGCTTTCAGATTTACCTCTAAATATTTAATCAAATAATTAACCATTGGATTCAAGCCTCTTATACACGAATTTTCTAATAATTAGATTAAGAAAAATGAAAAAAGCCAAATAAAAAACAAACAAGCCAAAGTAAGGGAAAGTGCCTCCAATAATATATTCAAGAGGTGCTCCGAAGAAAAAAAATTGCGGAATAAGCTTCACAATGCTAGGGAAATATTTCACAGAAACTAGCCCACCACCTATGAAATAACTAAGCATTGAATACATAGAGTTCAATCTCCCAAGCTTTTCAAAAATAAGGCTTAAATAGCAGAAAATTGAATTGTTTAAAAACATGAAGAGCACAGCAAAAGGAATAACCAATAAAGCCCTTAATAAGAACTCTAAAGGAATCGTGAATGAAGCAATCAAATTTAGTATAAAGAAGAATATTAATGCATTAATGATTGCCTTGTAAACTTTGTGCGAAAAAAACTTCAAAAGCATGTAAACAACGAAATCATAAGGCTTAACTAAGTGAACATTAATGTTTCCGCTAATGACCTCCCTTTCAATCTCCCTTGCAACATTTCCTCTTTGAAAAGAATTAATAATTGCATTGCCAAAGAAATAATAGATCAATAGCTCATTCATTGAAGAAAACACTGGATTAACATTGTTCAAATAAATCCCCAAAAATATTGAAAAAAGCCCCTGAAATACGAGCGAAACATTTTCTAAAATTATTTCATTCAAATAAAACACTCTGCTCTCAAGAGTTTTTATAAAAACAACGAAATAAGACATAAATAATTTTAGCAATGTTAAATTAAAACTTTTTCCAAAAAACTTATTTTATAACCAAAATGTAATATTAAGGAGGTTTAATCATTCATTAAAAATTGTTCCTTAATATGATGGAATACTCAACACTTAAGCAGCTTATCTTTAAGCAAATTCTTAATCAATTTAACTTCAGAGCTTATGAAGAATCTTTTTTTGTCAGTAGATTTTTTAAAATAACTATAAAACCATGCGAACTCGCAGCATGAGCCAAAAATTATCAAATCAATTATTGAATCTTTTTCATCCTTTTTTAAAGGATTAAGCTTCTCATATTCTTTTATAATAATCTCTGAGCATTTTTTGTTAATCTTAGTGCTGACACAACTAAATTTTATTGCTTGGCTCAAATCATAGATTCTTGGAGCCACTTGCAAATTCTCAAAATCAATTATGCCAACAATCTTATTTTTGTCAAAAACAACATTCCCTAGGTTAAAATCAGAATGAGTTACAAGCAAATTTTTGCTGATTTTCTTTTTTGAAAACTCATTCAGGGCTTTTTCAAAAATTGAGACATTTTCATAGACTAATCTGTCAATCTCATTCTTTGGCTTTATTTTTTTGAATTTTTCATACTCACATCTAACCCAATCAAGATCAAAGATTTTATTGCCTTTTTTAATCTTAAAACCTCTTATGTATTTATGGTAAATAGCTATTGCTTTTCCCAATTCTTTCAATATTTCATTGTTGATTTTTCTGCCGCAAGTGCCTTTTATTTTTTCATAAACCCATAAAGTTTTCTTGTTAATTCTTAGCACTTCCTTTTTTTCATTGCTCAAAATAGGGTAAGGCAATTTGTAAGGGAATTTTTTTAGCTTCAAATACTTAATTACTTTGAATTGGAACTCAAGCTTTTTTTCCCTATAATCATCCCACTTTTTTCCCAAACCTCTTATTATATAGTCTCCTTTGTCAGTTTTGATGCTAAAATTGTAATTAACCAATCCCTTAGCCATCAATTTTACTGATTTAACATTGCCTAAATTGTAAGATTTGGCTATTTTTTTAATCTCAAGTTTTGATAATTGCATGATAATATTATTGATTATTATTTTAAAAAATTATTTTAAAAGTTTTTTTAGGTCAATAATAAATTCTTTGAATAATCCTATTTTTTTGTCAATTGTTTTTTTGTCATTTCCTATTTTTGCCATTTCAACCAATCTTTCTAGGCATAATTTAGGCTTAACCTTAAAATTAGGCAAATACTTGTAAACCCATTTCTTGTTCATTAAAAAAGTGTTATTCAATGCAAACAATATGGAATAAATGCTCACCAAGCTTTCAGAAAAAATGTTTGAAACAAACAAATCATTATTTCTTAGTATTTCAATATTAATAGCGCCTTTTTCTAGAAAAAAATTATATTCCAAATCTTTCATTAAAGAATAGCTGTTCATTTTGAATTTTTCCAATATTGACTTTTTTATCTCTTTTTGAGATTTCTTAAAAACACCTAGTTTGTCAAAATAATATTTCGAATTTCCCAAAAAAACGTAAGCACTTCTTTGCATGTAATAATCCATTGGCAATATATGAATATAATTCTTTAAATCATGCATCATCCATTTAGTTTCAACAAACAAAAGCATTATCTTAACTCCCTTATATTTAACATCTAAACGTATAGGCCAATTTGAATTACAAACTATTTCAAAATATTCTAATCCTTTAAGCAACTTTTTAACCTCTTGAATTGTTAATTTAGAATTGCAGTAAATCATAGTATCAACATCTGAATAATTATCAGAAAAACCCTGCATTAAGCTTCCATGAACCTGCATTGCATCAATTTTAGCAGACTTTTGTAATTTTTTAGAAAATTCTTTTCCAAAACCAATAAGAGTATCAGTTATATTCATTAACCATTAAACACTTTTTAAATTAATAAATGATTAGGTTCCGAGCCGGAATTCGAATCCGGGTCAACAGGGCCACAACCTATTATCCTAACCAGCTAGACTACTCGGAACAAGCTAATTATTAAAGGAGTTTTTCGGTTTTAAAAAGTTAATTATTTGCAATTCCTGCACTTCCCTTTTTCATGAATGCTTATTAATCCTTTGCATTCAGGGCAAGCCATTCTTTTAGTTTCAGAGTTTATGAATTTTATAGGCCCGAATTTCTTGATAAATTCCAAATTTTCAATTAAATTAGTATTATACATTTTAATGTATTTATCATTGAGCTGTTTCATATAAGGTCCCGGAAATTTTTTGGATTCGAACGCGAACCTCACATCTTTAACTTCAGTCTTTACTCTGCATTTATACTTTTTAGGCAGGCATCCAGTGCAGTTGCCGTCCATGAATCTTGAGCAGGTAGAGCAGTAAATCCCGCAGCAGCTGACCAAGTCTGAGTCCATGATTAAAACAATATTTTATATCTTATTAATTTTTACAAATGTTTTTATAATAAGAAAATTATCCAAAAAGCTGATGAAAACCGGAATGGACATATTAATTGATATTGCTAAAAAAGCCAATAATGGGGCCGAAGTAGTTCCATCAGTTTGGTATTATAGTGGCAATTGCATCAATAATTATGAGCTAAGATACAAGGCAGCAAATATTTATTGCACTGTCAAAACAACTCTTGAAGTATCAGACATTGAATCCCTTATTGAAAAGCCTTTAGGAAGGTACGGGCTAAGTTCCATAACTTTAGATGATGAAAAATGCTTTATGATAAATGAAGACAATTACGAGTGCTATCTGATGCCTTTAAAAAAAGTTGAAGGAGTGTTCAGAAAAAATGAAAATAATTTCAACAAATTTTTGTCCCCTTCAATCAAATATGCAGTTATTTGCCCTGAAATTAAAATAACTTTTCCTTACCACAAAAGCTGGAGATTAACTGACAGCTCTGTAGTAATAGAGGGAGACTCTGAAATTGAGCTAAACTCAAACCAGTGGAAGGCAGAGAGCTTGGACAAAAAACTGGACACTTTAAGTGGAATTTCAGAGCAGATAGTTTCATTCATGATGATTTTATCAAGGCATCAGGATGAAATAGAAACCCTGTACAGTCATTACAAAAGCTTGAACAGCAAATTTGAGGCAAAAAATTCTGCAGTTAAAAAATGAAAGCATCTTGATTAATTTTTTTTCATATTATTATAGCATAACTAGTTATTGATAGTTATATTGATTTTTTAATCCACTCCATTAATGCTGCTTTTGGCATGAATCCAACTGTTTCCGCAACCACTTTTCCATTCTTGAAAATCTTTAAAGCAGGTATTGACTGCACTTCATAATCCATGCAAATTTTAGGGCAGCTAGCAGTGTCAGCTTTAGCAACAACTAATTTTTTGCTCATTTCTTCTGCAATTTCTTCAATTATAGGGCTTAGCATCCTGCAGGGAGGGCACCAAGTTGCCCAGAAATCAACCAATACTGGTAAAATTTTTGACTTTTCAACAACTTCTTTATTGAAATTACTATCATTAACAATTATTTCCATGGCAAAAACTATAATTTTAGGGTTTAAAACCATTATTGCTATTGAATGAACAATTATTTAAAATTCAAAAAATCATTTAATTAATTAAGCAGCTGTAGTTCAGTGGTAGGACATGAGCTTCCCAAGCTTAGGACCCGGGTTCAACTCCCGGCAGCTGCATAAGATTATTTGCCTAATTTTCTGATAAGATCATTTGCAACAGCATCATTTTTTATACCGTTTAAATAATAAGTTTTGTTTGCCAAGGTTTCAATATAAATATTGGTTATGCCTAACATTTTTTCAAGCAAAGTGCTGCAGCAACCAAGTTTCTTAATGTCCTTGTAGCTAACCTGGACTGATTCGCTTCCCTCCTTTATATACAAATGATTCTTTAAAAAATAGTAATTAGTAGTATTCCATTTGTAAAACAAGTAAACTAATCCCAGGTATGGAATAATTATTGCCATATTCAAAAAAAACTTAATTAAGCTGTAATAAAAGCTGGTGTTTATCAAAAAAGATGCAGTTAACATGAAAGAAGCGAATATGAAAAAGAAGCCGTATTTCACAAACCAATACAACATTACTCTTTTTTTAGGCTTATATTCTTTCATAATAACAAAAAGTAAATTCCTGCAGCTGCTCCCACTATTACCAACACTAACAAAGCTATTAAAATTATCTTTTTTGTGTTTTTTTTTGCCTGTATAGGTTTCTCGCTTACAGTATTAATAATTCCATTGCTTATATTGTCATTAGTTTCTTTTTTGCCGTCATTAATGTTGAAGATAGGTTGGGTTAAAACTTTTTTGTCAGCAAAAATTTCATCTTTAGATTCTTGTTCAACAACAGGTTCATTAACTTTAGCGCTAAAGTCAACAGCAGTTTTTTCAGGTTCAGGAACTGCAGCATCCCCTTTTTTTTCATAATTTTCAAGAATTTTAAGCTTTGATTCATAAAAATCAGGAAATTTTTCCTTGTAAAAATCCATGTATTTTTTAAAATTAGGGTTATTTTGCTCCTTAAAACCTTTTATTTTGTAAATTATTTCATCTTCACTTGCCATATGTAAAAAGTAATATTTACCCATTTATAAATTATTTTGTAATCTATTTAAATAACCCTTGCCTAGTAATAATTCATGCAAATGGCAGTAGAGCAGCTAAAAAAGCTGTTAAGCATAGAAGATAAGGATATAAGCATTCCTCCAACTCCCGAAATGGGTGATTTATCAACAAATATTGCTTTTAAATTAAGCAAGGAAAAAAACGAGAACCCAAACATTACCGCAATTAACCTAATGAGCACAATTGATTTGTCAAAAACGATTTTTTCAAAGGCAAAAGCTTTCGGGCCTTACATTAATTTTTATATTGATTATGAAAAATTGGCAAAGAAAACATTAAAAGAGGCTATGGAAAAAAATTATGGAGATGCTAAAGCATTAAACAAGAATGTTTTAATAGAATTCCCAAATCCCAACACGAACAAGCCTTTGCATATTGGGCATTTGCTTCAAACATTAATAGGCACATCAATGTCAAGAATAATAGAATCCTATGGCTACACTGTGAAAAGGCTGAATGTTTACAATGACAGGGGAATGCATATTTGCAAATCAATGCTTGCCTACCAAAAATGGGGAAAAGGAAAGCTTCCAAATAAAAAGCCAGACCATTTTGTGGGAGAATATTATGTGATGTTTGAAACTAAAAAAAGCGAAGAATTGGAAAAAGAATGCGAGCAAATGCTAATAGAATGGGAGTCAGGGAACAAAAAAGTCAGGGCTTTATGGAAGAAGATGAATTCCTGGGCTTACAAAGGTTATAATGAAACTTTTGCAAGAATAGGAATAGACAAGTATGATAAAATCTATTATGAGAGCGATTTTTATGACAAAGGGAAAGAAATAGTTCTTAACGGATTAAAGCAGGGGATTTTTGGAAAAGAAGATGATGGGGCAATCTATTGTTTGATGAAAGACAACACAAAAAAATATTTGCTAAGAAGCAACTCAACAACTCTTTATGCCACCCAAGATTTAGCACTGGCAAAAATCAAGGAAAAAGACTACAATTTTGAAAAATCAATTTATCTGACAAGCAATGAGCAGAACCATTATTTCAAGCAATTGTTTGAAATTTTAGGTAGACTAAAATTAAAGTCAGCTGATAAATTGATTCATCTGGGAACCGGAACAATTGCTTTGCCAACAGGAAAGATGAAAAGCAGGGAAGGAAAAATTGTTGACGTTGACAGCTTAATTGATGAAATGAATCTTGTTGCATTAAAAGAGGTAAAAAACAGGAAAGTAAAACTTGGACAGAAAGAAATTGAGAAAATCGCGCTTTCAGCAATAAAGTATCACCTGCTAAGAACAACAATGACTAAGGACACAATATTTAACCCTGAGGAAGCAATAAGCTTTGAAGGAAACACCGGACCCTACATTCTTTATTCCTTGGTGAGAGCTAAAAAAATAGCAATTAAATCAAGCAAAAAAAGCAAGGAACTTAAATCAAGCTTACTTGAAGCAAAAGAAGAAAAAGAATTAATAAAGCTAATTTCATCACTGCCTGAGGAGATTAAAAAAAGCTACGAAGCAATGTCACCCCATATTTTATGCACTTATGCTTACTCTCTTGCAAAAGCATTCAATTCATTCTATGAAGCATGTCCAATATTAAACACTGAAGATGAAAAGCTAAAAAATGCAAGGATTATCCTTACAAAAACCTTCATGAACACAATTGAAAAAGCATTATATTTGCTTGGAATAGATTCAGTTAAAGAGATGTAAAATGGCAGCAGCTTTGGTTATTGGAAGATTCCAGCCTTTCCATAAAGGGCATGAATACTTAATAAATAAAGCGCTGAAAGAAAATAAGTTAGTCATTATTGCAGTTGGAAGCAGCCAAGAATCAAGAACCCGTAAAAATCCGTTCAATTTTTTTGAAAGGAAAAATATGATAAAATCATGCTTTAATAACTGCAGAATAATTTCCTGCCCTGACTATAAAAGCGACGAATCATGGGCAAACCATTTATTAAAATACAATTTTTGCGCTGTTTATTCAAACAATGAAAGAGTTAATGAAATATTTGATAATAAAAAGGTCAAAGTAAAAAAGGTAAAAGAATTGCCTAACATTTCATCAACACGAATAAGGACTATGATAATCAATAATGAACCTGAATACAAGAAATTAATCCCAAAAAATTGCCTAAAAATAATGAAAGAAATAAATGCTGAAAAAGTAATAAAAGAATGTTTTAAAAATAATTAGTAATTATTTATCCTTGTGAAGGTTTTAATACTTGGAGCAGGAGGATTCATAGGTTACCACATAACCAATGAATTCTTAAAAAATGGTTTTGAAGTCACAGCCCTTGAATTATATGAGCCAAAAAAAGATTTTTTCAAAAAAATTGTTAAAATAATAATAAAAGATTTGTCAAAAATTTCAGACAATGAGGCAATAAATTTAATCAAAGGAAATGATTATGCAGTCTTTGCAGGAGGAATTGATGACAGGGCACTTTTAAAAAAGCCAGCATATAAAATTTTCAAAAGCGCTAATGTAGATTTTGCAGTAAGGTTTTTAAGATTATGCAAGAAAGCAGGAGTAAAAAAAGCAGTAGTTCTTAACTCTTATTTTTCATACTTTGACAAAATATTGCCTGAAATGAAGTTAGCCAAGATTCACTCCTATATTAAAAGCAGGGTTGAGCAAAGGCAAGCAGGATTGTCATTATCAAGCAAAGATTTTAAAGTTATAATATTAGAGCTTCCCTACATTTTTGGCACTGCTCCAGGCAAAAAAATATTATGGGAAGGTTTAATAAAATATGTTAATGCTTGGCCAATATTGTTTTTCACTAATGGAGGCACTGCAATGGTCAGTGTTTCAAATGTTGCTAAAGCTGTTTTTAATTCAATAAAATACTCTAAAGAAAGTTTAGCAATGCCTGTTTATACAGAAAATGTCACATGGAAAGATTGGATTAGCAGGATTTTAGAATTCAGCAACAAGAAACCAAAAACAATCATTGTTGTGCCTAAATTTTTGGCAAAAATAGGCGCATTCTTTTTGAAAACATGGCATTCTATTAAAGGATTAGAGAGCGGGCTAGAGCCAGTTAATTATGTTGATTTTCAGTATATGAATTCATTTGTCACTGACACTTCATGCGAATCAATACTTAAAATAAAAAAAGAGTCAATTAATGAATCTTTAAAGGAGACTGTGAAATCATGCCTAAAATGAAAGTAATGATTACAGGAGGTGCAGGAAGATTAGGCAATGTTTTGGCAAGGGAATTACTGAAAAAAAAGTATGAAGTAAATATTCTTTCTTTACCGGGCTCAAAAAATGATTCATTAAAAGGCTTGAAAGTCAAAATTGTTGAAGGAAACATTTTAGACGTTGAAGGCCTGAAAAAATCATTCAAAGGAATGGACCAAGTTTACCATTTGGCTGCAATGATTAGCATAGTTTCATATGACAGGGAAAAAGTCTTCAAAGTTAATGTCCAAGGAACAAATAATGTGATTACTGCATGCTTGGATTCAAAAGTCAAAAGATTAATTTATGTTAGCACTATTCATGCATTAGATGATTCTAAGAAAAAAATAATTGATGAGACAGTGGGGTTTAATATTTTGACTCATAGGGGTAATTATGACCAATCCAAAGCCCAAGCATCAGTTAATATACTAAAAGCAGCGAAAGAAAAGGGCTTGGATGCTATTATTATTTGCCCTACAGGGATAATAGGGCCGTACGATTATGAGGTTTCTTTTTTTAGCCAATACATCCAAGAGTATGTCAATAAGAAATTGTATTTTTTTATTGATGGTAGCTATGACTTCGTTGATGTCAGGGATGTAGCTAAAGGCATGGCTGAATTAGGAATCAAGGGAGAAAAAGGAGAAATATATTTATTATCAGGTGAGAATGTGCAGATTAAAGAATTTAATAACATCCTTTTTAAAGAAACTAGAATACCTAAACCTGTAAAAATTCCATATTTCTTATCCTATTTTTTCTCTTTCTTCACCCAAGCTTATTATAAGCTAACAAAGAAAATACCAGTAATTACTCCTTATTCGCTTTCAACCCTAAGAATTAATTCAAAAATTTCGCACAAAAAAGCAACTGATTTAATAAATTACGCTCCAAGAAGCTTCAATGAATCCTTCATTGACCAGATAAGGTGGATGAAAAAGAAAGGAATAATCAAGTATTAACAAAATTTATAAAGATTTTTCTCTATTGATTACTTATGTTTGAATTAGAAAAAAAATTAGAAAATATTATTTCTGAAGGATTTTTGCTTCATGGTTCAAGATTTAATATACAAAACAATTTTTTGGCACCAAATAATAAAAAAGAAGTTTTTGCAACCAATAATTATGAAATTGCTTTAATGAAAGCAATTGTTTCAAGTAATAATCTTAACTATCCTGGTTTAGTTTATCCTCTTTTCATAGATGAAAAAAATCCTTTGGAACTGCATATTTATGGAATGAATCCAGACACTATTGGAAAAGAAGGTTATATTTATGTTGTTTCTAAAAAAAGTTTTAAAAATGAACCAAAAAATTCTTGTCAATATGTTAATAAAAATAAAAATGTTCCAATAATTGAAGTAATTAAAGTTTATAAGGATGATTTAAAAATTCCAATTTTTAATATTACTGAAACAAAAATACAATAATTTATCAAGTATTAACATTTACTAAATCAAAATAATGTCCTTTAAGCTTCATTAATTCTTCATGAGAACCTTGCTCAATTATTCTACCTTTGTCCATTACGCAGATTATATCAGCATCCCTTATTGTTGATAATCTATGGGCAATTATTAAAGTAGTTCTGCCTTTGCTCATTTTTTTGATTGCTTTCTGTATTATTTTTTCAGTATAAGGGTCAATACTGCTTGTAGCCTCATCAAGAATCAATATTTTAGGGTCAATCATCAAAACTCTTGCAAAGCATATTAATTGCCTTTGCCCAATGCTCAGATTTGCTCCCATTTCCCTAAGCATAGTGTCATATTTTAAAGGCAGCTCTTTTATAAAATCATCAAGCCCAATGCTTTTTGTGATTTTCAGCATTTTTTGAGTTACTTTAGGGGCAATGTCAAGCCCGTAATAAAGGTTATAAAGTATTGTTCCTGAGAATAAAAAATTATCCTGAGGAACCATTCCAATAATGCTCCTTAACTCCTTTGTTTTAAACTCAGTAATATTAATGCCACCAATTTTTATAGTTCCAGAATTAATATCATAAAACCTTGTCAATAATTTTATAATTGTTGATTTTCCAGCGCCAGTCTCTCCAACAAAAGCAACTGTTTTTCCATCAGGAATCTTAATCGTTATGTTTTTCAGTACATTCTCTTTCTTTTTATTTATAAAGTCTTTATATTCATCTATTGCTTTTTTGACATCATCGCTGAATTCTAAATAATCGATTTTTGGTATTTTCATACTTATAAGCAATTCAAGTATTTGAGTGTTTGTCAGCTGCTTGCTTTGCATTAATTCGCCTAATTTATTCATGTCAAATTGGCTGTCAAGCTTTAAAGACACATACTCTCCTCTAAGCCTTTTATCAAGCAGTTTTGCAAGCTCAATCGGAGTTAAATCCATGCTAACTTCTTTAGTCAGCTCATTCAGGATTATTTTTTTGTTGCTTTTGTTTCTAAACTTTGACAATAATGACATTTTTTCATCATTATCTAGCTCCATGAACCTTGTAAGAATCAACAGTTTCTTCTCATCATTAAAAGGGGCGATTATTTTAGCCATAATTATTTTATGCATAGGATTCAACTGATTAATCAAAACATTAGCATCTTTCTTGTTTTCTTCAGCCCTTGACTTATAGCTGAAGCTAACATTTTCAAACTCAATATTTGGATTAATGCCTTTAATGCTTTTAGGAGTAGCTGTTTCCTTGATGCTGTTTTGCTCATGAAGTATTCCGTAAATTCTTTCAGCACTTGCTAAAGCGCTGTCGCTTATCTGCTTAAAAAATAAAAGCCCTATTATTGGAAAAATTAGCTGCGCCAAATACGAATTGAACGCGCTTAATTCCCCAATAGTTATAGTGCTTCCAAGCAAAGTGATGCCATTATTTATTAACCCGTATCCTGAATAAAGCAGTATCAAGCTCATGAATGAGTAAATGATGAATGTGAATATTGGAAACAAAAATCCCATTATTTTTCCAGTCTTAAACATTGCCTCCCTGTTGTCCCAGTTTGCTTTGTCAAATTCTTCCTTGCTTTCTTTTTCCCTGCCATAAGCTTTTATAACTTTCATTCCGCTAATATTTTGCTCAATCACTTGCGTTACTTTACTTATTTTTTTCCTAGTTTCCTTGAATGCATTTCTTAATAAGTTGCCTAAAAATAAGATTATAACCAATAATAAGGGTATTATTAAGACGGAGATTACTGTAAGTTCCCAGTTAAGATTTATCATCAATAAGATGATGATTATTGCCTTGAACGCATTGACAAGCATTAAAGCCATTTGCCCCCCAAAAACCATGTTAAGCTGGTCAATGTCATTTGTTGCAATGCTAATTATATCTCCATTGTTATGTGCTTCAAAATATTCCATGCTCATATTCTGAATATTCTTGAACAAATCAAGCCTTATTTTTTGTATTATTTTTGTGCCATATTTTCCTAAAAAATAATTAATTATTAACGAGCCAAATGCGCTAACCAAAAGCATTGATAAATAAATTAATGAAAAATTCGTGGTTATTTCATTAGAGCCTTTCAGTATTCCATCATCTATGATTTTTTTCTGGATATTTGGCAAGAAAGCGTCAATTAATGTAAAAATAACCAGAAATGCTAGCATGATTATGAAAATTTTTTTGTAATTTTTCAAGTAATTTATCATCCAAGCCCATAAAATATTATCAGTAAGCTTCCCGCTCCTTTTTGCATTCCCTTCAGCAGCCATATGCATTGGTCCAGGCATTACTTATCAACCCCCTTTTTTAATTCTAACTCAGCTTCTTTTTGCTTTTGGTGCAGGGTATTATAAATATTAGTATAAATCATGTTTTTATTATATAATTCTTCATGGTTTCCGAGCCCTATAATTTCTCCTTTATCCATTAAGATTATTTTGTTTGCATTTTTCAGATTGCTGACTCTTTGGGTTATGACAAAGCTTGTCCTGTTTATCATCAAATATTCTAATGCTTTCTGAATCTTGTATTCAGTTTCAGTGTCAACAGCGCTTGTGCTGTCATCAAGAATCAATATTTTAGGATTAAGTATTAAAGCTCTTGCAATCGAAATCCTCTGCTTTTGCCCGCCGCTTAAGCTGCTTCCTCTTTCTCCTACAATTGTTTCATAACTTTCCGGCAAAGTCACTATGAAATCATGAATATTTGCATGCTTGGCTGCGCCAATCACTTCATCCAAGCTAGCATCAGGCTTTCCAAACCTGATATTGTCAGCTATGCTGATATTAAATAAAAACACTTCCTGGCTGCAGAATCCTATCTGGCTTCTTAAATTGCTAATATTATAGTTTTTAACATTAATATTATCAATTAATATTGCCCCTTTTGTTGCATCATAATACCTTGGTACAAGATTAATCAGGGAAGTTTTTCCGCTGCCAGTTGTTCCTATAACTGCTATTGTCTGGCCAGCCAAAGCTTTAAAATTAATGTTTTTCAGGACTAATGATTCTTTCATGTAACCAAAATTAACATTCTTGAATTCAACATCCCCTTTTATTGCATGACTCTTCGCATTGCTGCTATCTTTTATATCAGCTGCTGTTTGTATGATTTCATTAACCCTTTTAAGGCTCGCGCCTGATTGAACAAAATCAATTATGAACTGGCTTAGATTATTAAGCGGCATTGCAAGCATTGCCATATAAGCTATGAATGCCAAAAGAGTTCCAATATCTGATTCATTGCTTATTACCTTATACCCTCCGTAAATAAGAGAAAAAACAATCAATATATTCACAAGTATTCTTGTGCTGTAAACCATTATGCTTTGCCATTTTATTGCCTCAACAGTGTCTTTTTTGAAGGCTTCATTTTTTTTGTTGAATTTATCAAGCTCCCTTTTCTCCGAATTAAATATTCTTACAACGCTTGCCCCAATAAGATTCTCCCGTATTATTGTAGTAAGCTTCCCGAAATTTTCCCTTGAGCTAATAAACGGCTTGCTTAACTTGTTGTAAGAAAAAAATATTATCAAGAAATAAACAAAAAGCGAGATTAATAATACATAAATTGAGGAGTTTATTGTAAGCATTGCACCAATCATAACTCCTATAAGAGTTATTATTGCGCTGATAAAAGTGATAACTCCCCTTGTAAAAACCTGATTCGCATTCTCTATATCACTTGTGGTTCTGGAAACCAAATCTCCTATTTCTTTATTGTCAAAAAAGCCAAAGCTTTGGTTATTTATGCTTTCATACAAATCTTTTCTGATATAATACTGCGCCTTCGTGCCAGCACTTGAAGTAAAATACCTGCTTATTCCTTCAAAGAAGCTCCCTAAACTTGCGCAAGCTATAGCAATCACGAACCATAAGAGTAATTTTGAAAAATCAAGATTGTTTTTAGTTATTTCATTAATAACTGTTTTACTAATTAAAGGAATGCTTAAAGTGAAGGCCGAGCTTAGGATTAAAAGAAACACTGCAGTAAAAAACTCTTTTTTGCTTTTCATGACATATTTTAGCACTATGGAAAAATTGTTAGTCATTCTTTAATCTCCTCTATTTTTTTTAAAATTCCAGTAATTTTTTCCTTAAAGCTGTTAAAATCAATCAAAAGCAGAGAATCATGCTTTTTTTTAAGCACCAAGAACTTGTCACCTTCAAAGATGTTGTGCTCTTGTCTTAATTTTTTAGGAAGAACTATTTGTCCGCTATCCTGCACCTTATTTTTTTCATAAATAGTTGAAATTTTTTTCATAAACTCGGGCTGCTCGCTTTTGAAGATAAAAATTCCTCTGCACTCTTTAATAAAAGCCAAGCTAACATAATCTCCTGATTTTATTCCAAAATCTTCTCTGGCTTCAGCTGACAGGCTTATTTGCCCTCTGCTTCCAACTTTTGTAAAATTATAAAAGTCAAAATTCATAATAATATGAAAATCATATATTTATGAATTTATAAATCTTGTTAATTATAAAATACTAATTTTTTAAAAGACAAATTAATCTATAAATCTTATATATTTGCCCCAGTAGCTCAACGGTTAGAGCGCCGCTTTCGTAAAGCGGAGGTTAAGAGTTCAATTCTCTTCTGGGGCTCTCGGTGAAGTAGTCTGTCATCTCCAGCGTTTCTTTATAAATAACTTTGGGAGCAATGATAAGTATGATAGATAATTGGGTGATACATAAATTAGGAGACAGGCTCATTTATGTAGTCAACGGCATCAAGACAGCAAAATATTGCAACGAAATAAACAAAGACATTCTGTTAAAATTTCACAACCAATTATTTGCAGAAGGATTAAGCATACCAAGAGTTGTGAAATACTTGACACTCTTATGCCAGATTGACAAAAAGATAAATAAGGATTTTACAAAAGTTGACAAGCAAGACATAGTCGACTACTTGACATGGCTGGAAACAAGCCACTACAGCGAATACACAAAGAAAGATTTTAAAGTTACTTTGAAGAAGTTTTACAAATGGCAAAACAACGGAACACTGCCAAGCCACATAAGCTGGATTAGCTGTAAATTAAGCGATAGAAAAAAGATGATGCCTCAGGAATTGCTAACCCAAGATGATATAATCAAGCTCATTCAGAATGCAGGCAATGACAGAAACAAGGCCTTCATCAGCACACTGTATGAAAGCGGGTGCAGAATAGGAGAATTAATGACCCTGAAGCTCAAGCAAGTAAGCTTTGACAATTACGGAGCAATATTAATGGTTCACGGAAAAACAGGAAGTAGAAGAATCAGGATAATCTCAAGCAGCAACTTGATAGGAAAATGGCTAAACAATCACCCAGACAGCACCAACAAGGATAACTATTTATGGAGCAATTTGAGAAGAAATGAATTAATCAGCTATGATTACATAAGACATTTACTGAAAGTAATAAGCAAAAAATCAAAGATTGGAAAGAAAGTCAATCCCCACAGCTTCAGGCATGCAAGGGCCACGCACTTGGCTAATAAATTAACAGAGGCCCAAATGAAAGAGTATTTTGGCTGGACTCAGGGAAGCAACATGGCCTCAGTGTATGTTCATTTAAGCGGAAGGGATGTTGACAGTGCCATACTCTCATTGCATGGCTTGAAGATGGAAAAAACTGAGGAGGACATGATGAGATCCATTGGCTGCAGTTGCGGAGAATTAAACAATCCAGCAAACAATTACTGCAATAAGTGCGGAAAGCCATTAAGAACAGAAACTGCTGTGCAATTGGATGATAAGAAAAAAGAAATCAGCAACATAATTAATGCATTAATCAAGGATCCGGAAATTTTTGAAAAGCTTAAATTAGTGGTGCAGACAAAATGAAAATAGACACGACAACGCTTAATATGATGCACCACTTTTTCTTATTCATAGCATTTGTTTACTGGTCTAAAACTATGGATGTTTGGAATGCTTTTGGAATAATGGGATTAAGCATATTTATTGGATATTTTTTGGAGGAATAAAATTTGAAGATTTTATATAAAAAGAATATTTTTTAAAAAACCACTTTTTATTTTACTATGTGAAAAGTGTTGTCATATGCGGTTCAAGCAGGTTCAAAAAAGAGGCTTTGGAGTTTGCAAAAGAGCTGGAAGCCAAAGGAGTTATTGTTTACAAACCATTTCATGCAAATGTTAATGAAATTTTAAAGCTTGATTCAGAAATTCAAGAATATGCATTTTGCGGATTATCATTGCATCATCTGAATTATATAAGAAAAGCTGATGCAGTGTTTATATTTAATCAGAATGGATATATTGGAAACAGCACAATGCTTGAAATTGGAGCATCTTTTGCACTTGTTAAACCAATATATTCTCTTGAAAAATATGATGCTGACAAGTCAATTGCAGTATTAATTGATGCAGTGGCAAAAACTCCAGATGAATTAATTAAAAAATTAATTTAAATGGTTTATAAAATAATATTAAAGGAAGTCTACTTTACTAAAATATTTAAATAGGCTACAATTTTAAAAATAAGATGAATAAAAAACCTACTGTTGTTAGTCTTTTTTCCGGATGCGGAGGATTAGATTTGGGTTTTATTAATGCAGGTTTTGATGTTTTATGGGCAAATGACTTTTTTAAGGAAGCTGTTGAAACCTATCAAAAAAATATAGGAAATCACATAGTTTTAGGGGATATAACAAAAATTCCCAGCTCTGAAATTCCGGATAATTTTGATATTCTTCTTGGAGGTTTTCCCTGCCAAGGTTTTTCTATTGCAAATAAAAGAAGAAATATGAGTGACCAAAGAAATTTTTTATACAAAGAAATGCTTAGAATTGTTAAAGACAAAAAGCCCCCTTTTTTCTTGGCTGAAAATGTCAAAGGATTATTGTCAATGCAGCAGGGACAAGTTATAAAAATGATTGTGAATGATTTTAAAGAATTGGGATATAATGTCAATTACAAAGTAGTTAATTCTGCAGATTATGGTGTTCCTCAACAAAGGGAAAGGGTAATTATACTAGGAAATAGATTAGGTATTGAAAATAAATTTCCTGAACCAACGCACGGTCCCGGAAAAAAGCATCATGTTAGGGTTCAGGATGTAATAGGGCATTTGTCTAATCTGTGGATTAGCTACAATCCTCAAAAAATTAAAAACAAAAATGTATATAATCATATTGCAAGAACGAATGTTCAGGATAAATTTTGGGGAAGAAAATATAAAGTTGATCAGTTTGAGATTTGCGATTATTTGAAATTATGGAGGGACAAAGCCGGATTAACTACAAAAAAAGTTGATGACTATTTTGGATATAAATACACTGCTGGCCACTGGTTTAGAAAAGATAATGACTCAGGAAGCATCCCTAACGTTGATGACTGGTGGAAATTAAAAAAACTGTTGAAATTTGATAGCAAATATGACAAAAAGGTCACCCAATTAGAGCTTAAACAAATCAAATTTGAACAGTCTCTGAGAATAAATAATTGGGACAGGCCTTCAGATACAATTACTGCAACAGGCCCTGAAATTCATCCGAATAAAAAAAGGAGAATGTCCGTAAGGGAATGCGCATTAATACAGACATTTCCGGATAATTTTATATTCTACGGCAGTCTGGGAAATATGTATAAGCAAATAGGAAACGCTGTCCCGGTTTTGTTGGGCCAAAAACTTGCTGAAAATATTAAGGATATGATGAAGAATGGTAACTGAAGAAGAAATGAAAAATATAGAATCAATGGAATATAAATACCTAAAAAAATTTTATCATTTTCTTAAATATACTGAAGATGAAATGCTTTTCGGATTCAATACAAAAGAAAAAATTAAAGAAGATTGGATAAGATTTTGGGATCCCGAAGAAGAAGGCAAAGGCATATCAGGATTTGCTACTGGAGCCGAAAGAATTGTTTATTCATTATTTAATGGAAAAGGTATAGGGCAACCAAATTCATCGCCAGTTGGGTCTGATTTGTTCTTTGAAACCAATGATGCATTTGTTCATATTGATCTTAAAACTGTTCAAACAAGAAATATCGGAGATTTTAATAAAAGTATTTTTGTTGGAAGAAATCAAAACAGTTATACTGGAAAAATGTTAGTAAACAAAACTCAAGAAAGAGAATATGTTAGTGCTTTGCCTCATTATTATAAAAATAATGGAAATAAAAAAATATGTTTGACTTTCTTTGTAACAATATTATATGAAGAAACAAATCTGAAAATTCTTAATATAAATATACTTTGCATGCCTAATGGCGCATTATATTCTCATTATGGTGCAAGGGTATTAAAAGCAGGAAAAAATCCAGATAAAACAAGATTTAATTTTTCTGAAGTCTCCAATTTTGAAAAATTAGATGGAGATAAAAAAAGAATAAAAGTTGTATATTATGATGAATCTACATTATCTGCATCTGAAAAAAAGAAAATGGAATTTATCAAATCCATATATGACAATCAAATGTAATTATATTTCATGTTCCCAAATAACTAAGGATTTATATCCCTGTTTTTTCAGCATTTTTTTATTTAAATTATCTCTTTCAACATTCCTTTCTATTTTAGGAAGCCAGTATTTCTTGTTTGACTTAGGCTCTTTGTAACATTTAGGGCATTTATGCCAAAAGCATCCATGAATAAAAATTGCCAATTTTCTGTCTTTTAAAATAATATCAGGAGAGCCTTCAATTTTAGGGTGCATCTTGTGTCTTATCTTGTTTCCCTTGAGAATATTATGAACTTTGACTTCAGGCTTGGTCCACTTGCTCCTTATCTGCGACATGCAGTAGCTTCTCTGCGCCTTCGTCATTTTATCCATAAAATCAGATAAAAATCCTTTGGATTTAAATCCTTCTCTCTCTGCAAGTATTTTAAGCTCCTTCGCTCAAGCTCAGAGAGCATTAAAAAACTTGCTGCCAACAGTGTATACTGTGTTTTGGCACCGCTCGAGAAGAAAACTCTCTGATTCTTTCCTTTGACTAACTGCCCAAACCCCAATTTTTTCAACGAAGTTGTTTGATTGAAAAAATCGGAGGTTTGATATAATGAATACAAAAATGTTAGTAAGTAGGGTGTGGGCAACCACAGGATTAAGCTTCAAGGTAAAGAGGCTAATCGACGAAAAAACCGCTCAAATATTGAGCGAGAAAAATCCAGAAGTGAATCAAATACCTATGCTGGAAGATGTCAGCAGGTTACTAACCTTGGATTGGAAGATCTCAAGGCAGCTCTGGAGAATGAGAGAAGAGCTTAAAGCTGTTAAAGAAGGTGCTCAAGAATGAGCACCTTCATAAAAGACTCTAAAGTCGGCGACAAGCTGATAATAAAAGCCTGGGAATCCTTCTCAGGCATCTACTGGCTAGCAACTGAGCTAGCCTACAAGCAAGACTCAATCATTGACGGAAAAACCTACAAAGACGACGAAATCTACTTCGGTTTCGTAACAGGACCATTCCCAGAATGGGGCTATTTTAGCAAAACCGAAATAGAACTACTCAAACCAATGGCTTGGGAACTCAAAAAAGAAGCCATTGGATGGCTAAGTAAAGAATGCTAGGTTCTACCTAGCTATTAATAAACAATTGGCTTCGCTTGTTGTTAGGGCTCGCTTCGCTCGCCTAAAAGAATATAAAATTATTCAAAATTCCATATTTTAACTGCTATTTCTGCCAATTTTTTACTTCTTTCTTTTATAGTTTTAATGCTCCATTCAGAATATTTAATAAGATTGTTTGTTATTTTAAAATCGGTTTCTTCTGAAGAATAATATTTCTTTTTAACCTCAAATAAATTATTTGAAATTTTAGTATTGAGTTTTTTTTCAAGTAATGTTAGATTTCCAATTAAATTTGTACTATTTTCTATAACTTCTTGTTTTTCATTTAGTATTTTATTCCAAGCTTCGGATATAGTTTGTGGCATTATGTGTTCTATATGTACTAAATACCTGTTTTCTATGTTTTTTCCTCCTTTTCCATAATACTTTAATTCTATTGTATCAAGTATATATTTTAATTGGTCATTAATTTGAAATTGTTTTTGTTTAAAATTATCTTCAAAAACATTATCTGTTGGTACATGTTTTTTGAACTGAGTTTTAATATAATCTAAAGGTTTTTCATTATTAAATGATTCAATAGATAACTTATTGTAAATTGTATCTAACTCAGAAGTTGACCAATTTGTAATAATTCTTCTTATTGCAAAAATTTCTATTAATTCAATTAATTTAATTATTGTTGCCGGGTTCTTTAATTCTTCAAAAGCTCTTAATAATAAAGTATAACTTGTAACAGCTTTTATTGCTACTAAATTTTGTAAATATGAATTTATTAACTCATTTATTGATTTATCATAGAAATCAACAGAATAATTACATATCTTATTATATAATTCAGATTTATTAACTATATCTTGAATATAATTCTCTAAATTTTTTAAATTTCCTATGTTTTCAACAATTTTACAAAATTCATCATATAATTTATTTTGAGTTATTTTATTCTTCACAGATTTTATTTTTGAAGACATTAAATATTGCCTGAAGAAACGAGTTTTATCAATGTCTGGATTATCTAAATTTTCAATAATTTTATCCCACATACTAATAATTTTTTTTAGACGTTCTTTTCCTTCTTCAGATTCATCTCTTGATATCATATTTAATGTTTTATTTTTTATCAAATCTATTGATTGAAGAGCTAATCCTCTATCATTTAATGTTTCAAATAATCTAAATGCGGATTTAGGTGAATCTGTTTCAATTATAACGATTGAGACTTTTTCTGTTAGTTTGTTAAACAATTTTTTTATTTCGTCAATATTCATATTTTCTATTTTTTCTTTAAAAAAAGTATAAGCCATTTTAATGTTTTTACTTTCAATATTATCAAAATTTGAATTTATTAAATTATAATAAGAATCATTATCTTTATTGCTTAATTTAATTTTTTGTTCTTTATCTTTTCCAACTTTTTTACTAAATAAGAATTTATCTTCTATTTCTTTAGCATAATCTTTTGATTCCTTAATCTCTGCAATATTTCTCAATGTTAAAAATAATATTGATAAGGTTACAAGTCTTTGCTGTCCATCTACAATTTCAGATATATTGTAATCTGCTATCTTAGTGCCTTCATTAATTACTACTATCGAACCTAAAAAGTGGTTTTCTCCTTCTTCCAAAGCTTCTAAATCTTCCCATAAATCTTTAAGATTATCTTTAGTCCAGGAATATCCTCTTTGATATACCGGAATAGTATATATTATTTCATTGTTTTGAAATAATTGATTTATAGTCAATTCATCAGCATTGATTTTCATATATCAAAAATAAAGTAATAATCAATTAAAAAAGTAATGAAAATGTTAAATATTAAAATTAAACTCGTTAAACATTAACTTTACTTCTTTCTTCTTCTGAATAAGAAGAATATCAGATAAGCTAATGTTGAGAGCCAGTATCCTATTTCGTACTGCTTTTGGCCGTATAATAAGTATCTCATTGCTATCATCAAGTAAGCTATATTTACCACATTGTTTGTGCTAATTAGGTTTATCCTGTTAGTTGTTGGCTTGATATGCTCTACTAGTTTATTCTCTTCATTTAGCTCTTTTAGTGCTAAGTTTTGATTGCAGACTTTGATTATTTGGTCTGGAGTGTTATTTGTGCTGTTTTGAACTATTCTTATTACTTCATTGATATTGTCGCATTTGCCTTCTAATAATTTAATTATTAATTGGTTTGCTTCTGCAGTAGTTAAGGTTTTTAGTCTAATTAAGTGGTAAAGTCTAAAAATGCTTTATTGTTTATTCCTGCAAAGATAAATTGGCAGTTGTTTCTCATCAAATCCTTAATAATTTTCTTGTCATTAACTGTGGCTGATTCTATTGAATCTAATAGCACAATTATATGATTATTGTCTTGTCGTAATTTATTCAATAATTCTGACTTATTAGCTGATTTGCTTATTCCTATTCCTTTGGCTTTGCATATGTTTTCTAGGCAAGTCTTTATTGGCTTAATCTCACAGTAAACGCTGTTTTTCAAGTATTTATCATTTAATCTTTTCAGCAATGCAGTTTTGCCAAATCCACTTTCACCCAGGATTAAAACATTCTTTTTTCTTTCAGCATTGTAAAGAATTTCATCAATCACTTCTTTTCTTTCAATGAATAAATCCTTGGAATCAAAGATTAATTCTTGTTTTAATTCTGTGTTAATTGATTCAAATTTTCCTAAGACAACCAAAGCTAGCAATTTTCCTTTAACTGTCAATGAATATTTGTTTTCATTCTTTTCAGCAATTCCATTGATTAAGTAAGAATTAATTATTCTGTAGAAAGTCTTTTTGTTTACATTTTTTATTTCATTAAAAGTTTTAGCATTATTAAATAATTCTTCAAGTATTATCTGATGATTCTTTGTTTTAGAGCACAACTGCACAAGCTTAAGCCACATGAAAGATATTAGAATTAAACTATTATAAAAAGAATAAAATTATTCTTTTATTAGAATATATTATACACTAGTTAGTG
>JBAZFK010000005.1:0-66499 GCA_041653395.1 Candidatus Nanoarchaeia archaeon
TGGCAAAAGAACAGCAAAAAATAACTGTGTCAGATGAGAGAAGCAAATTCAAAAAAATAAAGACAGTTATTAGCGGGCTGAATGCGAAAGAAATAGACATTAAGGCTTTGACAAAAACTCTTAAGCAGAAGTTGGCTTGCGGAGGAACATACAAGGATGAAACAATAGAGCTTCAGGGAAAGCATGCAAAAAAAGTGAAAGAAATATTGCTAACTGAAGGATTCAATCCTG
Organism: Candidatus Nanoarchaeia archaeon; assembly: GCA_041653395.1. Taxonomy (GTDB): domain Archaea; phylum Nanobdellota; class Nanobdellia; order Tiddalikarchaeales; family Tiddalikarchaeaceae; genus JAQTTT01. The sequence continues at coordinate 232 of JBAZFK010000005.1, forward strand.
AAAGCATTGAGGTAAAATGTTAAGTGAATCCAACATTAAAAGCCATGAATTAATAGGGCTTAAAGTGAAGGCAAAAAAAGCAAAAGGACTCATAGTTGATGAGTCAAAAAACACGATAACAATATGGAACAAAAAAAAGGAGAGTATAATACCAAAAAAAGGCAATGAGCTTATATTTAAACTAGGCAAAAAAATCATAATAATCGATGGCGAGCAAATAGCTCAAAAGCCATATGATAGGTTAAAAAAAAAATACAAGGTGAAAGATAAATGGCAAAAAAAGTTGGATTAATCGGAATAACAGCACCAGAGCATGACTGTAAAGACAGGAATTGCCCTTTTCATGGAAATTTAAAATTAAGGGGAAGAATGTTTAAGGGGGTTGTAAAAAGCGCTAAAATGGAAAAAGGGGTAGTTATAGAGTTTGACAAAAGGTACATGATTCCAAAATATGAAAGGTTTTCAACAAAGAAAACCAAAATAAAAGCGCATAATCCTGATTGCATCAAAGCAAAAGAAGGAGACTTGGTGACAATCATGGAAACAAGGCCAATATCAAAGACTAAATCATTCGTTGTTATAAAAAAAGAATCAAAAGCTCAAGTAATTAAAGGAACTGAAGAAGCAAAGGTTGAAAAAAAGGAAAAAAAAATAAAAAAGGCTGAGAAAAAATGAAAGCAGTAAAAGCAAGGCTTACAAAAGGGCTGGATATAGGAGCAAGGCTAGTTGTTGCCGACAATAGCGGAGCAAAAATAGCTGAAATACTTTCAGTAAAGCTTGGAAAATCAGTCAAAAAAAGAAGGCAAGGTTCAGGAGTAGGGGACATGGTAAGTGTAACAATTAAACAAGGAAACCAGAGTGTTAAAAAGAAAGTCATGCTAGCAATTATTATAAGGCAAAAAAAAGCTTACAAGAGAAGGGATGGCACAAGAATCAAATTTGAAGATAATGCTTGCGTAATATTGAAATCAGATGAAGGAGATCCTAAGGGAACCGTTGTTAAAGGTCCTGTTGCGCGTGAAATAGTTGAAAGGTTTCCAAAAATAGGAAAAATAAGCAGTATAGTGGTGTAAAAAAATGAAAGAATATTCAAGTCAATGGAAAAATAGTGTAAAGCCAAAAAAACAGAGGAAATACTTAGCAAATGCTCCTTTGCATACAAGAAGGACAATAATGAGCGCTAACTTGTCAAAAGAACTAAGAAAAGATGTTAATAAAAGAAATATTCCTATAAGAAAAGGAGACAAAGTAAAAATAATGAGAGGAAGATTCAAGGAAAAAACTGCAAAGGTTGAAAAAGTACTAAGGAAAGATTATAAACTAATACTTGAAGGGATAATGATTGAAAAAAAGGATGGCACAAAGGTGAAGTTCCCAGTTCATTATTCAAATGTTCAAATCATAGAGCTGGATTTAGCTGACAAAAAAAGGATAACTAAAAAGGTGAAATAAAAATGCATTTAAAACGATTAAATACCCCAAAAAGATGGAATATAAGCAAGAAAAAGACGACTTTTATTGCACGAACAAGCCCAGGGCCGTATTCAAAAGAGATGAGTTTGCCTTTAATAGTTATATTAAGAGAGCATTTGAAGCTAATAAGCTCCAAAAAAGAGGCAAAAGAGTTAGCAAATAACAAAAACATCTTGGTGAACAATAAAGCAGTAACTGATTTGAACCAGGCAATTGGATTATTTGATACTATAAGTATTCCAGTAAGCAATAATTTTTACAGATTAGTTTTGGATTACAAAGGAGGATTAATCTTAATACCTATTGATGAAAAAGAGGCAAAAGTTAAACTGTTAAGGGTTGATAATAAAAAAAGGCTGAAAAAAGGAGTGATACAGTTTAATTTAACTGGTGGAAGAAACTTGCTTTCAAAAGACAGCTTTAGCATAGGAGACACTTTATTATTTGATTTGGATAAAAATAAGGTGCTGAAAAAATTGCCAATCAAGATTGGCTCAAAAGTTTTAGTAATAAAAGGAAGGCATGCAGGAGAGACTCCAATGCTTTTAGGATTCAAAGAATTCGAAAACATCACAAAAGACAGGGCAATACTGAAAAATAAGGATTCCACTTATCAAACAATGAAGGATTACATCTTTGTTTTAGGAGAAGGAAAAGAGGAGATAAAAATTAGCGAGTGATTAATATGGCTGACAAAAAAGATAAAAAACTAAACCCTATGAAAAATGTGAAGATTGAAAAATTAACGCTTAACATTGGTGTTGGAGAAGCTGGAGACAAGCTTGAAAAAGCATATTCACTGCTTAAAACTTTAACAGGAAAGATTCCGGTAAAAACAGTCACAAATAAAAGGATTCCTAAATGGAACGTAAGGCCAGGAATTGGAATAGGTACAAAAGTAACCTTAAGAAAAGATTATGAAGAATTGCTGAAAAGATTATTGCTATCAAGGGAGTATACTTTAAAAAAATCATGCTTTGACAACTATGGAAATATTAGCTTTGGAGTTGACGAATATGTTCATATTCCAGGAGTTAAATATGACCCAAAGATGCCAATGTTTGGATTAAACGCGACAATAACCTTAAAAAGAGCAGGTTATAGGATAAGAGATAGAAGGTTAAATAACAAGAGAATTCCAAAAAATCACAGGATTAATCAAAGTGAGGCTATTGATTTTTTTAAAAAAAAATATGAAGTGAAAATAATATGACTGCAAAGAATTGGAAGAAAACTTTTGACACAATATCTCACAAAAAAGCTGAATCAGGAAGGATGCTTAAATTCAACAAGCCTGATGAAAAAAAATTCGGCAGGGGAAAGAGGGTTTGTGATATTTGCGGAAGAAGAGGGGCATTGATAAGAAGGTATTCATTGAATATATGCAGGCAGTGCTTTAGGGATGTTGCAAGAGATATAGGTTTTAATAAATTTTAAGGTGAAAAAAAGATGAGACATGATTTACTAGCGGATGTATTGTCAGCAATGACTAGTGCTATGAAGAATGGGAAGAATGAATTGAATTTGAATTTTAATTCAAAATTTGCAATGAAAGTTCTTGAAATTTTCAAAACAGAAGGCTTCATACAAGATTATATGGCAGTTCCTGAAACCAAAGGAATAAAAATTATACTGAACGGAAAACTAAATAAGTGCAATGCAATAAAGCCAAGATTTTCAGTGCAAAAGGATGAAGTTGAAAAATTTGAAAAAAGGTATTTGCCTGCAAAGGATTTCGGATGCTTAATCGTCTCAACAAATCAGGGATTGATGACTCATTACCAGCTGAAAGAAAAAAAATTAGGAGGAAAACTAATAGCTTATGTTTACTGAATAAAATGAAAACCTCAATCGAGATTCCGAAAGGATATACTGTAAAAAAGGAAGGGAAAAAAATTATAATTTCAGGCAATGGAAAAGAGAATAAAAGAGAACTTTTTTATCCATTAATTGACATAATATTCACTCCTGAAAGCATTGAGCTGCAGTCAAAAAAGGAGAACAAGAACGTTAAAAAAATGATGATGACATTTAAATCCCATCTTGAAAATATGATTATGGGCCTAAAAAAGCCTTTCATTTACAAGCTTAAAATTTGCGCATCGCACTATCCTATGACTGTAAAAGTTGAGGGAAACCAAGTTATAATACATAATTATTTGGGCGAAAAAGTTCCAAGAAAATGCGGCATTGTAGGAAATGCGAAAGTGACAGTTAATAAGGATGAAATAATAGTTGAATCAGTAGACAAAGAAGCAGCAGGAATGACTGCAGGAATAATTGAAAAAATCAGCCAGATAAGAATACATGACAGAAGAATATTCCAGGATGGCATATACATAATTGAAAAGGACGGTTATAAAATATGAGTGAAGAGTTAATAAAAGCAAAGCAGAGCATGAAAAAGAAGCTTCCTAAATTCAGAAGGGTTGAAAAGCACAGGCATCCTCAGCTTCCTGATAATTGGAGAAAGCCAAAAGGCCACCATTCAAAGATAAGAAGAGCAATGAAATGGGAGATGAGAATTCCAAAAATAGGAATGAAAACACCTAAAGTGCTTCAGAATCTTGACAAGTTCGGAAGAGAATTAATACTAATAAGGACTATTGAGGATTTGAAAAAATTAAGCGAAAAAACTGTTGGAATAGTTGCAGCAAAATTAGGCTTGAAAAAAAGGTTACTGATTGCAAAGCAAGCACTTGGTAAAAAATACAAGTTTTTGAATTTTAATCCTGAAAAAATAATAAAAAAAGTTGAGGATAACAAAAACTCTAAAAAGCCTAAGCCTAAAATAGAATTAAAAGAAACAGCTGAACAAAAACCTGCTGAAAAACCTGCAAAGCCCACTATTAAACCTCAAAAGCCTAAAAAGGAAGAAAAAGCAAGCAAGCCTAAAGGTGACAAACAATGAATTTGAATAACCAAAAAAAATTAGCAGCAAAAACTTTTAAAGTTGGAAAAAAAAGAATCAAGCTTAATCCTGAAAAAAAGGATAAGCTGAAAGATGCAATCACAAGATTTGACATAAGAAAGCTAAAAGGAACTGCTATAACTGTTGAGAGTAAAAAAGGAGTGAGCAAGGCAAGGTCAAATAAGCTGAAAGAGCAGAAAAAGAAAGGCAGAAAGAAAGGGCCAGGAAGCAAGAAAGGCGCAAAATATTCAAGAATTTCAAGGAAACAATTATGGATTAACAAAGTCAGAATCCAAAGAAAATTAATAAAGGAATTAAAGCAAAAAAGTATATTAAGCAAGGAGTTTTATAGAAAAATCTATAACATGGTAAGCGGAGGATTTTTCAGAAGCAAAGCTCACTTAAAGCTTTATATAACAAATAAATTGGAGAAATAAAAAAAATGGCAACAGGACCAAGGTATTCAGTACCGTACAAAAGGAAAAGGGAAAACAAGACAAATTATGCTAAGAGATTGTCAGCAGTTAAGTCAACTAGTCCTAGATTAGTTGTAAGAAAAACTAATCTTAGAATACTTGCTCAAATAGTTAAATTTGAAGAAAAAGGTGACAAAACATTAGTTTCCGCCTCAAACATTAACCTAAAAGAGTATGGTATTGAAAAAGCTCCGAAAAACTTAGTTACATCTTATTTAGTGGGATACTTAATAGGGAAGCTTGCTTTGAAAAACAAGATAAAAGAAGCAGTATTCGATATTGGGCTTAATATTAATACGCAGGGTAATAGAATGTTTGCAGTTTTAGCAGGAGCAGTTAAATCCGGACTAAAAATACCTCATGATGAAAAAATTTTCCCATCAAAAGAGAGACTGGAAGGCAAGCATATTAAAGGCTTTGATGCTAAAATAATAGAAAAGGTAATGAGTAATATTGATTCAAAGGTGAAAGCATGAAAAAAATGAAAAGAGCTCCAAGAAAAGAAGAAAATATTAGCAATTTAGAGGAATGGGTTCCGAAAACAAATCTTGGAAGAGCTGTCAAGAATGGAGAGATAACAAGCATTGAGCAAATAATTGATAATAATTTAAAGATAAAAGAGCCCCAGATTACTGAGACTCTCATGCCTGCATTAAGCGTTGATTTATTAGAAGTTGGACAAGCAAAAGGAAAATTCGGAGGAGGCCAAAGAAGGCCTTTCAGGGTAACTCAAAAAACAACCTCAGATGGCAAGAAACCTAAATTTTTATGCTTTGCAATAATCGGAAACAAGGATGGAATAATAGGCTATGACAGGGGTTCAAGCAATGAAACTGTTCCTGCAAGAAACAAATCAATAGCTAATGCTAAAAAGAATTTGTTTAAAATAAAAAGGGGATGCGGAAGTTGGGAGTGCGGATGCGGAAAGCCGCATAGTATTCCATTCGAAGTTACAGGAAAATGCTCAAGCGCAATAATAACATTATTCCCAGCTCCAAAAGGCTTAGGATTATGCGTGAATGATGAATGCAAAAAAATACTTAAAATGGTAGGAATAACAGATGTTTGGAGTAAAACTAGTGGGCAAACAAGATCCAGATTAAACCTTGTTAAGGCTTGCTTGAATGCATTAAAGAAATTAAGCAAGGTTCGTTTGAATGAAAAATACGCCAATAATGTGAAAATAGTTGAAGGTGCGCTTAAATGACTAATTTATTAATAAGGTTAAGGGGAACAGTTGGATTAAACAAGGATATTAAAGACACTTTTTTAATGCTAAGGCTAACAAGAAGCCACTGGGCAACGCTTTTGCCAGAAACTCCAATTTATGATGGAATGATAAAAAAAGTGAAAGATTTTAGCATTTTTGGAAAAATAAGCGACAAAGTGCTTGAAGAATTATTAGAAAAAAGGCTTAAGGCAAAGAATGGCAAGCCAGCAACCAAAGAATTAATCAAGAAAGCAATGGATGCATTGAAATCAGGAAAACTATTAAAAGATGTAGAAGAGCTTCATCCAATATTAAGGCTTCATCCTCCAATTAAAGGATTTAAGGGAGGAGTAAAAAAAACAGTGAAACAAGGAGGAGTGCTAGGAAAGCATGACTCCATTGATGAAATTGCAAAAAAGATGATGTAAAATGGTAGTAACTCATAGGAAAAAAAGCGTAAAAAAACTCGGGCATAATGATCACAATGGTCTTAGAAGAAGAGGCAGCGGAAACAGGGGAGGAGTTGGAAAAGCAGGGCATGGAAAAAGAATGAAGCAGAAAAAAATGTCTTACATAATAGACGGAAAAGTTGATTACGGAAAGCACGGCTTCACTTCAATTTACAAGAAATTAAAAACTATTAGTGTTGGATTAATCAGCGAAATGGCTGAAAAGTCAACTTCCAAAGAATTCGAATATGATGCTAAGTATAAAAAAATCTTAGGAACTGGAACTGTACATAAAGCAATAATTGTTAAAAATTATGCAGGAATAACAAACAAAGCAAAAGATAAGATTGTTAAAGCTGGTGGAGAAGTTAAAGAATGAAGGATTGGGTTGATTATTTGAGGCTCTTGCCTGAGGTAAAAAAGCCTGAAAAAAAATTGGATTTTAATGAAAAATTAAAATGGACATTAATCGTTCTTGTATTATTTTTCTTTTTAAGCGTTGTACCTTTATATGGACTTTCAAGTAATTATGTAAGCCAGCTGCAGGACTTAAGCCTTATATTGGCAGCAAAGATTGGCTCATTAATCAGCTTAGGTATTGGGCCAATAGTAAGTGGCAGCATTATTCTTCAGCTGTTAAAAGGCGCTGATGTAATAAAACTGGACACTAATTCCAAGGAAGGGAAAGAGAAATACCAGCTAATACAGAAAGGAATAAGTGTTTTATTCATAATAGTAATGAATGCAATGTATGTATTCTCAGGAGCAATACCTCCCTCTAGTGCAACATTATTCAACCAAATAATAATGATTCTTCAGTTAATCTTCGGAGGATTATTGTTAATGCTTTTTGATGAAATCTGCAGTAAATGGGGCTTTGGAAGCGGAATCAGTTTATTCATAGCAGCAGGAGTCAGCCAGCAATTATTTATTAAAGCTTTAAGTTTAGTCACTGACTCTTCATCAGGTTTTTTCACAGGTTACATACCTTTAATTTTCCAATCCCTGCTTTCAGGAAATTTCGGATTAATGATTTGGCCATTAATCAGCGTAGTTGCTACAATAGCAGTATTTTTACTAATAGTTTTTGCAAGCAGCATTAAAGTCAACATTCCGTTGACTCTTGGAAGAGTCAGGGGATACAATATTAAATGGCCAATAAAATTTTTCTACACAAGCAATATTCCAGTAATCTTTGCAGCAAGCTTGATTGCAATGGTCCAAATGCTTGGATTAATGCTTTTCAATGCAGGCTTCCCAATACTTGGAACTTATTCAGGTCAAAGCGCGCAAACAGGCATTGCTTCATGGCTAGTTTTTCCTAGCCTAAGGACAATAATAACTAATGGATTAGGTAGTTATATTCCTCAATTAATATTTTATCCCTTATTCATGATAGTTGGTTGCGTATTATTCAGCATTTTATGGGTTCAAGTTGGAGGCCAGGATGCAGCAAGTGTTGCAGACCAAATACACGAATCAGGCTTGTCAATCCCAGGATTCAGAAGAGACAAAAGAATTCTAGAAAGGGTTGTAAAAAGATACATTGATCCCTTAACTATTCTTGGAGCTATAGCTGTAGCATTACTTGCAGTTGTTGCTGAACTATTCAGCGCATTGACTTCAGGAACAGGATTATTATTGTCAGTAATGATAATTTACGGATTTTATGAAAACATTAAAAGAGAGGGAATGCAAGGAGCAAACTCAACTGTTAAAAAATTATTAGAGGCAGTTTAAAGATAATGGTTGAATATTTATATGGAATAACCTGGCTTACTCCATTAATATTTACAATAGTGCTTTCAATGCTAACAAGCCTTATTTCTCAATTAAGCTTTAAATTATTTGCAAACAACCAATTTTTAAAGCAAGGCATGAAGGAAGCTAAAGAGCTGCAGCAAAAAATGCTTAAAATGGACCAATCAGACAAGGACTACCAAGAAGTTCAAAATAAGCTATTAGATTTGAATATGAAATTAATGAGCGAGCAATTCAAGCCAACAATGATTACAATGGTTCCTTTTCTTCTATTATTTGCTTATGCAAAAAGCGTGATTCCAATGGACCAGACTTTAATTCATTTAGGAATCACTTTGCCTTTAATAGGCGAAGGCTTAGAGTTTTTTGGAGTATACTTTTTAGTGAGCATAATCTTTTCAAACATTTTAAGAAAGCTTTTAAATCGTTAATTTTTTAAACAAACAATCATTGAGTTGATAATATTATGGCAAAAACTAGAAGTGAAAAAACAAGCAAGAAAAGAACTTATGTTGCTCCAGGAGGAGAGACAAGAACCGAGTATCATAATAGGAAACACACCAAAACCTTGTGCGGAATGTGCGGAATCGAATTAAGCGGTGTTCCAATGAGCATGAAAAAGAAGGCAAAAACTGAAAAAGTGCCTAACAGGCCTTATGCTGGAAATTATTGCAGTGCATGCTCAAGAAAAATAATTAAGGAAAAAATATTTAAAGAGGTTGAGAAGAAATGATTGAAATAGGAAGAGTATGCTTTAAAATAGCTGGAAGGGAAGCTGGAAAATTAGCAGTAATAATTGATGTAATTGACAATAATTATGTATTAATTGATGGATTAGTAAGAAGAAAAAAATGCAATGTGTCTCATTTAGTTCCTTTAGGAACAGTTCTTAAGATTAAGAAAAATGCACCAACAGCTGAGATTCATAAGGCAATGATTGATTCTAAAATAATTGATGAAGTACCAAAGAAAGGCGAGAAAAAAGAAAGGAAAGAAAAGAATGTAAAGCAGCACATCAAGAGAGAAAAAGAAGCTAAACCAGAAAAAAAAGAAGAGAAAAAGGAAGCTAAGCCAATAAAGAAAGAAGAGAAAAAGGAAGCTAAGCCAGCTAAGAAAGAAAAAGCTAAGCCAATAAAGAAAGAAGCTAAAAAAAAGGAAGCTAAGCCAGCTAAGAAAGAATCAAAAAAGAAATAATTAAAAAATATTTCTTTTATTTTTTTTTAATGCATTAATCAACTATTTTTTTAAAAAATTAATTATTTCATTTCCTTAGCTGCTTTAATAAAGCCTTTAAATAAAGGATTAGGCTTTAAAGGCTTGCTGGTAAGCTCAGGATGAAACTGGCTTGCCATGAAAAAATTATGGTCTGAAAGCTCAATTATTTGCTTAACTAATCCATCAGAGGATTCTCCGCTAAAAATCATTCCTTTAGCTTCAAGCTTTTTCACATAAGCAGGATTAACCTCATAACGGTGCCTGAACCTTTCATTTATGAGCTCTTTTCCATATAAAGAGAATGCTTGAGTTCCTTTTTTCAGCCTTGTTTTATAAGCTCCAAGCCTCATAGAGCCTGATTTATAAGTTACTTTATGCTGCTCGGGCAGAAGAAAAATAATAGGATTAAGTGTTGAACCATTAATTTCAGTAGTGTTCGCATCATTTAATCCGCAAACATTTCTGCCAAATTCAATAACAGCTAATTGCATGCCATAACATAGCCCTAAAAAAGGCTTGTTGCTCTCTCTAAAAGCCCTTATTGCGTTAATTTTTCCCTCAACACCCCTTGTTCCAAAGCCTCCAGGAACTATTAATCCATCAAATCTGTTAGCTAAAGATTTGGCGCTATCAAAGGATAAATCAGTAGTTTCTACTAATTCATAATTGACTCTGACATCATTAGCTGCTCCAGCATGCTTTAATGCCTCAATAATGCTTGCATAACTGTCAGAAACGCTTGTGTACTTGCCTGCAATCATTATCTTAACCTCACCTTTAGGATTAAGCACTTTATTGACAAACTTTTTCCAGCCAGCCAAAACAGCAGAGCTTTCATTTGCGCCTAAATGCTTCATTATTCCATGCTCCTTAAGAAGCAAAGGAACTTCATAAATAGTTTTTAAATCAGGAATGCAATAAACCCTGTCAATAGACAGATTTGAAGTATTGCTTAATTTTTTTCTAATCCCTTCACTTATAGGATTCTCGCTGCGTGCAATAATAATATCAGGATAAAGACCCTGCCTCATCAGCTCCTTAATACCTAACTGAGCAGGCTTGCTTTTCTGCTCACCAAGGCTAGGAGGTTCAAGAATGTAAGTAATATTGATTACTGTCACATTGCTTTTTCCCTCTTCAGCAATCAACTCCCTTACAGCTCCGATGAATACAGCATTTTCATCATCGCCCACTGTTCCTCCAACTTCAATAATCATTGTATCATAACCCATTACTCTTTCCCTGATAATTTTTTTAATCTCGCCTGAAACATGAGGATAATATTGGACATCCCTTCCAAGATACTCCCCTTTCTCTTCCTTATTAAGAATCATCTTCATTAACGTGCCATTAGTTAAATAGCTGCGGCTGGAAAGGTTAGTGTTAAGGAATCTCTCATAAGTCCCTAAATCCATATCACACTCTAAGCCATCATCAAGCACGAAAACCTCCCCATGCCTAAAAGGGCTTAGAGTTCCAGCATTAATGTTTAAATAACCATCGAATTTGAAAGGCAGAACTTTCAGGCCGGAATCTTCAAGCAGCCTTGCAATGCTTGCAGCAACAACCCCTTTTCCAACTCCGCTGATAACCGAGCCTGTAACAATAATAAACTTTGCAGCGCCTTTAACATAATTTTTAGGGATAGAATTAAAATCTTCAATTGAGAGCATATAAAAATTATGCAATTTGTTTTAATAACTTTTGCTATACTATAAAACAATAATTCAAAAATTATATTATAAAAAACTTTCAATTAATTTTATAAACAATCTATTAATCTTATTAATCAATGAAGTCAATCACTCCAGTAGTTAGTGTCATATTATTGGTTTTAATCACTATTATTGCAAGCGTTTCAGCTTATTTTTTCATCAATTCCAGTGTTTTAAATTTAGAATCAAGGGGTAATTTGGACAATAATCCAATAACTGATAATTCAAGAATTAATTTAGTTTCAATCACTGGCTCTAAGGCAATAATCAGGAATGACGGCTCAAGCCCAGTGATTGATGTTGTAATCTTTATCAATGGTGAACTGTTAAATTTTACTCTAAATAACCCTATTTTGCCAGGAGAATTAATGGAGATTAATTATAATGCAAGGCAAGCAGGTGAAGATTTGGAAATAAAATTGATATATAATTATGGAAAAACTGTGCAAGCAGTAAGCCCAGCTAGCATGAATACTAATTCTTCAGGATTCACTAATAACTCATTGCCATTAAATGAAATAGGAGAAAATCAGGAGCCTGATTATTCTTTTTTTAATTGCATTGATAATGACATCAATAATACCTGGTTTAGTGGAGCAATAAATGGGAGCAATGGCGCTTGCTGCGGAGATGATGGAGCACTTGATACTTTTTTTAATGGAAGCATTTCTTCAACATCTACTTTCTGCCAGAACGGAACTTATGTCAATGCAGATATTGACAATAATCAAACAGTTTGTGAATACTATGGTTATAATTGGTTTTTTTATGAACTTTATAATCAGACATGGTCTTTTGAAGAAGGCTCAGGAACAACTACTACAAGCAATAATGGAATTTCAGGCACTTTTAGCAAAAGCAGCAATACTGATGGAACAATAATAATTCCCCAATGGACTACTGGTTATTCTGGAGGAGGATTATATTTTCAAAATGAAGTAATGTATGGGTATTCTGCAGGAGGCAGAGTGGTTGTTGGCAATGTAGCACAGATAAACATGACTCAAGAAGTAACCTTGAGCGCATGGATTTATCCTCAAACTTTTGGAACTTATCCTGATATGAATGTTATTGCAGGAAGGGAAAAAGCATACACTATGAGAATCTATAAGTCAACAGGGCAATTCTATGTTTATTCAATAGATGAGGAGGGTGATGTAACCACTTGCCAAGCTCAAGCTGGAATAATTGATGAAGAATGGAGATATGTTACTATGGTTGTTAGACCTTATACTGATGGCTGGACAATAAGAGGATATGTTAATGGAAGTTTAATATGCGAAGATACAAACACTCTTTTTAATGGGCCAAGAGATGATTCCGAATCCTTCAGGATAGGTGAAGAAAAGGATTGGTGGGGATTAAGTTATAGTGTGGGCAATTTTGAAGGAAAAATAGATGAATTAATGCTTACAAATATTTCTTTATCAAGCATAGAGATAAATAATTTGTATAAAGGTTATTTAGTTGCTTGTTGTGGAGATGACGGTGATCTTGATAATTTCAGCAACAGCACTCATCAATGTGTTAACGGCGTTTTTAGCGTAATTTGATTTAAGCAATTTTATAAATAACCCATTAATATTTATGATTAATGAAATCAATCACTCCAGTAGTCAGTGTCATATTATTGGTGCAATGACGGCGTAGACAATGACGAAGACGGCTACTATGACTCTGATGATTCGGATTGCTGACACAAAAGAATTAAAAAAGCGCTGTTTCTTTAATTAATTCATGGGACTCTTGCCTTTTGAAAAAGAAAAAAATGAATTGATTGAGAGATATAAATCCAAGACTAATATTAATTATGGTAAAGAGCCAAGCAAGAGAACTGTTGCTGAATTGCTTGATTATGGATTTATTAATGTAGACAAACCTAGCGGTCCAACAAGTCACGAGGTTGCTGATTTTGTCAAAAAAATCTTAAATGTTAAAGCAGCAGGTCATGGAGGAACATTAGATCCAAGAGTTACAGGAGTGCTTCCAGTGGGGTTAAATAAAGCCACAAGAATTTTAGAGGTGTTCTTGCTAGGAGGTAAAGAATACGTGTGCGAAATGAGCATACACACTGAAGTATCAAAGCAAGAGCTGTTAAAGGCTTTTAAAGCGTTTACTGGAGTTATTAGGCAGTTGCCTCCGATTAAAAGCAATGTTAAAAGGCAGTGGAGAAACAGGGAAATCTACTATATTGATGTCTTAGAAGTTTATCCAAGAAAAGTTTTGTTCAAAGTTGGCTGCGAAGCAGGAACTTATATAAGAAAATTATGCACAGATATTGGAGAATATTTAGGAACTAAAGCGCATATGCAGGATTTAAGAAGAACTAAAGCAAGCTGTTTTAATGAATCAAGCAGCCATTCATTGCATGAACTGCAGGAAGCCAAGAGTTTATATGATGAAACAGGTGATGAATCCTTATTAAGGCAGATAATATTGCCAGTTGAATCAGCAGTTGGACATCTGAAAAAAATCGTAATAAGCGATGGCGCAACTCCAGCACTGCTAAACGGCTCGCCTTTAATGCTTCCAGGCTTAGTTAAATTATCAAGCAACATAAAAGTCAATGATATCTTGGCAATATTCACACTAAAAAACGAATTAGTGGGCTTAGGCATTGCATTAATGACCTCTGAAGAGATGAAGAAAGAAAGCAAAGGCATTTGTGTCAAGCTAAAAAAAATAATAATGCCAATGAATACTTATAAGAGGGAATAACAAAAAATGGAGCATTATTACACAAGGAATCCAACAAGCCCTTTAAACTTTTATGAAATCAAAAAAAAATTAAGGGGCAATGATTTAAAATTTCATACAAGCACTGGGGTTTTTTGCCCTAAAAAAATTGACTGCGCAACCAAATTATTAGCAGAGAAGATGATAATAGAAAAAGGCCAAGAGTTTCTAGATTTAGGTAGCGGATACGGAGTAATAGGAATAGTTGCAGCAAAAATGGGAGCAAATGTTTCAATGAGTGAGATTAATTTAAGGGCTTTAATGCTGATTAAAAAAAACATAAAAGAGAATAAAGTTAATGCTGAAATAATAGATAGCAACGGGTTTAGAAGCATAAAAAAAAACTATGACAACATTGTTTTGAATCCTCCAATAAGCGCAGGAATGAAACTATGCCAAGAGTTAATAAAGGAATCATTCAATCATTTAAACAAAAAAGGCGTGCTTCAAATAGTTGCAAGGCATAACAAGGGGGGAAGCAGATTGCAAGATTACATGAATGAAATATTTAATAACTCTGAAGTGTTAGCAAAACAAGGAGGTTTCAAAGTTTATGTCAGCAGAAAAGATTAACAAAGAATTATTAAACCTGCTCGCCTGCCCTATGTGCAAAGCAAGCTTAGAATTAGAAAAAAATTCACTAAAATGCCCTAAATGCAACAAAAACTATGCCATAAAAAGCGGAATTCCAATACTATTACTTGAAAATCAATAATTTTATAAATAAAAAAATATGCCCTAGTACTCATAAATGATTAAAAAATTCCTACTCTTAACTGTATTATTATTAGCACTAAGCACGTCTTACAGTGAAGCAACTTATGGGTATAATAACACAAAAGGTTATGTGAACTTATCAAATGGGAATCCAGCAGCTAACATGAACATAAGCCTTAACTGCTCAAGCGAACTAGAAACCTTCACCCATTATGTTTTAACTAACTCTTTAGGTTACTATACTTTTTCAGGAATAATTGATATTTATAACTCTTCAGCAACAGAAGCATTATGCATTATTAATTCATCAAAAAAAGGAATGCTAAATATCACTAACAATGCTTTTTCAATAACTATTAATCCAGGAACACAGGATTATTACAAAGGTATAGAGGCAAATTTCACATTTAATAACACAGGTACTGCAATTTTTGATTTTTCAGGATTAAACGGAACATTGATTTCTTCAGACAATGAAGGCGTGAAAAATAAAACCATAACTTTAAACTGCCCAAACCAAATTAATACAACAGTGACTGATGAGTACGGGTTTTATAATTTCTCAGGAGTAAACTTTGAGCATGCCTGCAACGCTGAAGGCTGCGAATTATTATGCAATGTAAGCCACTTAACAGAATATAACCTTTTCACAATTGACCCTCAAGGATACTATGGAGAAACAATAACTGTCAATTTAACAAAGAATATCAATTACCAGCAAGGGGTAAAAGTTAACGGAGTTTTTACTCCAATTAACGGAAGCTACGGCAACATGACTTATTTTATCTTCAATGCATCCAGCTACGCTGGCACTATTAACTCATGCAGATATTCTAACGAGTCAAAAACTTTCAATAGCATGACTGATTTTAACATAACTTCTGGAAAAGTTTTCACTGCAAATATTTCAACAATTGTTTCAGGGCAGTACAATTTTTATGTATTATGCAACACTTCATTGTCAGTTGAGTCAAATCCAAGAATGGTGTCTTATGATGTTCATTTAAACGGAACCAACATAACTATTAATTCTCCAATTAACGGAAGCGTTTTTTCAAAAAATTCAATCTTTAACATAACCTTAGATATTCCAGCACTCATCTGCAGCTACAAGATTAATTATGATTCAAATGCTCATCAAATGACTAACACGAGCTTACTTACTTTTATAGCAAATCAAACAGGATTAGTTGAAGGAAGCAACAATGTCACTTTTTACTGCACTGATTATTATGGTGTGGGTTCAAACATTCAAATGAATTTTACAGCAGATATAACTGCTCCTTCTGCAGCTGAGTCTTTTTCAGCTAAAGCAACCAATGTTGGAACTGCAATATTAACATGGAATGAAGTGTCTGATGCTACTTATTATTATATTTACAGGGGGCAGTCAAACCAAGGGGCGATCACTTTTAGTTTTCTTGCAAATATTTCTTCATCAACCTCTTATCAAGATTTAAATGTGGAAACTTATCAAGTATATTACTACAAAATTAGTGCAGTTGACTTGTATGGCAATGAAGGCCCAGTTTCTTACAGTTTAGGTGTTTCAATTATGAACGAGCTGGACTATAGAAAAGAAATTTTTGATTTAGTAACTGAATTAAACACTCTTAAAAATGAAACAGTTAAATCTGAAAATGATTTGAAAGAAAAAAATGAACTAATCGCTAAAGCATCAGGGTTGTGGAATGATTTAGGATTCTTCAATGATTATCTTACCTTACTATCATTATCAGAGATTGAAACAATAAACAATGTGAAATATTTAATGAATAATTATGAAACTAAGACTTTAGATGAGCTGAAATCAATGAGTTACCAGCTGGATTACAACCTGAAAACTTACTTGAAAAATTACAAAAAATCCATTAATGTTAAGACTTTAAACACTTCTATTGATTCATTGAACATTACTTCAATAATTAATGAATCATTACTTGAAGTTAACGGAAACAAGTACTATAAATATAATATAACAAATATTATTTTAAACCCTTCAAATAATCTTGTAAAAAACATTAATATGACATTTAAAGTGCCACAAGGGGCAGAAATTGAAGGCTTTGAAATTATTAATTCAACAATTATTTACTCTCTTAATTCCCTTGATTCGTTGAGTTCGCAAACAATTTCATACGCATTCCTTTCATTAAGCAGCTACAGCAACAATATCACTGCTCAAATGCTTGAAGTTGAAATGCCTAAATCAATCACTGCTTACCAAGTTTTGAATGAATCAAAAGACACTACTATTATAGGCTTAAGCATATGGGGATTAACCCTAATATTGTCAGTTTCATTATTATTTCAGTACAAAAATTACCACATAAATTTTAAAAATAGGCAGAATTCTAATTAAATTACAATTAATTGCTAAGATGGCGGAGCGGTCTAACGCGTCAGCCTTGAGAGCTGATCTCCGAAAGGGGGCGCAGGTTCAAATCCTGCTCTTAGCGGTACGATAAAAGTCAATCGCTGTTTTGTGTGTTTTTAAATTACTTTGAGAGTTAATAAAACATGAAAGACAGATGGAAACTTCACAGCTACGAAAAGGATCTTGACCGTAGAGTGAAGAACATAAAAGAGGGAAAAGTTTCCGATATATCTAACAAGAATTACCTTTTGGATTATTATGATTACCTGCTTAGCCAAGGGCTGAGCGTGCCAAGAATAGCTAAATGTTTGAGATTAGTTCAGAAAGCTGATGAATTTTTGAAAAAAGACTTAAAGACAGTTACAGAGAAAGATGTTATATCTTATTTTGGTTGGCTTGAAAGAAGCGAGTACAGCGAATGGACTAAGTCAGATTTCAAATCAGAGCTTAAGAAATTCCTAAAAAGGTTGTATGATGGTGAAGCTCCAAAATTCATAAATAACATTAAATCCACTGTGAAAAATAAGAGCAAGATGCTTCCGCAAGAGGTTATTACTGAACAGGAAGCAATAGAAATGATAAAGATTGCAGGAAGTGTAAGGAACAAAGCCTTAATCAGTGTGCTTTATGAAAGTGGGTGCAGAATCGGAGAGATACTCACTCTTAAAATGAAACATGTAGTGTTTGATGAATACGGCTGCTTACTTAATGTGAATGGAAAGACTGGAGTTAGACAGGTAAGAATTATATCTAGCACTCAATTGCTAAGCCAATGGTTCACAGACCACCCAAACCAATCACCAGAAAGCTACATCTGGAATTCAAGGCAAAACGACTTAATTAATTATAACTCCATTGTCAAGTTTTTGAAAGACACAGCTAAAAGAGCAGGCATCACTAAAAGAGTTAACCCTCACTCATTCAGGCACGCCAGAGCTACACACCTGGCAAATAAATTAACAGAAGCCCAGATGAAAATGTATTTTGGCTGGTCCCAAGCATCCAAAATGGCAGCAGTATATGTTCATTTATCAGGCCGTGATGTAGACAACGCAATACTTGACGTGTACGGAATCAAGAAAAAAGAAGATGTCAAAGACACCTTTGCTCCAAAGAAATGCAGATGCGGACAACTAAACACACCAAACAATAAATACTGCTCTAAGTGCGGACAAATTCTAGACTTGAAATTACAAATGGAAGTGCAAGACAAAAAAACAGAACTAAAAGACATACTTTCAGAACTAATAAACAACCCAGAAACCCTTGAAAAACTTAAGCAAATGGTGCAGGCCAAATGAAAACAGACGCACTAACACTAAATATGATGCACCATTTGACTCTTTTTATTGCCTTTGTCTACTGGTCTAAAACTCTTGATACTTGGATGGCATTTGGAATAATAAGCATAAGTATTTTTATTGGATATTTTTTAGATTAAATTCTTAAAATGAAAAATTCACAATCTTTTTATCTAATAAATTATTGAAATTTTTTATGTTATATGAAATTATTACTGGAATTTTATTATTAATTTTAATAGGTATTATAATTTATACATCATGTACCATTTTTAGAAATTTTAGTATATTTAAAAAAAATATTAAAAAAGAATGGAATCAATTTTTTAAAAAACATGATTTTAAGAAAACTTTTTTAAAAAATACTTTTTTAAAGAAATTTAATTTACTTAAAAAACCTCTTTTTTCAATTTTTTTAGTTACCATAATATCCATAATTTTACTTGTAATAATTTTTACTACAAAAACTTTTATTGATTTATTTATATTTTCATTTTCTTTTTTAAAAAATTCAATATATGATTCAATGAAACTTTTTATTTTAAATTTAGGAATTTTAGATTTTTCAGAATTATTTTTAATTTCATTATATACATATATTTTTTTATCATTATTATATTTTTTAATTTTCTTTACCCTTATGATTTTATCAATATTAATTAATAAAAAAGATCTTACTTTTTCTTCTAATCTTCCAAATGCAGCTTTAATTATTATAGTTTTTGGAGTTTTTTGTATGGGAATTCAATTTTTAGATAATGAATGGGGAACTCCTCGATTAAACTTTGATAATTACTCTTTTTCAGATCCAAGTGGTTTTTTTATGGTAGGCAATAACATTACTATTAAATCTACTTTAGATGGAGCATTAATAAATGGAAAGGTTGAATATACTTTTTATAATGGTTCTAAATTAATTCATTATTTAAATAATGAGACATTTCCAAAAGATTATACTAATTCTTCAGAGGCATCTAATGTTTTTTTTGATAAAGTATACTTTAAATCTCTAGAAAATGTAATTTCTTTAGATATTACTATAGAAACTCATTATAAAAATGAATCTTTTATTTCCAACTATTATTATCCTATAAACTTTTTAACTTTAAAAGAATATAAAGAAAGAAGATCAACATATATAACATATCTGTTAGCATTAATAGGATTATTAATTTTTACATTACCTAAATATTTAAAAAAGTAAACACTCTTCTCTCTCTGCAAGTATTTTAAGCTCCTTCGCTCAAGCTCAGAGAGCATTAAAAAACTTGCTGCCACAGTATAACACAGTGTTTGGCACCGCTCGAGAAGAAAAGCCTTCTATTCTTTCCTTGACTGACGTGCCCAAACCCCGGATTTTTTCAACGAAAGTCTTTGATTGAAAAAATCGGAGGTTTGTAAAATGAATACAAAAATGTTAGTAAGTAGGGTGTGGGCAACCACAGGGTTAAGCTTCAAGGTAAAGAAGCTAATCGACGAAAAAACGAGAAAGGTTTTAGAAGAAACCAATCCAGAAGTGAATCAGATAGGTATGCTGGAAGATATCAGCAAGCTATTAAGCTTGGACTGGAAGGTCTCAAGGCAGCTCTGGAGAATGAGAGAAGAGCTGAAAGCTGTTAAAGAAGGTGCTCAAGAATGAGCACTTCTTTACTAATATTAAATTGGCTTCGCCTGTGTTATAGGCTCGCTCTTCGAGCTCGCCAAAGAATTTTTAAGTAAATAATATTAAATAAAAATATATGCAAGATAAAAATCAATTTATTATAAAGATTATTTTTAGTATAGTTTTATTTGTTGTATTCTTAGTTTCTTGGATTTTTAATAATTTTAAGTTTATAACTGAATATATTTTTATTTTTATACTAATATTTGCACTTTATTTAATAGAGTATATAAAAGAAATTAAATATAAAGAGCTTGAGATAAAATTTGGAAAGGAAGAAATAAACTCATTATTGTCTGAAGTTAAAGAATCAAAAGATATACACATTATTACAAAAACAAAGTCTTTAAGTGGAACATCTAAATCAAGAATAACTTTTGGTAATGATAAATTAGATGAAATATATACTTATATAAATAAAGGAGATTATACATTATCAATTATTCAAACATCAAAATTATTAGAGGAATTATTAATGAAAAAATTAGAAGAAAATAAGAATAGAGGTCTTGGATATTTGATAAGATTAAGTCTTGAAAAAGAATATATTAATAAAAATGAATTTGAATTATTTTTAATATTTAGTCAATTAAGAAATTCAATTGTACATTTTAATAATGATAATAAATTTATACCTTCAGATATCACAAATATTTTATACCCTGTTTTAAATCTGCTAAGAACAAAATTGTTATAATTTAGGTAAATCTTCTTTAATAAATTTTAACATTTTATTTACATCTTCTTCAGAATATTTTTCAAAATCTCCATGTGCTGCATAATTTCCTATATCTAATTGTGCTTGAATAATTCTTTCCATAGGTAAATTGTAAATTTCATTTTCTCTTAATTTAATATTTAATGAAGAAGCTCTTTCTTTTTCAGAATAATTAATTGATTCTCTTTCACATATTTTTTTAAGTGTTGTTTCTATAACTACTCGTAATAATACAGCTGTTGGGTCCTTAAAATGTTTTTTGAGTAATTCTTCTGCTTGGTCACTAATTGATTCAAAAAAATCACCTGCAATTAAATTTTCAATTTTATATAAAAATCCATTATTAATTTCATCTAAAGCACTTTCTAATAATCCTTGTAGTCTTGAGATTGTTACAGAATAATTAGAAATATAGTCTCCATAAAGACTTTGTAATCTATCAATAGTTGGTGCAGAATCTTTAAAGGATTTATAATATGAGGATTTTTGAGAAAAAGTTCTATCTAAAATGTTTAAACAACTATGTCCCCACTTGTAAAAATCTTTAACTTCTTCATTTTTTAAAGGAACTTTATAATCTCTAAATTCTTTACATTTTTGTATTAATTCATCAAATCTTTTTATAATACTATTTCTTATCATAATTAAAAATAATTGATACTACTATTTATTTCTTTCTTCTTCTAAATAAGAAGAATATTAGGTATGCTACTGTTGAGAGCCAGTATCCTATTTCAAATTGTTTTTGGCCATAAAAAACATATCTTAATGTCATCATTAAATACGCAATGTTAACTATGTTGTTTGAGCTGATTAGGTTTATTCTATTAGTGCTTGGCTTGATGTGTTCTACTAGCTTATTTTCTTCATTTAATTCTTTTAATGCTAAGTTTTGTTCGCAGACTTTCTTTATCTGCTCCGGAGTATTATTTGTGCTGTTTTGAACTATTCTAGAAACCTCTGTTATGTTGTCACATTTGCCTTCTAAGAGTTTCATAACTAATTGATTGGCTTCTTGTTTAGTTAATGATTTGAGCTTGATTGTGTGGTCAAATTCTATGTAAGCTTTGTTGTTAATTCCTGCACCTATGAATTGGTAATTATTTCTCATTAAATCCTTAATTATTTTCTTATCATTAACAGTGGCAGATTCTAGTGAATCTAATAGGACAATTATGTGATTGTTGTCTTGGCGTAATTTATTCATTAATTCCTGCTTATTAGCAGACTTGCCAAACATTATTCCTTTGGCTTTGCATATATTTTCTAAGCAATTCTTTATAGGCTTAATCTCTGCATAAACACTACTTTTCAAATATTTATCATTTAACCTTTTAAGCAGTGCAGTTTTTCCATAACCACTCTGACCTAATAAAATCACATTTTTCTTTCTTTCAGCATTGTAAAGAATTTCATCAATTATTTCTTTGTTTTCTATGAATAAATCTTTAGAATCAAAGATTAATTCTTGCTTTAATTCTGTGTTTATTGATTCAAATTTTCCTAACACTGTTAAAGCTAAAAGTTTGCCTTTAGAAGTTAAGAAATATTTTCCTTCAATCTTTTCTGCAATTCCATTGATTAAATAAGAATTAATTATTCTGTAAAAAGTCTTTTTATTTACATTTTTTATTTCATTAAAATATTTGGAATTATCAAATAATTCTTCAAGTATTAACTGATGATTCTTTGTTTTAGAGCATAACTGCACAAGCTTAAGCCACATGAAAGATATTAGAATTAAACTATTATAAAAAGAATAAAATTATTCTTTTATTAGAATATATTATACACTAGTTAGTGTATTCTCAAGGAATGAGACTGAATTCATAGTAAACAACAACGCATTCTAATACTAGGAATATGAAGCATATTATTACATCTTTAGCGGAACCAGTCTCTACTGGACCATCAAAAATCACGAATCTTGACTTGTTTGGATAGAATAACTGCACTCCTGAAGGTGTAAATAAGTCCAAAACTATATGAGCAGTGTATCCAATGAAGCAAAATAAGAAATTGGTCTCTAAAAATGATAGTAATCCTAGCAGTAGAGACCAATAAATACTATGAAAAAGCCCTCTATGCCCAAATTTCTTGTACAAATACTCACTAATCCATGGAAAAAACATACCTAATAATGTGTTAGGGTTATCAATGTCAGGAATAATGCTAAACAAAACAAGCAACATATTAGGATTTAAACCTAACAATAAAGAAACAAGTATAGCAAAGTTAATGTGAGTTAACCAAATCATAAAATAAAAAGACTTAAAGTTATATATAAATACAATTTATTTTTTTCTTTTTGGTTTTTCAATTTTTTTTCCTTCAATTAAATTATAATAATATAAATCAATTTTTTCAGAAAAATCATTAATTAAGTTTTGTTTACCAATAAAATCTTTAGCTTTGATTAAATTTCCTTCTAATAAAAAATAACCAAATAAATCAAGTTCATCAAAAGCTATCAATTCATTAGTAATATTAATTTTTAACCTTTGTTCAATATAATCTATAAAGTCTTGATAATTTTCAATTAAATCCCTAAAAATCATTAAATCATAAATATTTAAAGTTAAAAAATCTTTACTCTTATCAAAATAATCTTTATTAATGGATTTGATCTGATTTGAACAAGAAGTTAATGAAAAAAAGCTATCTGCATGGATAGATAATTTGAAAATTTTATTAAAATTTTCTTTTTTTAATCTAAATTTTTCTTTTCTTTTCTTTTTATTATTTGAATCATAAAAAATAACTTCAGAATAGTTATTAATATAATCAAATGTTGAGTTAACCTGTTCAAATGCTTGATATATTGATTCATCAAAATCTTCTTTTGTTTGTTGTATTATATCAGAAACATCTGAAAATAATCTTCGTTTTTTTCCTTTAACTTCTACAATAAATAAAATATTATTTTTTATAAATAATAAATCATTTTCATTTCCAAAAATATCATAATTATTTTGATAAAACTTGTCAGGGTTCAATATTTTTTCAAAACATTCTTTTACCTTATTTTCATAAAATTGGCCTTTTAACTTGAAATACAAACTTTTATCTGAAACTAAATTTTCAAATATTAATTTTAAATTTCTTAATAAATTTTGAGGTAAAAAACAATAATAATCATTATTATATTTAATTAAAGGATTTGTTATAACTAAATCATAATCAAGTATTTTTTTCCATTTTTTATTATCTCCAAAATTTAAACTTATAAAATTTAAATATTCTTTTTTAATGTTTTGGTTCAGATTTATTTTAAAATTTTCTTCATAATTTAATAATTCATAAGTTGCTTTTTTAATAAGTTCTGAATTATTTTTTTTAAACTCATCAATAGAATCTTTTTTAATTCGTTTTTTAGATTCTTCTCTAATAAGTTCAAGTGTTTTTGAATAAGATGAATACATAGTTTTTATATTATTACTAATTTGGCTTATAATTTCATTTATTGTTTTTAAAAAAAATTCACTATTAAAAGTTGAATTAAAACAAGATTTAGTGTAATCCAATAGCTGAGTATTTATTTCAGTATAATGAACAGCTTGTGCTTCACCTCTTACTATTAAATATGTTGATAAAATAATATGAAAACATAATTTTATTTCTTTAGATTCTTTTCCAGTTATAAATATAGTATAATAAATTAAATCAAATTTAAATTTTTCAAGTAAGTTATATAAGTCATCAATTTTATTATTTTCTGCTTTTAAATTAAATTCAGATATATTGTGTTTTAATATAAGTTTTTGTACTATTTCATAAATTATAGTTAATTCATCTTTATTTTTTCCGAGTTCATCACTAGTTTTTGTATTATATTTAAAAAATAAATCTGCTAATACTTTAAATGGATTTAATGTTAACAACATTTTTTCAATTTTATCTAAAGTATCATATAACTTCTGTTCATTTTCATTAGATATTTTTATTAATTCTTTTTCATCTAAATCACCCAATGATTTTTTAGATTCGTTTTTTAACATAATTTGTCTACCTTTTCTTGATATTTTAAAAGGACCTAATTGTTCTTCTTCATCAAAAATAATAGGCAAACTAATTTTATTATTTTTAATATCTAATTCTTTTTTTATTATTGATTTTGTAATTCTTAATTCAATTATTTTTTTATCAAGACATGTTTTTTTTTCTAATAAATTAACTAATTCTTCTTTTTCAATTTCATGATTTTTTTCTAAAATAATTTTTATATCATCTATTATTTTAACCACAGTTAATAAACATAAATAATAATTAAAAAATCTTTAGTATTTGAGCATCATTTCTCTTTTCATGTGTCTTAATGCTTTGAAAAGTAACTTCTCGTTTAGGTTTAGCTTGCTAGCTATTGTATTCATAGTTAGCTCTCCGCCGTAGTTCTTGACTACATAATAAGCTAAAGCTCCTATTGTTAGGCCTAGTTCTCTGCCTTGTGTAAGGTTGTTCTGCAAGGCTTTGAAGTATAACCTTTTTACTTCGCTTACTTGGTACTCTTTTAGCTCCAATTTATCGCACATTATATCTATATCTGGCTCATTTAATCCGAATCTTCTCTCATTGTAGTTTGTCATATTTACCCGCACCTCACTGAGCAAGCCATCCTATTATTTAGTATAGCTCTGCCGTTTATTATTTTTGCTTCACTCATTGTTTGCCTGAAGTTGCATCTCCAAGCATTATACAAGCTCTCCTTAGTTGCCTTCACGTTCCCACCATAATAGATGTAATCATCTACTACATGACCGCAGTGATAGCAGTAGTACTCGTATCTCCCTTTCATCATTACTATGTCGCAGTTAGGACAAAGCATAAATTAACACCTCCATTTAATCGAATGCTTTTTTTTAACCCTATTACAGCTTAACAAAAAAATTATTCAAAAACTCTTATTCAATAGTTTTAAAAGATTAATCTGACGTTGTCTATGCTTTTATTATTTCCCTGCTGAAATAAAGTATAGTTGTCATCATAATAATATAGTGTGTTAAAGTAATATATAAAGACTTAGTTTTAGTATTTTAGTTTGTGTTTCATTATTAATTAATTGTAAGTGAATAAATAAAGAAAGATTTTTATTTTATAAAAAAAATAATCTTTTATGAAGTCTGGTATTTTTAAGGGTATTTTGTTTGGTTGTGTAGCAGGAATAATTGATATTATTCCTATGTTTTTACAGGGTTTGACTTGGGATGCTAACCTTAGTGCTTTCTCAATGTGGATAGTTATTGGATTCTTATTATCAATATCAACACTAAAAATTAACGGAACACTTAAAGGATTATTAATTTCATTCCTTGTATTACTTCCTAATGCTTTTATTATAGGTTGGAAAGAACCAGTTAGTTTAATCCCAATTGGGATAATGACACTAATACTTGGAAGTGGATTAGGATATATATTAAACAAGAAATAAAAAATGTAAATAACCTTAAAGAAATAATTTAATTAAAAAATTTAGCATTTCAGTTTTCTTTTCATCTTAAATTCTTCATTTTTTCTTTTTACATATTCTATTACTTGAATTGGAACTCTTTTGCCAATATACCTGATGATTTCAGGCCTAACTTTTCCGTTTACTCTTATGCTCATAGCTACATAGTAGTAGACTCCGAGTTTTCCGTTTTTTAGCGTGACTATTTTCTTTTTAATATACATAAAAATTATTGGGATTAAAGAAGTATTTAAACAAGGATCAACAGCTTCTTATTGTTCTAAACTGCGGATTTATGGATTTGCTAAATTGAAGGCTTGCTGTTTAATTTTGTTCGTTTTTAACAAATTCGCGAGCCGCGAATTTCTTATTTTTGCATAAAATAAACAATCAAGCCTTACAGTCAAGAAATCCATAAATACAGGAAATAAAGGTGTAAGAAAATACTTTTAAATAGAATTGATTATTTATTTTGATATGAATAAACAAATATTATTACTGATTTTTGTATTATTAATTTCAAAATCTTTCTCTTTAGATTGCCAATATACTCAAATTTTTTCAATTACTCAAGATGAATCTTTTTTAGTTTATGATGAAAACCAATCTATTATTGGCAGTCCTTTAAATATAACTGATATAACTGCAGGAAGCCAATATTTCACTGGAGGAACACAAAGAAATTTAGCCACTCTTAAAATACATAATCCTTATTATTTTGATTTAAATGTTACTTTAAATGTTGATGTATCTGGAAGTTGCAGTACACGTTCAAACATTATTAAATTCCAGATAAAAGCAAGGGATTATTATTTAGTTGAAACTGATGGTGGATGGGGTCAAACTCCTTGTACTATAATTATAAATGAGCATACTTTGTCTTATCATGTTGATTATCCTTTTAATGCTTCAGAGAGCATATTGGCCATTAATAGAAATTCTATTATTTGTAAAATATGCGAATCTGGTTTAAATTGCACTGACAATGGGGGATTTTGTTCTAATTCTAACCAATGTGGAGGAGGTTATTGTATAGAAGGAATATGTAATAATCAATCTTTATGTTATAATGATGATTGTAAATGCTCCTTAGATAAAATTCAATGTTCTACTAATGATAAATGTGTTATAAAAACATCATTAGAAGTTGGTTCCAAACCTATTTGCAGAGTAGAAGAATGTAAAACTAATTATATTAATCAAAGTACAGGAATATGCGCCAATGAACCAAAATTAGATGGGCAACAGTGTGAATTTGGTTTAGAATGTTCTGGAAGTTATTGTATTAAAAAAAGATGCAATACTCAACTAACATGTTATAATAATGATTGTGAATGTTCTACAAATGAAATTCAAAAATTAGATAATACTGATTGTGTTTTAATGGGTTCAGCAATTATTGATATGGTTCCTTTATCGGGAGATCCAAGAGAATGCAAAACTAACTATATAAATAATGAAACCGGAAGATGTTCTAAAACTCCTGAAACAATAAGAAATGAAAATCTATCATTAATAGGATTATTAATTCTAACAGGAATAATAATATTTTATATTATCACAAGAATAGTAATTAAAAATAAAAAAGATACTTCAACAGTTGTATCTGATGAAGCAAATGCAATAGCTACGGCAACAGCAATAAGTGAAGGAGAAAAAAGGAAAACTATAGAATTAGATTTATCTGCTATAGAAATAAGTTTATCTGCCGAAAAAGAAAAATATGAACAACAAAAAGATTTACTTAATTCTTATAATAAACAGATATTAAATGCTAGTTCAGTAATTAAAGATGCTGAAAAAGAACTTAATAAATTAAAAGATATAAAAACTGAAACTGAACTTGAAAAAAAATTAATTATAGAAAAACAAACTAGTTTACAAGAAGAGATTAAAATTCAAAATAATATTAGAGCAAATTTGAAAAAACAAAAAGAAAAAACAAAAGAGTTAATTGAATCGGAAAATTTAGATATTCAAAAGAAAACTAAGGAATTAAGATTAAGACATGAAAAATTAGAAAAATATACTGAAGTAAGAAAAAGCACAATCTTACATAATGATGTTTGGGAATGGAGAAATCCCAATATGAGATATTATCCTTGCTATGTAAATCACGGAAAAAAAACAGATATTTTAATTCATAGGGACCAAGCAGAGAAAAAGATATTTAAAAAATATGTTAATTGGTTTAATGAAAATTATTTGAATAAAAAGTATAAAGATTTAGTTGTACATCATATAGATGCGAATCCTGATAATTATAGAATTAATAATTTAGCTGTTATAACTCAAATGCAGCATAATGAAATAAAACCTGAAAATATAATATTTGGTAATTTAAAATCAGGTATAAAAGAATTGAAGAGATTAAATATAAAACAACCACATTTAAACATTTAATTTTTTTCTTTTATATACATCTTTGTTCCCATTAGTATTTCATGTTAGATGATGCTCCTGCTTTATTGAAAGATAAGAATTTCTTGGATGTTTTGCATAATGAATGGAATAAAAGGATAGTTGGAGAGATAACTGCTAGGGAAATAATCTTTGCTATGGGCTTAGGCGGATGCCTTTGCTTAAATGCTCAAAAGACAAGCAATAACTTGATAGTTAACAGCAAGAGCGGTTCAGGAAAAGACTACCTTACCACTCAAGTATTAAACATTATTCCAGGAAAAGAGAGCAAATGGATTAAAAGGACTAGAATAACTAAAACTGCGTTCACTTATTGGCATAATAGCACTATTGAGCCTAACTGGACATGGAACAATAAGATATTTTACGGAGAAGATATGAATAGTGAAATGATTAACAGTGATGTTTTCAAAGTAATATGCTCAGGAGAAAACTACTCTACTATTGTTAAGGATCAGAAAGCTATTGATTTAAAGATTAATGGCAAGCCTAGTATTATTATCACTGCAGCCAAAGCTATTTTGGAGGAAGAGTTACTTAGAAGGTTTGCAGTGTTAAATCTTGATGAATCTAAAGAGCAAGATGACTTAATCATTGACTTTCATTCTAAGGCTGCAATGAATGAAGGCCTGCTAAACTATGATGAATCGGTAATGAAAGCTCTTGATGGATTAAAACCTGTCAGTGTAATTATTGATTTCGCTGACAAATTCGGCAAATACTTCAAGGAAATGAACGCTAATGTAATAGTCAGAACTAACTACAACAGATTTATTGACTTAATCAAATACAGTGCAGTATTATTTCAGCATCAAAGGTTTTGGTTAGATGGAAACACTATCAAAGCTGAGCCTGAAGATTATGACAGAGCTATTGAATGGTTTACTCATTTATTCAAAAACCAATGTTTAATACCAATCACTAAAGACCAGCAAAAACTTATTCAAATAGTTCAAACATTAGGCCAGACCACAGTGGATGAAATCATATCAGAAGTAACCTTTGCAGGAAGAACATGGACATACACTAACCTGAACTTACTAACTGAGAAAGGATTACTAGAAAAAACAAGAATAGATGACGAAACAGGCAATTCAAGAAAAAAATTAGACTCTTATATTGCAACAGGTCAGACAAAAATTAAACTTCCTTACTGGGTAGACTTAGAGTAATTATTCAAAATAAGTTTGAATTAATGCTTTTATTTCGGAATAGGTATTCTTATTTCTTATTTTTATATCATTATCATGAACATATTTTTTTATAACTAAAGTTTTTGCCATTTCACTGTTTGCTTTAGAATATTCAGGTAAAGAATTTATTATTTTTGCTGTATTCATTAATAGGTTAATATATTCTTTTTCTTTTTCATTATTTAAATTTGTATTTTCATTAAATTCTGAATCTCTTAATTCGCTTATATCATTATTTATCATTTTTAATATAAGATTAAATATTTTTTCGTCAAATTCAATATTTTTATTGATTAAATATTCTTCTAATACATAATTATCAATTGTTTTTGTTATATTTTTTTCAGTTAAAAATTGAATTGACATTTCTCTTGCTTTTTTAATCATAGAATTACCATAAAAAATATTTTCTTCTTTATCTTCTGGAAAATCTTCATTACTTGTGTCAGGAAATTTGTATACAAAATCATCTTTGAAAACATAATACTCTTCAGTTCCATCTTCTTTTTTTATGAAAAATTTTAAATTTGAATTAATTTCGTCTAAATCAGAAATAGATTTAACATAAATTTCATTTTCTGCAACATGAGTTATACCTGAAATTTCTTTAAAAACCATAAGATTTAATGAAAATTTGCTAATTAAAAATATATTTATCTACTACTTTAAAAGTGATAGTTTTATGGATAAAGAGCTTGAGTAATTTATTCTAATAATAAAGTTAAAATATATGAAAGAAATATTATAATCTATGAGTATTATAGATATTGGTTCATTATTTGGAGGATTTATTTGGAATTCATTACCAGAGACTGCATTAATTTTTATCATATATTCTTACCTTCTTTATACTCTTTTTTTTAAGAATAGTAAATTCGCTGAAATAAAGAATCTAGAAGAAGCTGGAAGTTTAATTCTGATATTCTTGAATTTATATATATTAATAATACCTTTAATATTGGGAATATATTATTTAAGTTATATTATTTATGATAATATATTACCAAGTACTTTAACATTTAGCATAACTGATTCGATTATAGCAATAATAATGTTTACTTTTTTTCCTTATCAAATCAAAAAATCTATGGAAAGAAAAAAGAAAAAATTCTCTTTGGGAGATTGGTTATTATTAATTAATATAATTTATTCAGGGGTATTTATTTTTTCATTAATAAATATTATTTATACATCAAATATTTCTACTAAAATAAATTCTCAATTTATGGGAACTAGCATAATTTTAGCAATTATATTTATTATAAATTTGGGATATCTTCATGTATTGTCTATAAATTTAAAACAAATGAAAATAAACAAATTAAATATATTAAATATTATTTATATAATAATATTTCAAATTTTATCATCAATAATATTTTGCTTTTTACATTGGAATTTAAAGATTATATAAAAAATTAATTATCTCTATCCCATATAAGTAGATCATAAACAGTTATAATAAATAAAGGAGTAATGAAAATTGCTAGTGAAAAAATAATTACTTCTAAACCTTCAAGAGGTATTAACTTATGCAATGTACCTATAGTAAATAATGCTATTAATAACCATCCAAATTTAAAATTATTTATTTTTGTTTTTTTTATTTTTTCAAAATTTGAATGGATTACATAAAATTCTTTATTAAATTCAGTAATTGATTTCCAATTAATTTTTTGAGATTTATGATTAAAACATTCAAATTGAGATTTTTCTTTTTCTTTTATTTTATTAGAAACTATTCTAAATAAAGTATAATATTGAAAAAAGAAAGCAGAAGCTATGAATCCTAAAATTGCTAAATATTTTATATCCAACATACTTAAAAAAATATCCATTTCAGTCATTTTACCACTTATTTTCATTATTCTCCGAATTTAATGTAGATCCTGATATTATTCCTATTAATCCTCCAACAATTGCTCCACCTGATCCTGCTATAGCTGCTCCCATTAAAGCCCCAGTTACTCCTGCAATAAATGCTTTTTCTTGTGCAGATGAAAAAACAGTTCTATTAAGTTTCATTTCTTTTCCACAACAGTTACATTTCACTGGATCTTTTTTGGTAGATATTGGCCCTTCAACTTCGCATCCTTTATTATTACATAATTCATTAGTACAAAGATAATAATTTTTCATAAAATTAATTATCCTAAGCTAATTTAAAATATTATGTTTTAATATTACTTTAAAACTATTATTTATTTATGGATAAAGAACTTGAGCAATTTTTTCAACCCTGGGAGTTAAAACTCTTAGAGATAATTGAAGAAGCTAAAAAAGAAAAAATTGATAAAACTAATAAAAAGTTAAATAATGATATTATAACACATTAAAATTTAATAAAGGATGTTTTTATATATACTTTAAATTATTACTTTATTATATGAGTTCAATAAAAGATCTAAAAGAAAATATTCTTTTAAGAGAAAATTTACTTAAAGTTCAAAAAGAAGATTATGAGAAAACTAAATTTTTAGGGTATGAAGTAGGTACTTTTGAATTATATAATAATTATATTGAATCTTTGAGTATTGCATTCAAAAAACTTGTATCTGATAAAAATTTAAAAATATCATTTAATGATTTGGCAATAAATAAAAAATGGTTAGATATTATTGGTCAAATGCAAGATATATTAACTGCTGCTTATCCTATGATAAATGATGAAACTTCAGATCCTTTATTAATGGGTTATTTATATGTTAAGTTTTATCAATCAGGATTTGGTCATGCAATTAGTTTTTTTAGAAAATTGGCTATTATTATAAATAATGTATATAAATTTAATTCTAAAAAAATTAATTTTTTATCAGATAAAAATTGTATAGATATTTTAATTAAATATGATTTAACTTACAAATTTATTTTGTCTAATTTTGATAATGAAATACGAAATTGTATTGCGCATGAAGATTATATTATAAATAAAGATAACACAATAAAATTTATGACTTCTGAAGGAAAAATAATTAAAAAAACTTTTGTAGAAATAGGACTTATGGATTCATATTTTTCATTTTTGAATAATGCTTTAATATTTGTAGTAACAAATTATGAACTTAAACTTCTTAAAAGACATCTTAATGATAAGGTATCTAAAAATAAATGATTTTTTTATATATAGAAAATTCAGGAAACATTTATATAAAATCGCTGACTTGTTTGATCTTTGTAAATAAAAAAACATGCTAAAAATTGGGGCGATTGACCTTTTGTGTCTCGCCTGCTCTCAGCGAAAAAATCATATATACATTTATTAATATTAAAGTAGTATTTAAAGAGTTTTTAAATGAGACAAAACCAAAATACTTTATTGGTGCAAATTATAAAAGAGAAAAGTTTTAAAGTATAATTACGTCTTCTTTAATTATGGATTTAAGAGAAAATTTTCTTACTATTTATGCAGATTTACCTTTAGGATTAAGAAAAGAGGTGATTTTAATATTAGATAAGGAACCAATAAGTTGGAATGTAGCTTATATTGAAATTTTTAACAAAACTGAAAAAAGTAAAAAAATTCTTAAAGAATTAAAGGAAATGAATATAATATGAGTGAAACTATTTCTGAAAAAGAAAAGCAGCTTGTTATTTTTAGATTAAGCAAAATGCCGGTAAACAAAAAAATATCTATAGGTTCTGAAGGTCAATTTGATAAAGATGAATTAATAGATCATGTTAAAAATGAAGATTCAGTGGGTAAAAAAATAGTTGAAATTCAAATGGCTTTCTTAAGAGCAATGAAATCAGGTAAATTATATGCCTAAATATTTAATTACAAGACCAGAACATGACGATACTACTTTTTTGCTTTCTAGTTTTATGAATCAAACAATATCTTTTGCTAAAAATAGGGGCTTTGAAGTTTTTGATTTGCATAGAGAAAAAGCTACCAAATTTAATTTTGAAGGATTAATTAAAAAAAATCCTGAAATCATTGTTTTAAATGGGCATGGGGCTATAAATATGGTAACAGGTCATAAAAATAAACCTCTCTTAATAGCTGGAATTAATGATTATACTCTTAAATCAAAGACAATTTATGCTATTTCTTGTCAATCTGGAGTTGGATTGGGACCTAGCAGTATTAAAGAAGGTGCTTTAAGTTATACAGGTTATGTTAATGATTTTATTCTATATTATACTCCAAAATTACTTAGTAAACCTTTAAATGATGATACTTTAAAATTTTTCCTCGAACCTTCTATAATTCTTATTGAATCTATATTAAAAGGTAACTCAATAAACGATTCTCACATTAAATGTAAAGAAAAAATGATAAATAACTTAAAGAAAATGATGAGTAGTGGTGAAGAAGATTATAATGATATGGCTCAATATTTATGGTGGGATATACAAAATTTTAGGACATTTACACAAACTGAAATTTTAGATTAACACATTATTTTTTTATACATAGAAAAATCACAAAACATTTATTATAAAATCTCTGTTTATTTGATTTTTGTAAATAAAAAAATGACCTAAAAAATAGGGTGTTATCAGTTTCTATGATTGCTAAGTTAGAGCAATTTATTTTCCTTAATATTTATAAATATAGAATATATCAAATTGCTGATGTTAAAAGTTTTAGTAATGGCAAGTGGAGGAGCTACTAGTGGTAGATACTTATTTGATAATAATCCTGGAACTTATGAAATTGCTGGAGTAGTTTTAAGTAAGAATTCAGCTAGTGGTATTGAACATTTTGAAAATAGGGGTTTTTTGAAAGGTAAGAATTTGTTTGTCTGTGATGTTTATGATTTTTATAAAAGTAAAGGCAAAAATTCTTTAAAAGATTCACAGACTAGAATTGAGTATGAAGCTAGTATTGAAGATGCAATTAAGGATGTTAGTTTTGATGTTATTGCTCTTAGTGGATATATGCTTAGAATGTTCACTATTCATAATAAGTATAATACTTTAAATGTTCATCCTGCAGATTTACGAATCATTAATGATAAATGTGAAAGAAAGTATACTGGAGATAATGCTGTTACTTGTGCAATAAGAGCAGGAGAGAAAGAGACACGTTCTAGTATTCACTTAGTTACTGATGAAGTTGATGGAGGTCCATTAATTGTAGTATCAGACAGTGTTAAAGTTCCAAGCTGGAATAATAGTAATCTTGAAACTATTGCTAATAATGTTCAGGAAGAAATGAAAATTAAATGCGATAATCCTGCATATATGTGGACAATACAAAACTTGGCAAATGAAAACTTAAAAATAGAAAATAAAGTTATTTATTATAAAAATAAAATATTACAATCTCCAATCATCTTATAAAATTAAAATTTTTTTTTAAACAATAAATATAAATTTTTCCTTCTAAATTAAAATACAACTTATTAGTGATTACAAATATTATTTAAATACTATAGGATAAAAATATATATGCCTCTGGATGAAATAGCAATACGTGCCATCAAAAGAATAGAAATAGAACGATTAATTCCGGACACTAGAGCGCAAAAACTTAAGACAGAATTAAATCTTAAAGGATACTCAGTCACTGACTTAAAATGGCTTGATGTTTACACAATAAATGAGGCACTAACAAATCAGGAATCTGACTTAATTGCGAAAAATCTTGCAATAGCATGCAATTATGAAAATGGAATCAAGATACACTCAGCTCACATTTATGAACCAGCAAGTATTCAGGGATTTGATCAAGCAATAGAAACCGGCTTTTTGCCAGGAGTGACAGATAATATAGGAAAAACAGCAAAAATAGTAATAGAAGATACGCTGGAAAGAAAATTAAATGATGTTCAAGGAGTATATACTTCAAGATTACTTTTAATAAAAGGAATAACAGGTGAGCAAGCAAGAGAAATACCTTCATTATTAATTAATAAATTAATAGAAAGATCACAAATCAAGAACAATCATGAATATCTTAATGATCATGGAATGGGTGCAACAATACCTAAAGTAAATATAGATCATGAACCAAGAATTTTGGATGTTGATTTAGAATTGCAAGATGATGAATTAATAAAATTAGGAAAAGAAGGAATATATGATCCATTAACAAAAATGAGAAGAGGGCCTTTAGCGCTAGATATTGAATCATTAAAATCAATAAAGGAATACTATAACAAAATAAGCAAGAAACCAACAGATATTGAATTAGAATCAATAGCTCAAACTTGGAGTGAGCATTGCAAGCACAGAATATTCAGCGGTTCTCTTGATGACATAACTGAAGGAATATTCAATAAACACATTAAAGGAGCAACTAATGCCATAAGGGCTGAACTAGGAGAGAACGACTTCTGCACATCAGTATTCAGTGATAATTCAGGCGCAATAAAATTCAATGATATATTTAGTGTATGCTTCAAGAGCGAGACGCATAACAGCCCTTCAGCACTAGACCCTTTTGGGGGAGCAATAACTGGAATAGTTGGTGTTAATAGAGATACCCTAGGATTTGGATTAGGTGCGCTTCCAGTAAATAATTCATATTACTTCATGTTCGGTGAACTCAATGATATGAATCGTTACTTTAAAAATAAGGAATTAACAGATGAGATACTCAGTTCAGAATCAATAATGAATGGAGTAATAGCCGGAGTTAATGCCGGAGGAAACCAGTCAGGAATACCAACAAATGTTGGAGGAATGTATATGCACTCATCTTACAGGGGAAAACCCTTAGTTTATGTAGGAACTTCAGGAATAATACCAACAAATAAGATAGAAAAAAAAGCAAATCCTGGAGATTTAATAGTTGTGATTGGCGGACGTGTAGGCGCTGATGGAGTTCATGGTGCGACATTCTCAAGTGAGGCATTAACAAGCGGAAGTCCAGCAACAGCAGTGCAGATAGGGGATGCAATAACTCAGAAGAAACTAAGTGATTCTTTACTGAAAGAAGCAAGGGATCTAGAATTTTATACAAGCATAACAGACAATGGAGCTGGAGGATTATCATGCAGTGTTGCTGAAATGGCGCAGGAAAGCGGAGGATTCACAGTAAATCTTAATAAAGTCCCGCTAAAATACGCAGGATTACAGCCATGGGAGATATGGATATCAGAATCGCAAGAGAGAATGACATTATCCGTGCCAAAAAATAAGATAGATAACTTCATGGAATTAATGAAGAAACATGATGTTGAAACAAGCATAATAGGAGAATTTACTAATTCAGGAAAAGCGCAAGTAAATTACAATAATCAATTAATAATTAATCTTGACATGGACTTCCTTCATAATGGAGCTCCAAAGAAAATAATGAAAAGCGAGGAATTCCATAATACATTTGAAGAGCCTAATTTTGCAATGCCTGAACTAAACTCAACGCTTGATGAAATGCTATCAAGATATAATATCTGTAGCAAGGAGTTCATAAGCACCCAATATGATCATGAAGTTCAGGGAGGCTCAGTAATCAAGCCATTAATTGGCAAAGGCAGGCTGCAATCAAAAGCAGGGGTTTACAAACCCTTATTAGATTCAAATAAAGGAGTAGTTGAAGCAAATGGGTTATGCCCAACATACAGCCAAATAGACACTTATGATATGGCTATGTGCTCAATAGATACAGCAATAAGGAACGCGTTAAGTGTTGGAGGCTCACTCAAACATATGGCCTTATTAGATAACTTCTGCTGGAATTCAAGTGAAGATCCAAAAATGCTTTATTTATTAAAAAGAGCAACAGAAGCATGTTATGATTACGCAACGAAACTAAAAACTCCATTCATATCAGGAAAAGACAGCATGTTCAATGATTTCAAAGGCTATGACGCGAAAGGCAAACCAGTAAAAATATCAGTACTACCTACACTGAAAATACAAGCATGCGGAGTTATAGATGATGTTAATAAGTGCATAACTCATGAAGCAAAATTTGAAAATGACCTTGTCTATGTTATAGGCGAAACATTTAATGAATTAGGAGGAAGCGAGTATTTTAGGATGAAAGGAAATCATGTTGGAAATAATGTGCCAAAAGTTAGAATAGAACAGGCAATAAAGACTTATAATTCATTAGAGCAAGCAATAAATAATGAATTATTAGTGTCATGCAATCCAGTAAATATTGGAGGGCTTGGTGTAGCATTATCAGAAGCATCATTAGGAGGAAAGATAGGAATGAATATTGATATTAATGGAATAAACAGCAACCTACGCGATGATTTCTTATTATTCAGCGAGTCACAATCAAGATTTGTTGTTACAGTAAACCCTGAACTTAAAGAAGAATTCGAAAATACAATGCAAGGTATTTACTGTCAGCAGATAGGCACTGTAGAAGGGGATTCATTAATTATTAACAATGGAAGTAAAAACTTAATAAATATGAAAGTGACTGAACAATTAAACGCTTATAAGAAAACTTTTGCCAACAAAATGAGCGTTGCTGGCTGGGATAAAGAATCTTACATGCAAGGTGATTGGTTATGAATAATTACATACATTTAGAAAAATGGGTAAATCATCAAGAAGGACCTAACGCATTAGTGCTTTATGGTGAAGGAATAAATTGCGACAGGGAAACAGCTTATGCATTAAACAAAGCAGGGGCAAACCCTAATGTAATGCATATTAATGAATTAACAAAAAAATCTGAAGTATTAAATAATTACCAGATACTAGTTGTGCCTGGAGGATTCTCATATGGTGATGATTTAGGCTCAGGACTAGTCTTTGGCAAAAATCTTCTAAAATTAGGAAATAAATTAAAAGACTTCATTGAGGAGGGTAAAGCAGTAATAGGAATATGCAACGGCAATCAAATATTAACTGTTGCTGGATTAATACCTGCATTGCAAGATATTATAGGTATACAGGAAGTATTCATGAGCAATAACACTAACGCTCGCTACACTTGTTTATGGAATCACTTAAAAATAGAAAACCAAACACCTTATTTAAAGAATGTAAAAGATTTAATTTTACCCTGTGCTCATGGTGAAGGATTATACACAATGGCTCAAGAAACCTTGGATACATTAATCAAGAACAAACAAGTAGTTCTTCGATTCACTAAACCTGATGGAATGCCAGCAAAGGGGCAATTCCCTTTCAGCCCGAATGGTTCTATGTATGATATTGCTGCAATAACTAACACGAAAGGAAATGTCTTTGGAATAATGCCTCACCCAGAGAGATTTATAAACATGACACAACATCCTGAGTACGCGTTCATAAATGAAAAAAGCAAAAGAACAAAACAGCCACTTCCAAAAGAAGGGTCTGGGCTGCAGATATTCAAAAATATTGTGGATTACGCGAAGAATCTTAGCTTATAATACAATGATTATTTATTCCAAAGATTACACCAAAGCCAAAAGGAGTTCTGAAGATTAAATAGCTGAGTACAATAATAATAATTGCAGGAATCCTGTTAATATTATATTAAAATAAATAAGTGAATTTTTTATATATAGAAAATTCAGGAAATATTTATAAAAAATCGCTGTTTTGTTTGATTTAGCATATATAAAACTCACGCAAAAAGTGATAGCGAGTGACCTTTAGTTAGACGCGTGCTCTTAGCGGTCTAATAATAGTCACTCGCCCTTTCTCGTGAAGTTTAACTGTATCAAAAAAATGGGAAGATTATAGTTCTAAAGTTAGAAATCTTATATCTTCTTATTGGGCAGCAAGTAAAAATTGTTGTTGTGTTTCATTATATTCAAATGAAATACCTAAAAATGAGGTAATTAAAATTTTCAAAATATTTTTTATTGGCAAATATAAAAAAATTATATTAAATAATATTAATTAATAATTACTTTTTTTTCCTTCTAAACAAGAAGAATATTAGGTATGCTACTGTTGAGAGCCAGTATCCTATTTCGAATTGTTTTGTTTATAATAAGTTATAAATTAATTAAGAATGCTAGGTTCTACCTAGCTATTAACTAAACAATTAGCTTCGCTTGTTAGTAGGGCTCGCTCTTCGAGCTCGCCTGAAGAGTGTTCCTAAAAAAGGATTCTATATTTGAAGGTTCTTTATTAAGGGAAATAAGTTTTTAAATACATTTTTCTCTTTTTAAATTATGGTAATAGATTATGTCAAAGAAAGCATAAAAGCAGGCAATCCTTTTGCATTACATATCTTTGCACGCGGAAATGAAACAGAAGATATGAAAATGGAAGCTTACAAGAACGGGCTTAAAAAAGAGATAAATAATGTGAAAGATGCAGTAAAAAATGGCAAAGACTCATTTATGTATGCAGCAACTGCAATAGAGTATGCAAAAAAGTTGGGAAAAGAAGAAGAAACTGCCAGTGAACTGGAAAAGTTGTGTGGCTGGATAAGATGAATAATAAAAGAGAATTTTATGACTCTTATAATTATTTATAATTTTCTCCACTTATAATCCTCCTTTGCTATCAGGCATACTCTGCTTGG
The DNA here is from genome assembly GCA_041653395.1 of Candidatus Nanoarchaeia archaeon. Taxonomy (GTDB): domain Archaea; phylum Nanobdellota; class Nanobdellia; order Tiddalikarchaeales; family Tiddalikarchaeaceae; genus JAQTTT01. Next base: position 40,392 of record JBAZFK010000005.1, read on the forward strand.
CTCGTGCTCGTCTGATACTGGACTATCAAAAGATCAGATAGAATTAATAAAAAAATCTATTAAATTATTATATAAGTGAAAAACCCATGAAATATTTTCAAAAAATATAAAAAAATGATAGAAAATAAAACAGGTCCAAGGGGACTAGGGCAATTAACAGGAAGAGGAATGGGTCCTTGTGGTTGCGGAATGGGTAGAGGAAGAAGATTCGCTAGAAATAGAGTTATTTCTGTGTCGCAGCCAACAATATTTCGGATTTTAGAGTCTGCAAGAAAGAAAGTGGCAACAGCTCTAACAAAAGGCAAAGCAATTAGGATAGAATTAAATGCCCTTGAAAGCAGCAAAAGCTCAAGATATAAATAACTAGCTAAATTCAGTGATTTTTTTCAAATCTTTTTTTCAAAGCAGTTGTGGGAAAAAGTGTTGCCAGTATCTGGCTTTGCCATTTAATAAATTTGTCAATGCACTTGGGGCAAACATTTATCGAATGAGTTTCATCAATGACAAAATGATTAAAATTAGGATTATATTTTTCTATATTATTCCTGCACAAATCGCACTTCATAGTATTGCCTAACCCTTTCTTTGTTTATAAATTTGAAGATTTGCGCATAATTTTTGGTGTACATACATTTTTATTCTTGAGCTAAATAATTCTCACTAGTGGAGGTTTGAATATTTATGGCAGGATTAATAAAATCAATGGACAGCAAAGTAAAAAAAATGAATGTATTGGATTTGGGATTAACAAAATTTGCAGTCATTTTTGTTACTTTAGCAGTTGCAAAATTATGGTCACCAATATTATCCCTTGATTGGTATTGGTATTTAATGTTCGGGATAATTTTAGCAATAAAGCCATTAAGCAATTTTTTTAGCAAATAAAGACAGCCTTAATTTTTTTTATTTTATTTTTAAGATAAATTTTTTTGCTAATTCATCATTAGGATTAATAAGTAAGGCTTTTTTGTATAATTCTATTCTTTTATCTTTAGTTGTTTCTTTGTATGCCCTGCTTCTGTAGACTGCGCCTAATAAGTCGCTCAGCTTTGCGCCTTTAACCTCACCATAAGTTAGTTTTGAAAGTACTACTTCAACTTTATAGTCCTCATAATTTTTTTTGTTGATATTTTCATCAGGAGTATCTGACACGCAATCAACATAATATTCTTTGTTGGATATTATGACTTTATTAAAAAAATGAAGCCCTTTATTGTTGGTAACTAATTCAATATCTAGTCCTATTTTTAATGCAAATATTGAATAAATAGTTGTTAAGCCTATGCAATTGCCATTATAATTTGTAACTGCATTGCTTAGTTCTGGAGCGTGCTTTTTTGGCATGAATTTGGAATAAACTGCTTTTTGCAGCGAGTTTAATTTTGCGTAATCATCTTTAAAATTTATTTTTTTAAGTATCAAATCATATGCCTCAAAAAATTTAGTGTAATAAAAGTCTAGCTCTTTGTCTTTTATTCCGCTGACAGCAAAAGCATTATCTACTAAGAGCTCATACCTATTTTTATTGTCTTTATTGTTCAGCTGAGTTAATACGCTTTCATAATTATTAATTAAGACTTCTTCCATTCCATTGTCAAAATTCATTCGATTTTCATTTAACAGCATCATTAAGGATACTTATTAATAAAATTAGCTTAAAAATCTTTTTATTTTGTAATCTTACAGCATCTTTATTATATTAAATAATGCAAACAATGTTGTTACTATGTAAAAATCCGGCTCTTTTAGACCTAATATTTTTTTGAAAGGATACTTGCTAGGCCTCATTATATTAATAAATATGTCCTTAAATCCGGTTTTCAGCTTAGAATAATGATTTATGCATTCTTTCAGGTTTTTTGTGAATCTTCTGAGTGAAGAGCGCACTTTTATTCCAGGCACATAAGTTTTTAGCCCTAAAGGCTCGATATCATAGCAGTACTGCAAGTCTTCAGCAATTCCTGGGTCAGTGTTGAATCCTCCTACTTTGTCAAAAACCCATCTTGGAGTGCAAAGTGACCAGCCTGCAAATGAAACAGTATTCCTTAAGCATTGGAATCTTAATACAGTGCTTAAAATTATTCTTCCTATTGCAATTGAAAGAATTTTTTTTATTAATGAGTATTCTCCATCATAATAATCCCAGTGCCCGCAAATGAATCCGACATATTTTTCAGTCTTAAAGACTTCATAGGCTTTTTTCACAAAATCTTTGGGATAAACAGTGTCAGCATCAACATTGATAATATATTTTCCTGAACTGTTTTTTATTCCAGTGTTTCTTCCATTAGCTATGCCTTTATTTTTTTCAAAAACAATTTTGTCAGCATATTTTTCAGAGATTTTAACAGTATTATCTGTGCTTAATCCATCACATATAATTATCTCATAAGAAATGTCTGTTTCCTGATTTTTTAAGCATTTCAAAGCCCTTTCAACATATTGCTCTTCATTCAAAGTCGGCATTACAATGCTTATTACTGGAGCCATATTAACTATGTTTAATCATTGTTTTAAAAAACTATTTTTTTAGGCAAGTAATTTAAATAATGAATCTATAAATTAATTAATGGATGTTAAAAAAATAGTTAAAACTCATTATTCAAAGGTTGCAAAAACTGGATGCTCATGCTCCTGCAATAAAAAAGCTCTTGATGCTAAAAAATTAGCATTAAGCATTGGCTATTCAAATACTGAATTAAGCGAAGCAGGGATAGCTAATTTAGGGCTTGGATGCGGAAACCCTGTGGCTTTGTCAGATATAAGGGAAGGGGACACTGTGCTGGATTTGGGAAGTGGCGCAGGAATTGACTGTTTTTTAGCATCAAAAAGAACTGGAATAAAAGGAAGAGTGATTGGCTTAGATTTCAATTCTGATATGCTTAACTTGGCTAATAATAATGCCAAAAAATTGAAATTAAGCAATGTTGAATTCATCAAAGGGGATATTGAAAAAATACCTCTGCCAAACAATTCAATTAATGTGATAATAAGCAATTGCGTGATTAATTTAGCTGTAAGCAAAGAAAAAGTGTTTAATGAAGCTTATAGGGTTTTAAAAAAAGGAGGAAGAATGTTTGTCTCTGACATAGTGCTGTTAAAGGAATTATCCGCACAGCAAAAAAGGGACAAACAATTAATCTCAGGTTGTGTTGCAGGAGCGCTGCTCAAAAAAGATTATTTAGAAATAATAAAAACTTCAGGATTCGTTGTTGAAATATTAAGTGAGGATAAGAAAATAAGCAAAGAGCAATACAATGGAGTTCCTTTAGAAAGCCTTAAAGTGAAAGCAATAAAGATGTGATTAAATAGTTTTTTAAAAATATGAATTGTAATAATTATTTGGAGGTGCATATTTAAATGGCAAAATCAAACTCAAAAAAGGTTGAGAAAAAAGAAGTCGTAAAAACTAGTGATGTTGAGTCAGGTAAAACTCTTGCAGCATTGTCGTATTTATGGATTGTTGGAGTAATACTTTTCTTTACTGAAAAAAATAATAAATTTATTATTTTTCATGCAAAGCAAGCAACAGCATTGTTTGTAATAGAGACTGTTTTGATGCTAATACCAATACTAGGAATGCTTAGCATAATACCTGGAATTGCAGCAATTTACGGATTCATAATGGCTTTGCAGGGAAGCGAAACAAAAATACCTCTTGCGAATGAATTAGGGGAAAAAATTGCTGAATTAATAACTCCAAAAAAATAACTAATTACTTCTTATTTTTTTTATTTTTTTTATTGGCTTGCTGCATAATTAATCATGTGCCTAAGAAGATAATACTGGCATTCTTCATTATCTTCGCATAAGTCAGGATTAAAAACTCCAACAGAAGGCATGGTTTTTTGATACATTGCTTTAATATGGCAATAATACCATTCATCAACTCCTACGCTTTTTAAGGGATCGCAATCAGAGTCATTTCCTGAAATCATTGCTTTGCATGAAGTGTCAAAACCCATAAGATTAGTTAATTTATCGCAAATTGTTGAATCGTTCAATTTCCAAGCATAGTTAAAAATGCATTCAGTTTCATAATCCCCTGTTTTTCTCCTGCATTCTTCAAAAGTTTTTGAAGCCCTAGTAATATTAACCATGTAATCGCAGCCATTAGGAGAAGAAGCTAAAGAGCATATAGGATTATTTAATGAAGCCATTGCAACAGTTGTGTAACAATCATCAGGAACATAAGCAGCAATGCTTTCGCAGGCTGATACATTCTTGTTCGCAGCTGCTGCATAAATCACACAATGAATATAATCATCTCCATTAAGCTCTGAGCAGAGTGAAGCATTATTAAAAGCTGCTGCGCACATTATCCTAACCTTTTCATCAAAAAACCCTAAGCATGTTGAAAACAACTCTGATTGTGATACAGTTGGCTCATCAAAGGAGCCAAGAGTATTGTTGCTAGTACATCCAGCAATAAATAAAACACTAATAAGCAAATACAAATATTTCATTAGTTAATTAATAACCAAGCTCTTAATTATAAATATTTCATTAATTATTCAAGTTTAAAAAGATAAAAATTATTAAAATCCGTATCTTTTCTTGAATTCATCAGCTTCTATTTGCAGCATTTCAAGTTCTTTATAAACATCGTCGCTTTTTTTTATCAGGTAAAAAAAATTATTCGTCAAAGCTCCATCAATTTTTGAAAGAACACCTAATTCTTTTGCTGCGTTTTTGAATTTTTCAACGCAATCAGAATAATGAAATCCTGAAACAATTAATTCTTCTAGAGGCATTAATTCTTTTATTATGCTTTTTTCGTCAGGATAAACCTCATTTTTGCAATGATTTCTGAATGTAACTTTTGAATTTATAAATGAATCAGTGTCTAAAAAATTAAAAATTTTTGAAAACAATGACTTATTTAGTTCCCCGCTTGGCTTGCTGAATCCTAAATAGGCTATTTTGAAGCCTTTTTTGCGGTAATCATTAATGAAATTATTTATTGATTTGATTTTAATATTATATTCAGCTATTCCTTTTTCTCTATTTTCAAGGCCTCTTTCATGATAATAGCTCCAGGCGTTGTTATGGATCTCCCAATTAACATACATAGTTATAGGGTATAAATATATGAAAAGCTTCATGTATAAAAGCGTATAAAAATTTATTTAAAAACATTTTGATTAGCTCTTATTTTTTAAAAAGAAAATAGTTAAAAAGAATGAATAATTTGCTAAAAATAATCATGAAACATTTCATATTATTGTCATTAGTTGCATTAATGCTTTCAAGTGCTTATGCTGAGTATCAAGCAGATGTTTATTTTTTCTGGGGCGATGGCTGCCCTCATTGCGCTGCAGAAGAGCTGTTTTTAGAGTCCTTGCAGAGCCAATACCCTCAGATGAATCTGAAAACTTATGAGGTTTGGAAGAATTCAACAAACAGGGATTATTTTATACAAAAATCCAATGAATTAGGAATTAGCTCTGGAGGAGTTCCAGTTACAATAATAGGGGATAAACACTGGATAGGCTATACTTCTAGCTATGATTCAGCGATTATTGCGCAAATAGAGAACTGTATTAATGATGGCGGTTGCGGAGAATTATACACTAATGAGTCAAATACTATTTGCCTGCACGCTTTTCTTACAGATGAATGCATACAATGCGGAATAGCCAACCAAACTTTTTCAATGCTTAAGGAAAAATATGGTATTGAGGTAGAAATACATAATTATCCTTTAGAAAAAGAATTATATAATAACTTCAAAAAAACTTACAGCATTGTAAGCGCAGGATTCCCAATAGTGTTTTTAGGAAACTATTACTTGGCGGGAGACAGCGCCATACAGAATAATTTGGAGTCCTTGGTTGTAAAATGCATTAATGAATCATGCATTTGCCCAATCCAAAACATTGAAGCTTATAGCTCTAATCTTCCTGCTTCAGGCTCAATGACTCCTGAGGATGAATTCTTAATCACGATTCCATTCATTGGTGAAGTTGATTTGTCGAATATGTCGCTTTATTTGGTGACTTTAATCGTTGCATTCATGGATGGAGCTAATCCTTGCTCATTATGGATGATTTCATTTCTTTTAGGAATAGTGATTTACACTGGCTCAAGAAAAAAAATATTATTAATAGGCTTGACTTTTTTAGTGACGATCACTCTTGTCTATGGAATCTTTTTAATGGGCTTAATCAATGCGCTTTACTATATTGGTTATATATTTTGGATAAGATTACTGGTTAGTTTAATGGCATTAATTTTTGCAGCAGTTAACATTAAGGATTATTTTTACTATAAAAAAGGCTTATCCTTTACTATCTCTGATGATGCTAAGCCAACATTGTTTAAAAAAATCAGAAATATTATGAATCCTGAAAATTCAATTAAAGCAGTAATTGCTGGCACAATAGTTTTGGCATTAAGCGTCACCTTAATGGAGCTTCCTTGCACTGCAGGCTTGCCAATGCTTTGGACTTCAATACTTGCAAGGAACAACGTAGTTGGTTTAGAATTCTTTATTCATCTGGCAATTTATTTGTTCATCTTTTTAGTAGATGAATTGGCATTAGTATTGATTGCTGCTTACACTTTGAAGATAACAAAGTTTGAGGAAAAGCATGGAAGAATACTGAAGTTATTTGGAGGATTAATCATGGCATTCTTAGGCTTTTCAATGATTTTTATGCCAGAATTAACGGATAGCTTCATAAACCTGCTCATAGTATTTATTGCATCATTACTTTTAACTGCAGGAATTAATTATGCTTACACTAATTTCAAGATTGAAAAAGTGAGCAAAGAGCCAATTGTTGAAAAATTAGAAGTTAAAAAAATAACTAAGAAAAAAACAACAAAAAATAAAACAATTAAAGCTAAAAAAAGGAAAAGAGGTGTGAATAAATGAATTTTTTAAAAAATTTAATGTACAGCAAAGACTATTTATGGGTTGAAGAAAAAGGTGACTTAGCAATTATAGGAATAATTGATTTGGCTGCAAAAAAGGCAAAAGAATTTGCATATATTAATCTTCCAAAAAAAGGTGGCAAAATAAAAAAAGGAGATAACTTAATTTCCCTAGAAGCTGTGAAATGGACTGGCAACTTAAAAAGTCCATTAAGCGGTGAAGTTAGTGAAATTAATCTGCAGGCATATAATGAGCCTTCAGATATTAATTTAAATCCTTATAATACATGGCTTGTGAAGCTAAAAATGCAGGACAAAGCTGAACTTAAGGAGTTAATGAACAGCCAAAAGGCTTTAAAATACTATGAAAATAACTAAAAAAAGGAGGAATGAATAAAAAATGGACCCAAACAAAGAAAATACTGAAGCTTTCATGGAGCTTGCAAAAGTAATAAAAAAACAAGGAGTTTTAAGTGAGAAACACAAAGAATTAATAGCTATTTCTTTGGCAGTTAAAGCCCAATGTGATGATTGCATAACTCATCATTTAAAAGAATTAATAGAGCTAAAAGCAACAGATGATGAGATTAATGAGGCAATGTGGGTTGCAGTGATGATGGGAGGTGGACCCAGCTTAGTTTATTTAATGAAAGCTCAAAAAGTATTGAAAGAATTAAGGGAAAAATGATACTTTATGAAAAAACTCCAAGGCTTGCAAGCGAGAACTTGGCAATTAACAGGATTTGCGCAGAATTAGTAGGCAATAAAGAAATTGATTTCTTGGCAAGGTTTTATTATCATAAAAAAGGAGTAATACTTGCCAATAACCAAAGCCTAAACGATTTATATACTGAAAATTGTAAAAATTTAACTTATGAGATTTCAAAGAGGCCTTCAGGAGGTTCAGCAATAATTGTCAATCCAGAGTTAGCTTTGTGTTATTCATTGTTTTTTAAGCCTGATTTTTTAAGCACAAGGTTTGATTTTAACACTGCATATAAAAAAATAACTTTTGAGCTTATTAAGAATTTAGGCCAAAGCTTTAGAGTTAAAGGAAATTATTACTTAAGATATAATGGCTTTCCAATAGCTGGGCATGCAATGAAGAATTATTCAAACTCTATCCAATTTGATGGAGTTTTGCACCTATTGCCTTTGAATGTTTATGAAGCTTCAAAATTAATCAAGTTAAGAAAATTAGGAACTAACTTGGGCAAAAAATATGTTTTTATGGAAAACCAAGTCTATAATTTAAGAGGCAATGCTGTCAAATTGAAAGAAAACGAATTAAAAATATTAATTAATGAAGAAGAAGAATTGGGAAAAATAATAGGCTTATCCCAAACTAATTTAACATTGGACGAGTTTTTGGCAGCTTTTTATAAGACAATCAATGCTCTTTTTGGAAAGCAAGAACTATTAAATGAATACTCATTCGATTCTGATAAAATAAAAAAATATGAAGCCAAAATTCTTAGCAAAGACTATTTAATGAAGGGCAGAACCTGCCTAGGCCATTGCTTTATTGATTTATTAGAGCCTGAAGAGGAATTCTAAAAGTTTATAAAAACAAAAAGCTAATACTATTTCTGAATTATACCGACTAACGAATGTTTAATTAACAAATTCTTAGATTAAAGGTTATAAGAAAAATTTAAAGGTGAAAAAAATTGAGAGAAAACAGAAATGAATATAGAGGCATTAATCAAGATGCTCAAAAAGACTTATCCAAAGTAAACGAAGGTGATTACTATAAAGGAACTGTGAAAGTGCTCAGGAAATCAGTGCCAGGGCCTGTAATATTTTCATTGACTGACGGAAACAAAGCAATTGATGGAGTGATAAAAACTTCAGACTATGATGTTGATGACATCTTAAGTGTTGAAGGCTACGTGTCAATAAGGGCTGGGCAAATGCAGCTGGAAATAAATAAAATAAAGAAAGTGTCAGTTGATTTTGATGAGATAATTGACAAGATTAGCGAGCCAAAAAGAACTGATTTTAGCATTAACTCTGAAAGGTATGAGAAAATGAAGCCAGCATTCTTAAAAATTGCCAAAAGAATAAGGAAAGCAGTTTTTGACAGCCAGCCAATACTTATAAGGCACCATAATGACTCTGATGGAATAACTGCAGGACTCAGCATTGAGAAAGCATGCACTGCTTTGATTGAAAAAACAGGGCTTAATCCTGACTATAATTTGTACAGGAATCCGAGCAAGGCTCCTTTTTATGAAACAACTGATGTTTTTAGGGATATGGTGCTTTCAGAAAGGGTTATAAGCCACGGCCAAAAAAAGCCCCTGATACTAGTGCTAGACAACGGCTCAACTCCTGAAGATGTTTTTGCATTCAAATTATTGAAATCAATGAATTATGAATGCATAGTAATAGACCATCATAATCCTGTGATAATTAATAATGGAAAATCTTTGGTGTGCGAATATTTGTCAATGCATTTAAATCCTTACTTGTTCGGGCTTGACAGTCAGACAAGCGCTGGAATGCTATGCTACGAGCTGGCAAGATTTATCAGTGAAGAGTTTGAAAATAAGCCAATGCCTGCTGTTGCAGCAATCTCTGATAGATGTGTAATACAAGAAACTGAGAATTATATTAAGGAATCAAATAAATCAAGGGAAGAGCTGGGAAAAATAGGAGTTGCAATTGATTTCATGGCTTACAATTTAAGGTTTGATTCAGGAGAAGGAGTGATAGATGAATTGTATTCTAATCCTAAGCTCGTTGAATTAATCAATGAAGAGGTAAGGAAAGGCGTTGAAACGCAACTGCAAAGCACTCTGCCTTATTTAAGGACAATCGAAATTAACGGAATAACATTCTCTTATATTGATTTGGAAAAATACACTTTAAGGTTCACTTACCCAACACCCGGAAAAGTACTCGGATTAATACATGACACTGTTGCAAAAGACAGAGAGAATGCTGTACTAACAATAGGGTATCTTTCGGATATGATAATTATCAGGGCCACTAAGCCAGTCTTTCCAGTAAGCAAAATAATTGAAACTTTAAGGCAGAAACTTCCTCAGGCAAATGTTGACGGCGGAGGCCATGAGCAGGCTGGAACAATCAAATTCGTGCCAGCTCACTTGAACGCAATAATTGAACTACTCAAGGAAGAGCTTAGAAAGATTTCATTAGCAGAACAATAATTAATTTAAAACATTGATTAATGATTTTTATTAAATGAATATTGACAAATCATTAATCCTGTTTTTTATAATACTCCTTGTTGCTCTAGCTTTTTCATTAATTGACTACTCTCCTAAGAGTCCAGTAAGCATTGCCTCATGGAATCTGAATGTGTTTGGTGACAAGAAAGCAGGCAATGAAACAATAATGCTGCAATACCAAGAAATTATCTCGCAATTTGATATTGTTTTCTTGCAGGAATTAAGGGATGCGGATGGCTCAGCCCTAGCAAGATTGTGCGAATTATTCAATGAGTCTTATAATTGCTTTAATTCCTCAAGGGCTGGGACTACTTCAAGCAAAGAGCAGTATTATTTACTATATAGTAAAGAATTCACATTAATTAATTACACAGACTATAATCTAGAAAATATTACTGGCTTTGAAAGGCCTCCAATTAAATTAGACTTTAATTACAACAATATTAATTTTACAATCTACGGCATCCATGTGAAGCCTGATAATGCATATAGTGAGATAAGCAATTTAGAAGCCTTAATTGCCAACGAAGGCAATATAATAGTCTTAGGGGATTTGAATGCTGACTGCGCATATTATAAAAGAGGCAATGACTTCAAGGATTGGCACTGGGCTATTAATGAAGACACAACAGTGTCAAGCAGTGACTGCACCTATGATAATATAATGACCAACCAAGAGTTTTACAACTATTTCATTCAATCAGGAGTATACTCAATAAATATCACAAAAGAATTGTCAGACCATTATTTAATCTATTCAATCTTTGACTTAACTGAGTAATACTCCTTTTTATAAAAAAAAAGTCATATTCAATTAATTTTTTTAAAAGATTTATAAATAATTATTTAAATTATCCATTGTTATACTCTAAGATGAAGCTAGCTTACAAAAGAATGATTAATTTTACAGTTCTTATACTTATTTGCATCTTGGCAGCTTTTTTAATCAAAGGAACAAACTCAATAAGTGATTATAGCGAAATAATCGGAGCGCTTTTCTTTGTCTATGGAATACTGTCCGCTTATTATTTGACAAAAATGCAGGATACGGAATCCAGCATTGGAGAGCAGACAATGATAGAATCTTCATCATGGAAATTGCTTTATTTATACTATAGAAATAAGTGGCCAAAACTGCTCTCTAAAATCTCTGATTTAATCTATGGCTATATAAAAGAAATTTATAGCTTCGAATACAGGGAATACCATAAATCAGACAGCAAATTTTACAAAATAGTTGATTACTTATTCTCATTGAATTATGGGAGTGAAATCACTTCAATCTATGATTATTTAAAATCAGTTCAGGACAGCCGCGAATCCCAGAAAATTCTTTATAAAAAAAGCAGAAGCACAAGAGTATACTTACTAATTTATGTTCTTTTGATTATTTCTGTTTTCTCCATCTATGCATTTAAAGGAAACGACCCATTATATAATATTATTGTGGGCAGCTTTTCAGCAGCAATGATTCTTGTAATGCAAATAATAGTTGAGAAAAAAAACCTTGCAGGTGATGAATACAATACTTTTTTCAGGCCTTTTGATGAACTCATAGATTTGATGGGCAAAAAAAGGGTTTATGCAGAATCAGTTATAAAATACGGCTTAATTGACACTAAATTGCTTGAAAAGAAAAATATTCCTTATGAAATAATGAAAGGAAAATAAGGTGGAGAAAGCAAGATTTATAATTTGAAATTTAATCCTAATATTCAATGAAATCTGACAAAAGGGCAAATTATATCTCTTGGAATGAGTACTTTATGGGCATAGCATTATTGTCCAGCATGAGAAGCAAGGACCCTAACACTCAAGTTGGGGCATGCATAATTGATGATTCTAATAAGATTGTAGGCATTGGCTATAACGGCTTCCCTATTGGCTGCAGTGATGATGAGTTACCTTGGTGCAACACTTCAAGCAGCCCGAATGATACAAAGTACCCTTATGTTGTTCATGCTGAAGTTAATGCTATTTTGAATGCAACCAAGAATTTAAAGAATGCCAAAATCTTTGTAGCCTTGTTTCCATGCAACGAGTGCGCGAAAGTGATAATTCAATCAGGCATTAAGGAAGTAATCTATTTGTCAGACAAGTACGCTGATAGTGATTCAGTGAAGGCAAGCAAAAAAATGTTTGACTTGGCAAAAGTCAAATACACTCAATTCAAAACTGAGCTAAAAGAATTAAAAATTCAGTTTTAAAAAACTTATTTAAATGCTTAGTTTATTTAAAAATCTATAATGAAAGCAATAACTCCTATTATAAGTGTTGTTTTATTAATCCTGATTACTGTTTTTGCCAGCGTGTCAGCTTATTTTTTCATAACTTCAACAATGAATGATTTGGAAGGTGGCATTAATCTTAACACCGCCTTTTCTGATAATTCAAAACTAAGCATTATAAGCTTGTCAGGCAGCAAGGCAATCATTAAAAATGATGGAAAAAGCTCAATCAGCGAAGTTATTGTTTTTTTAAATGGCGAAATGTTCAATTACACCTTTAATCCAGCCCTTCCAGGAGGCGAGGCTGCTGAGATGTATTTTTCGCCCCAATTAGCTGGAGAGGATTTGGAGCTGATAATATTTTATGGAATTGGAAAAACTGTTAGCTACACTAGCCCTGCAGCAGCCAACACTAATGATTCAGGATTTGTCACAGCAACTATTCCAGTTGTTGTTTTGGCAAGCATTGTGGATAATACTACTCAATTATTAGGCTACTGCCAAGCCTCAGTGTATAATGCATCAATTGAGTCAATTTATTATTATGAATGGCTGCTTGATGAAGAGCTAAACAGCTCAGGAAGCGCTATAGGCAACCATGACAATGAGAACTACTTATTAAGCAATATCACTTCAGCTGAAGGCTCATGGAAATTCAAATGCTTAATAGGAAATGGTACTTATAATTCTTCATGGAAGCTAAGCGCAGCAGTAATAGTGGGAGAATCAGGAAGCAACGAGCCAGATGACACTCTTATTTACTGCTTATCTAATAATTCAAGAAATACTTGGTTTAGCGGAAGCATAACTGGAAACAATGGCGCTTGCTGCGGAGATGACAGAATAAATGATGTTTTCCACAACAATTCTTACTTATGCAGTTATGGAGGAGTAATCTATGATGAAGATAATTTGTACACTGAAGACAATTATGGGGACTATTATGATTACTCAAGCGGAAAAGGGGTTTGTGAATTAAATGGCAATGTTTGGTTTGAGAATCCAGTCAGTTTTGAAGATGATGTTTCTTATGGGTTGGGTCCAGTGCTTATTGATGTAGAGCTTTCAGATTTTGATAATGATGGTGATTTGGACATTGTTGTTTTAAACCAGTACGATGTTTCATACACTGATGCTGTTTTCAGGGTTTTGTTTAATGATGGAGATGGGCTTTTTTCAGGAACAACTGTTTACGTTGTTGATGGCAATATTGTTGATTTAAGCATTGCTGACATTAACAATGATGGTTACAATGATATTTTAATAGTTAATTATGGGGGTAGTGAATTGGATGTTTACTTGAATGATGGTGACGGAACATTCACTTATGATTCTTATGTTGAGATTAGTTGGCCTTGGAAGAGCATAGTTGGAGATTTAGATAATGACGGTGACTTGGATGTTATTGCAAGCACTTACTTTGATGATGACATCAGTGTTTTCTTGAATGATGGCACTGGAAGCTTAAGCTATGATGATGATTGGAGTGATTTGGGAGGAGCAGGTGATTTGAAGCTCGCTGATTTAAACTTTGATGGCAATCTTGATGTTATTAATGCTGATTCTAATTCTGATAGCATAAGGTACAGATTAGGTGTTGGAGATGGGACTTTTGGGTCTTTAAATACTTTAAATGTAGGAACTAACCCTATTGGATTAGGGATTGGAGACTTAGATAAAGATGGTGACTTGGATATTATAGCATCAAATAATGGTTCTGATAGTTTCAGCGTTTGCTTGGGAGATGGTGCGGGCAGTTTTGCAGAGGATGTTGAATACGATTTTGATTACGCGCCCACTTACATAACTCTTGGAGATTTGGATAATGACGGTGACTTAGATGTTCTTGCAACAACTCAATTATCAAATAATTTCATGATTTCATTTAATGATGGTGATGGCACGTTTGGCTCAAGCACTCTTTATGGCTTAAGCAACTCAACTTATGCAATAGCTGTTGGCGACTTGGATAATGATGGTGACTTAGATGCAGCATTTACGCATTTTCAAAATGATTACTATAAAATTGACCATTTACTTATTAGTTTAAACACAGGCATAACTGGAACTAAGGGTCCATGCTGCGGGGATGATGAAGCAACTGATGATTTTTACAACTCAACAAATTATTGCTGCAACGGAGCCTTTAATACAGGAAGTTGCTATTGCGGGGATGGAGTATGCCAAGCATGGGAGAGTGAATTAAGCTGCAGCGAAGACTGTATTTTTGTATTTATTAACAATGTAAGTATTGTTAGTTTTAACTATGGATTAAGAGGATATTGCAATGCTTCAAGCAGCAATGAACTTGAAACATTAGCTTATGAATATAATTGGTCAAAGAATGGTGAAATATTTCTTAGTGGCATCATGTTCAGGCATAATTCCATAACTTCCAGTAAATATAATTCCTGCGGCTTATTGGAGAACGGCAGTGCGATGTGCTGGGGCAGAAACGATTATGGTCAGTTAGGCACTGGAGATACGACTTTAAGCAATGTGCCAGTCTATGTAAGCGGAGGCTACAATTTTTCAGAAATTGCTTCAGGAGATGAGTATTCATGCGGCTTGCTCACTAATGGAAGCGTGATGTGCTGGGGAAGTGGAAGCAATGGGCATTTGGGCAATGGAGGCAATTCAGAAAGTCATGTTCCAGTTTTTGTAAGAGGAAATTATGTTTTCAAAGAGTTAAGCAGCATAAAATTAGAGCATACTTGCGGAATCTTGACTAATGGGCGCGCTGTTTGCTGGGGTGATGGAGATTATGGGGATTTAGGAAATGGAGGAGAATCAGGCAGCAATATGCCAGTTTTCGTAAGCGGGAATTATGAATTTTTGGAAATCAGCACGGGAATGTATCACACTTGCGGAATATTAATTAATGGAAGTGCGATGTGCTGGGGCTCTAATTATTACAGCCAATTAGGCATAACTGGAGCAAGCTTCAGTTATGTTCCAATATTTATCAGTGAAGAATACTCTTTCAGAGCAATCAGCGCTGGATGGCAGCATACTTGCGGAATATTGACTAATGGAAGCGCTGTTTGCTGGGGTTATAATAATCATGGCCAGTTAGGAAATGGTGAAATTGGCGAAAGTTATATACCTGTCTTTGTTAATGGGAATTATTCATTTATTGATATCTCTGCTGGAAATATTTTTACTTGCGGAGTGCTTGCGAATAATTCAGCAGTTTGTTGGGGTGACAATTATTACGGCCAGTTAGGCAACGGCAGCTCTGGGGGGCAAAGCAGCGTGCCAGTCTTCGTAAATGGAGGTTACAATTTTAGTGTAATAAATTCAGGGGCAGTGAATGATTTTTCATGTGCAGTAATGGCTAATGGAAGCGCTGCTTGTTGGGGTTATAATGGCAATGGCCAGTTTGGCAACGGCAGTTCAGGGGGCATAAGTGCAGTGCCTATGTTCGTTTCAGGAGCTCACAATTTCAGTGCTCCTAATTATTATAATAACAAAAATTTGCTTGTAAGTCAGGTAAGTCTTGATAATTATTATTACCTGCAAGGTGGGCTTTTGATTTTCAGCTGCAGAGTCAAGGATTATTTAGGGGATTATTCAGGATGGATGAGTCAGGAAATTAATTTGCCTGTGCCTTCAGCTAACAATGCAAGCATTGTTGAATTCAGCTACGGCTTAAAAGGGTACTGCAATATCACAAGCAATTATAACAATGACTTATTGAAGTATAATTTCACTTGGAAAGTTAACGGGGCAAGCATTATTAATAATATAAACTTTAAGCAGTCAAGTTATTCTCTTGGAGAAAGGCACTCTTGTGATGTTCTCGAAAATGGCAGTGTTGTGTGCTGGGGAGAGGGAGGATATGGTCAGTTAGGCAATGGCTTAGATGACAGCAGCAATGACCCTGTTTTTATAAGTGGAGGTTACAATTTTACTAAGGTAAGCAGCAATACACTCAGTGTGTGCGGGATTTTAGGGAATGCTAGCGCTGTGTGCTGGGGTTACAATAATTACGGCCAGTTAGGCAATGGAGGAACAGGTTATAGTAACTTGCCAGTTTTTGTCAGCGGAGGCTATAATTTCAGTGATTTAAGAATGGGAGGTTATCACTCCTGCGGAGTTCTCTTTAATGGCAGCGCTGTGTGCTGGGGTTATGGAATATATGGTGAATTAGGAAATGGTACTTCATTAAGCAGTTCAGTGCCAGTTTTTGTAGCTGGAGGCTATAATTTTTCAAGTATCTCTGTTTCGCAGAATAATGGTCCTGGAACAGGAAGCCATTCATGCGGAATATTAATTAATGGTAGTGCTGTGTGCTGGGGTTTGAATGAGTATGGCCAATTAGGTAATGGTAGCTCAGGAGGACAGAGCAATGTGCCAGTCTTCGTAACTGGAAACTACAAGTTCGCTTCAATAAACACTGGTTATAAATTCACTTGCGGAGTATTACTTAATGGCAGTGTTGTGTGCTGGGGTTATGGAGAAGATGGTGAATTAGGCAATGGAGGTAGCAGCAGTTCCAGTACGCCAGTCCTTGTCAATGGAGGTTACAGGTTCGTTTCTATAAGTGTTTCTAAATATTATGCTTGCGGTTTATTGATTAATTCTAGCGCTGCTTGCTGGGGTTATAATGGTTACGGCCAGTTTGGCAACGGCGGAACAGAGAGCACTAACTCTCCAGTTATTGCAGGAACAGGATATAATTTCTCTCAAATTGCCACAGGAAACTCTCATGCATGCGGAGTGCTTATAAATGGGAGCAAAGTTTGCTGGGGTTACAATACTTATGGCCAGTTAGGCAACGGAAGCTCAGGAGGACAGAGCAATGTGCCAGTCTTCGTAACAGGAAACTATAATTTTGTAAATAATTCTTATTATTGGAACAAAAATGATTTTGTCAGCATGCTTCCAAGCAACTATTACTCTTCAGGAAATACAGTGGTTTTTGAATGCATAACCGCTGATGCAGCAAGTCAGTCACTTCCAAAAAATATGACTTTAGTAATTTAAAATCCAGATGAAAGCGAGTCATTATGCATAAGCTTTAATTATAAATGGATAAATTTTGAATTGATTCCAACGGGCGTTGCTGAAAATAAATATTGGAGTACTGTTTCTATGAGTTCAGATGGCAGCGTAATAATTGCAGGTGTTTACAATGGCTGCTTGTACAAACTTGATTTTTCAGGTTTTAGCGCTTGCTGCGGCGATGACGGGGCAGCTGATATTTTCAATAATGGAATTTACCAATGCGTTGGCGGAGTATTTAGTGCTATTTAATGATTACCAAGATTATTTTAGTCTTCGCTTTATTTTTAGTGTGAAACCTGAACTGGTTTTTTAATAATAACTCATCCTGCTTAATCACTTCAACATTTTTTTCAGGGAATAATTTTTGCAAGATTTTCAAGCCGTCCCCTTTGTAAATAAGGTAGATAGTGTTAGATAACTTTGAGCATTTCATCAAGAACTCTTTGTCGCTGTCTTTAGTTTGCACGCCAAAAGGAGGGTTAGTGATTAACACATCTGCTTTTCCGTTGTAGTCAAAAATGTTGGAGTTAACAACTTCAAAATTATTTAATTTTAATTCTCTAAGGGTTTCATTAGTTGCTTTAATTGCGCTAGGGTCAATGTCTATAAAGATTACTTTTTTAGCGCCAAGCATTAAAGCTCCAATTCCTAAAATGCCATTGCCGCATCCAGCGTCAATAATAGTCTTAGTAGTGAGGTCATCATTCATGTAAGCAGTCCATAATAAGTCAGCAGCAATGCTTGAAGGGGTAGTGTACTGCTCTAAGGAGGGTTTTTTATCAAGGAAATCTTTAATGAATGATAATTTAATCTCCAACTCTTTCTTATTCATTTATTAAACCTTGCAACTATTCTTTCAATCTGGAAAGCGTAGTTGCTGAATGTGTCAAGATTAATCCTGAATTCATTCTCTTCAATGTGCAAAGTTTTAGGGAAAGTAGCCAAGTGCCAGTCAATGCTAAACTCTCCGTTTTCTTCAATCATTGATTTAATAGTGTTAAGTGAGGCATTAACAGTAATATAGAAGTCAAAGATTAAGTTGTCGCTTAGTTCATTTATTGCTTTGATATAGTCAGCGTTTGAGTCGCATTGAGCTAATAATATTTCGTCGCTTCCTAGCTTCATTTTTTCCATTTTTTCATAGTTGAATTTGGATTTTTTCTTGTTAAATGCAAGTATTGTGAACTTGTTAGACATTAAATCAAGCACTTCCCATAAGAACTTGTTATAGTCCTTTTTTGAGTCCTGCTCAACTATTACTTCATTTCCGCTTATTTTAATCATTTATTCTCAACTCCTGTTTTACCACTTTGCTTATGAGTCCAGCATCAGCTTTTCCTCTTAATTGCTCTAGCGCTTTTTTCATTAGTATCCCAAAAGCGTTCTCATTTTTAAGCAACTCTTTATTATTATCAATAATTGCTCTTATTTTTAACTTTAACTCTTTAGGGCTTAACTGCTTATATTCAGCAATTAAGCTTTTAATATTCTCTTTTTTTAGCATTCTTTCAATGATTAATGGCAATGATTCTTTGCAGATTTTCTCCTCTTCAAGCAATTTGAACAAAAGTATCAGGTTTTCTTTGCCTATTTTCTCAGCAGGGTTCATCAGTATTATTGAAGCAGCAGTGGTATTGTCAGCATTAGTTTTGTCAATAATTAATTCATAAAGTGATAATTTGTCGCTTTTTAATAATTGGGAGCTTAATTCATCATTAAGCCCTGTTGATTTCAGCCAAGCATATTTTTCTTCAGGGGTTTTGCTGATATTAGCTATTATGTCAGCAATCATTTCTTGCTGTATTCTTATTACTGGCACGTCAGTTTCAGGGTACATTCTTTGTCCGCTAGGCAAAGGCCTTAAGTAAGAATTAGTTGCGTCAGCATGATTAGGAGCTCTCACTTCCTTTATTATCTCTTCAGATATTGCTTTTAAGAATTCCATTATTATTTTCTCGGCAGAGATTATTTTCTCGCTATTGGTTGAGATTAGGATAAAATTATCCTTGTCTTTGCATTCAAGCGCTTTAATGACGCTGTTAACTTCATTAATGCTGACTCCATAGTTTGGCAGCTCATCTTTATGAAGCAAGCCATTGATTGACAATCCCACTTTTAAGTGCTCAGCTATCTCTTTTCCGAAAGTTTTATCTTTTTGGATTTTAGTTCCTAAAATCCCTGAAGCGTTGCTTAATTTAAAGCCGTAAATTGTCTGGTTTTTTAAAAAATTGCAAGCAGTGTTTGAAAATACTTTGCTAACATCTTTATAGTCATTTAATTTCACTTTATTTTTCTTTAATTCCTGCCTAATTTTTATCAAGTTTTCTTGCCTACTAATCTCATTTTCTATGAATTTAGGCATTAAGCTTAAGTCCTGAACACCCTTTATTTCAACTCTTGCGCCTAAAGGTATTGAGACATTTACATCTTGGCGTATGCTTCCAATTCCTTTCACTATTTTTCCTGTGAATTTGGCAATCATTCCTATTTTTTCAGCAACCTCCCTTGCATGCATAGGGTTTTTAATGTCAGGCTCAGTTGCTATCTCAATTAAGGGTATTCCTAATCTTTCCAGCGAAAAAGTGTTGTCATCAACTCTTTTAGCGCTGTCTTCTTCAATGCATAATGAGGCAATCCTCACTTTTCCTTGGCTTGTTTCAATCCATCCGTTAGTTGCGAGCAGCCCTGTTCTTTGAAAGCCTGCTACAGCGCTTCCGTCAATTATTAATTTTCTCATGATTTGCAGCTCATCAACAGGTTTCATGTTTAATAATATTGCAATTTCAAGCCCTGTTTTAAGGGAGTATTCATCTATTTCTCTTGGAGGCTCTTCATCAATGTCAACTAAGCAGGTGTTTTCATAAAAGCAATTATATTTAACAATCTTATTTTTTTCCTCTTCTTTTTTTGCAGCTAGGTCAATGCTTCCAGTTTCTCCTTTGACAGCGTGCAGCTTCCTTTTTATAACATAATCTGGCTTGTTTTTAGTGTCATCCTGGCATGGGCATCTGCAGAATAATTTTGAGCTATTAACCTGCACATGCAGTTCTAGTCCGCATTTCATTTTACTAGCCTCTTTTTAATCTCTCCTTTAAGATTAGTGCCCATTAATTCCTTAATCTTTTTAGGGTGATTAGCTAGTAGCCATGCCATCTTAACAAATGCTGTTTCAGCAGTCATTGTTTCACTGCTTATTACTCCATAATTCAATAAATCCCTTCCTGGGCTGTAAACATTCATGTTAACTCTTCCGTTAATTGTCTGAGAGCACATAGCAACAACGCATCCGCTGTCAATTAAGGCTTTAATCTCTTGCCTGATTAAATCATGCTCTTTAGTTAAGGAGTCAATCTCGCTTATGGGGCAATGGCCTAGCCCTGTTCCTTCAATGATTAAACCCTTATATTTTTTTTCTCTAAAAAATGCGAAATGATCACTAAACATGTTAGTGTGAATTTTTATAATAGCCACTTTTTCTTCCATTTTTGGCAATACTTCAAATTCAGCTCTCAGCTCTTTTTTGCTAGTGTATTCATTAAAAAAAGTGACGTCATCATCTAAATATTCAACTTTTGCAATCAAGTCGTCGTTTATTTGCTTGAAAGCATCCCTTTTGCTTGAATGAAGCTTTTTAGCATTAACTCCCCTTATTATTGAGCAGGCATCATCGCTGCTTGAATTATGCATGCAGATTGCGACTCCGCAAAAATCAGTATTCCTTATGAACTTGGCTGCGCAGACAATGTTCATTTCAGCATCGCTGCTTGGCCGATCGCTGCTTCTTTGGGCGCCAACCAATAATACTGGCACAGGAATGTTGTTTAAGATAAATGATAATGCTGCGCTAGTATAAGCCATTGTGTCAGTGCCATGAGTAATTATTATTCCTTTGCTTCCTAGAGCAATCTCGGATTTTACAAACTCTGCCATTTTTTTATAGTGAGCAAACCTCATATCATCACTGAACATGTTTCCCATGAACAAGCTGTTAATTGGCCCGTATTTCATAAGCCCTGGAAACATTCCAATTAATTCATCAGGATTAAATCTAGACACCACACCTCCAGTTCTGTAATCCACTTTGCTCGCAATGGTTCCTCCAGTGTGCAGGATACTGATGAATCCCTTTTTTAATGCCATTTTTTTCGTTTTTTCTTCCTTAGGATTGGAGGCTTTTTTTACTAGCTTAATTTCATCAATGTTTTTTATATTGATTCCAATATTGTAACCATTGTCTAATTTAAGAATAATTGTCTCTTCTTTCAAATAATCAGGCCTGTTGATTAATGTTCCATTGAAAGCTTCATTTCCTTTTTTAACCTCAATAATGTCAAGAATCCCTATTTTTTTCTTTTTCAACTGCTCCAAAACTTCCTTTGAATACATACTATTAGCAAATTTTCCAAGATTTTAATATCTTTTGGAAATTAGTTAATTACTAATTTATTTAAATAAGCAATTGATAAAAATGTTTAATGAAAACTATCACTCCAATAATTAGTGTTATCTTATTGGTCTTAATTACTATAGTTGCCAGCGTTTCAGCTTATTTTTTCATCAATTCCAGTGTTTTAAATCTAGAGTCTAGGGGTAATCTAGACAATTATCCTGGAGCTGACAACTCAAGGCTTAATTTAGTGAGCATAACAGGAAGCAAGGCAATTGTCAGGAATGACGGCTCCAGCCCAGTGAATGAGGTTATTGTTTTCATTAATGGCGAATTGTTCAACTACACTTTAGACTCTCCTCTTTTGCCGGGTGAGTTAAGGGAGATTGATTATTTTACTCAGGCTGCTGGTGAGGATTTGGATATAAAGCTTATTTATAACAGGGGAAAAATTGCCCAAGGAGTAAGCCCTGCTGACAAGAACACTCCAGCTTCAGGCTTTGACAGCACCCCAGATATTTTTTACGATGCTTGCGGAGCAGGAAACACAGTTGTTGATTGGAGTGATAAATTAATCTTTTCATTGCTTGATGATCTTACCTGCGGATGCAATTCCAGTTTTGGCTCTAACTATTTAATTAATCCTGATTTTGAGCAAGGTTTGGACAATTGGACTGTTACTACTTATGGAGAAACTGTTGAAATAAGCACTGATACTGTTTTTTCTGGAACTAACTCTGTTTATATTGAAAATAACGCAGGAGATTTAGGGGTTCAGCCAGGAGTTTTTCAACTCGTTTCAGATGCAGGAAGTTTTGCTTTCAGAATAAATGGAACTAATGCTTCATCAGAGTCATTTATTGCTGCATTTTTTGACGGAGGAGAGCACGCAATTTATTATGTAATATTAGGCAGTGATGATTTGACTGAAATGTGCAATACAACTCAAGGGGGTGGTGTTTTTGTTAAATGCTTAAGTGGTTATGCTGAGAATGTGTGGAATCTTGTTGAAGTGTTCCCTGAAAGCGATTACTTAGAACTTTTTAGTGCACAGCCTTCCCAGTATGTATTAGGATTTAGAATTGGAGGTTCGGGAAGCGCTTATTTTGACAGCGCAGGAGTTTACAATTCTAGCGAGGGAAAATATTGCGATTCCAGCAATACCAGAGGGGAAGCTGAAGGAGTATGCTATAATAACCAATGCACTTCAACTTACTTAGGCGCCAGAACAAGCGCTTCAGAGTTCTTAACCAATGAAGACCAATCAGTTTCGTATGATTTAATTAATTTTAACAGTTCAGCAAGATGCATTCTTAATATAAACAGCCAAAATTATGAAATGAGTCTTTCAGCTTCAAGCGCGAGCTACAATTTTATCACTCCTTTAGGTAGAGGAGATTATGTTGCAAACATTACATGCTTAAGTGCTATTAATATGAATAAAGAATACAATTACTCAGTTAATATTGTTAAAAATTATAAGACAATTGATTATAATTTAGGAAGCATTTTTGATTGGTATTATATCACTGGAATGGTTGGGGATTTTATTCCAGCCTCCAGCGGCAAGGAAATAATTATTCATGACAGAGATAATAGCTCTTATTTTATTTTTTCAAGCGAAGGAGATTACTTGGCAAACATTAGTTATCCCTCATATGATCCAATTTTTTCTTATCTTGCAGATTATGATCTTGACGGAAGCAACGAGCTAGTAACAAAAGATTATTATAGAATTTATATTTTTAATGAGTCTTTGCAAATGGAGTTGAATTTTTCTTCTCCTGGCACTAGGGGAGGGCTTGCAGTCTCTGATATTAATGAATCAGCTGGTTTAGAGATAATAAACTATTATTGCGGAGGAATAACTGCTTACAATAACACTGGGGGTTTAATTTGGGAGTTTTTCTCATACAACACTGAATGCCCGCAACTTTATTCAGGAATAGTCACTCCAGTAGTTGAAGATATTGATTTAAGCACTCCAGGTTTAGAAATATTATATGCAGGAATTAATAATATTTCAATGATTGATTCTTCAGGCAATAGGCTTAGAACTATTAATTACGGAGAATCCGCATCTTTTCATATTTCTCCAACTGTAGGTGAATTGAATGACAATTCAGGGCTTGAAACTGTTTATGTGACTAATACTACTCCAATAGTTATGACTATGTTTGTTGTTAACAGCACTTTTGATTATTTATGGAATTACAGCTGGATTTGGAACAATGGTGATTACAATTATAGCTACTGGAATCCTGATGATTTGACTGCAAAAACAGTCTCAATAGGGGATGTTAATGGGGATGGTGACAATGAAGTTGTTTTATCCTTAAGCAATTATAGTGATTTTAACAATCAGGCAGTTTATGATCATGTAGTGATACTTGACAAAAATGGCAATGTATTAACAGATTATGTGGCTAAATCTTTTGCAGGAATGTATCCATTATTGCTTGAATTAGATAGCAGCAATGATGGCTTGGAAATAGTGGTTCAGGAAAGCGATTATTTCAAGGTCATTAATTATTTAGGAGAACTTCTTTATAGCTACCCTGAAAGCTGGGCTACTGGTCCGCAAACAAGCGCTGATGACATAAACAATGATGGTTATTTGGAATTAGTTGATTTCCCTATAGGAAGCAGAATACTAAACATCTACAAAACAGGAGCAAGCGCTGCTAATAATATTTGGCCAATGTATAAGCATGATTTAAACCAGACAGGTTATCAGAAGTAAATTTTTAAAGATTTAAGCCATACTTTTATTATACAATGAAATCAATAACTCCAGTTGTCAGTGTTATCTTATTAGTCTTAATTACTATTGTTGCAAGCGTTTCAGCTTTCTTTTTCATTACTTCCAATGTTTTGGAATTAGAATCGCAGGGCAATTTAGATAATTATCCTGGAGCTGACAATTCAAGGCTTAATTTAGTCTCAATCACAGGCTCTAAAGCAATTATTAGAAATGATGGTACTAATCCAGTTAATGAAGTTATAGTTTTTGTCAATGGTGAACTGTTAAATTTTACTCTTGATAATCCAATTCAGCCAGGAGAATTAATGGAAATTGATTATATTACTCAATTAGCTAATGAGGATTTAGAGATTAAGATTATTTACAACAATGGAAAATCAGTGACTGACATTAGCCCTGCTAATAAGAATAATGAATATTCAGGATTTATATTAGATTATACTCCAAGAGTTATTTTGGCAAGCATAGAAAACAATACTCACTTGTTAGGTTATTGCCAAGCAACAGTATATAATGTATCAATTGAATCAGTTTATTATTATGAATGGTTGCTTAATGAAGGACTAAACAGCTCAGGAAACATTACAGGTAACCATGATAATCAGAATTATTTATTAAATAATATCACTTCAGCTGAGGGTTCATGGAAATTCAAATGCTTAATTAGCAATGGAATTTTAAATTCAACTTGGAAAGAAAGCGAAGCTTTAACTATTTATGTTGAACATGATCCCGATGAATCATCAGCGTATTGTTTGGCAAATAATTCCGCCAACACTTGGTTCACTGGCTCTTACAATGGAAGTAATTATCCTTGCTGTGGAGACGATGAATCAGAAGATGATTTTTATAACTCAACCAATTATTGCTGCAACGGAGCATTTGATGAAGGAACATGCCACTGCGGAGATGGAGTATGCCAAGCATGGGAGGATGAATTAAGCTGCAGCGAAGACTGCGAAGCACCAATATATTTTTCATCCAATTGGGATACAACATTAACCAGTTCAGGTTCAAGCGATAGCAATCAAATTAAACTGCCATTAATTTCATCAGGAACTTATAACTTCACTGTCTATTGGGGTGATGGAAGTAACGATACTATAACTACTTGGAATCAAGAAGAATTAACTCATACTTATTTAATCGAAGGAGTTTATAATGTTAATATTAGTGGGATAATTAATGGTTGGGAAGTTAATGATGGAGGAGACAAGCTTAAAATACTTGAAATTTCTCAATGGGGAAATTTAAGATTAGGAAATACAGGAAGATATTTCTTAGGGTGCTCAAATTTAATAATAACTGCAAATGATACTTTAAATCTTACAGGAACAACAGTGCTTGAGTTTGCATTTTATGGATGTTCAAGCTTAACAACAATACCAAGTATTAATACTTGGGATGTTTCATCTGTAACCAATATGGATGAAATGTTTATGGGAGCATCATCATTCAATCAAAACATAACAGGATGGGATACATCAAGCTTAACAACAGCAGCATATATGTTCAGTGGAGCCAGCAGCTTTAATGGAAATGTTAGCTCTTTTAATATATCAAAAGTAACAACTATAATGTATATGTTTCAGGGAGCTTCCAGTTTTAACCAGCCATTGAACTCATGGGATACATCGCAAGTA